>NZGL01000005.1 GCA_002690945.1 Gammaproteobacteria bacterium | reverse complement strand
AGTTGCCACTACAAAAAATATAATTAAACAATTTGATTCTATTGTAAGAGATTCTGGATTTAAAAATTCAATTTTTGATGCAGAGCCTATAGCCTTAGCTAACTGTTTAACTCACAATTATGGGATTCAGGAAGAAGGAATAGATATAATTTTAGATTTAGGAACAAGTACTTCTACTCTTGTAGTTTTTGGTAAATCACAAACATTCTTTACAAGAGAAATTGAAACTTCAGGTTTTACAATTATAAAAGAAATAATGAAAAAATATGATACAGACTATTCTGATGCAAAAAATATTCTTGAAAGGGATGGAATAGAATCCTTGGATAGTAACTCAATGGGTGGTGATTCAAATACTTTTAGTCTTGAGTCTTCTGAAAAAACTATATTTAGTAATTTAATTGATGATATGAGAAAATCTCTTAGATATTATGTTAAATCAAATAATGGAAATTCAAATTTTAAAAGATTATTTATTTCTGGAGGCTTTGCTGAAATAAGTGGACTTAAAGATTTAATAGCCGATGAGCTACGAATTGAAACTGAAATACTAAACCCATTCAATAAAATAGTAAGTGATGTTAAGATTGAAAACCCGTCAAAATTTACTGTTGCTGTTGGACTGGCATTAAGAGGAATGATGTAATTGAAAAATGATAATTTCATATTAATTAATTTAAATCAAAATATTAGCAAAGCTAGACAAGCTGCATATAAGGGCAATAGAGATAAATGGATTATATTTGGACTACTTTGTTTTATATACCTAGGTCTAATCAGCTGGTTTATAAATATAAATTCAAATTATAATGAGTTGATTAATCAACGAAAAAATACAATAAGCGGTATAAAAAAAGATACTAGAGATTTAAAAAAAGAAATAAAAAAACAACTCGAAGAAAGAAATAAAAATTTAAATGAATCTAATAACGAAAAAGTCAATCTATTAAATCTTTCTAAAAAAGATATAGAATTAGCGTATAAAATTGGTGAAAAAACTATTCCTTGGTCAGAAAAATTAATGCAATTATCTGAAATTACTCCTGAAGATATGTGTATAACAAAGTTAGAATACGCTAATAATAGTTTAAATATTTCTGCTATATCTAAAATAAAAGATAAGACACAAAAAGATCAAAAAATACTCAATGATTTTATAACTCTACTTGAAGGTCATGAAGATTTTGGTAAAGAATTTATAGAATATGAACTTAGAAATAGTAAAAGAGTTTCAAGAGGTAGTAATCCATACTATCAATTCCAAATTTCTGCTCCTTTAAAGAAGAAAATCAAAAATAGACTTAATGAGATTGTTGTAGAAAAAGAAATTCCTAAAAGTATTGAGCCTAAGATTCAGGAGGAGGTTGAAGAAAAGGTTAAACCTAAGGTTGAAGAAAAGGTTAAAGAAAAAGTTGAACTTAAGATTGAAGAAAATAAATATTCAGATGATATAATTCAATTAGCTAAAGATATTGATGTGCAGGATCCTTTACGGGATAATGTGAAAAAATTTCAAACAGCTCTTAAACTTTTTTCAAAAAATGATATTGAATTTGGATTCCTAGAGTCTGTGACAATTATAAATAGAGATGAAATTCTAGGTAAAAAGCCAACAACAAAATTTCAAAAAGAGTTGATGAAAAAAAATAAGGAAATTGCTTCTAATGCAACATCTAATAAGATGCAAAAATATTCAAAAAATATAATTGCTGCTGCCAAACGGTTAAAAAAGAACCAAAATAAGTCTAATCTTGCTGCAGTTAAAAGATTTCAAGAAGCGACAGGGATAGCAAATGAAGGCAGTGTTAACTATGGACTTTGGGATGATTTAACACGTATTAAATATGAAGATGTTTTAGAATCAATCGCGGAAAAACAATGAAAAGAAATATTATTTTACTAATTATAACAATTTTATTTATTGTAATAATGACAATACTTTGGTCTTTTGTGTTAACTGATAAGTATGATCAAATTGTTGATCTCGAAGATAGTCAAAAGGTAGCAAATGAAAAATTTATTACAACACAGATATTATCTGATAGCTTATACTATGTATACAATATGTTTGAAAAAAATCTTGCACAAAGCAAAAATGATCCGCTAAACAAGCAAGCATCGAGAACATTTATTAATGATTTAACTGATATTTTCAGTAAAATTAATATTAATGGTGTTGGGGTTAGCCCCGCTAAAAAGTATAAAAAAGGTAAATATACATATATACCTTATGAACTTGAATTTACATGTGATTATCCAAGATTTGGAAGACTATTAGCAGAATTATCTGCAAGTGAACGTATTATAAAGATTGATGAATTTAAATTCATTAATACTCCTGATCAAGTTAGGAGATCTTCAGGAGCTGATAAACAGTTACCAGGAGCAAAAATAACAATGACAATTTCAACAGTGACATTAAATAAATAATTTTTATGGATAAACGAGAAAACTTACTTTGGCAAATGATAACTACAATAGCTTTCATTGCTATTGCATATATAGGCTATTCATTATACTTTGATAATAATGGATATCTTCAGCTACTAGATGATTTTGAATCTGAAGAAATTGGCACAGATAGGCAATTAAAAGAAAAAGTACAAAAACTTGAAGTTAGCTTAAAGGAAAAACAAGACTTTATTACAGATGGTAGTGAAACCAAGTACTATATCGCTCCAGAAGATAATCCTTCTAATTTATTATCAGTTATAAAACTCGAGGGATTTGAGTCTATGGCTAATCAACACTTAAAAATAGATAATATTTGGTATAGTGGTAAAAGCAATAGTTATAAAGCACACTTAGTGAATTCGTATGGTGATATAATTTATAATCTATCAGTCAATGATACTATATCAGGTGGAAAAATAATTGACATGGGACTGGGGTTTGTTGTCTTTGAAAAGGATAATGAAAGATTTAAATATGACATTTATAATGAGGAAGGTCAACAATGAAAATAACTAATATAGAAAAGAACAATATCTTAAGCTCTATATTCCTAAAACAATTTAATAGAACATTAATATTTTTATTTATGTTTTCTGGATTATTTGCTAATCAGCAACTTGATGATATGGGAGAAATCACCATTAAAGCTGTAGACTCTAGTCTATCAGGAATTTTATCCATACTAGCTGATGAAAGTGGCTACAATATTGTTACTGGCCCAAATGTTAATTCATCAGAAAGAATTACAATTAACCTTGTAGATACTCCAATTGATCAAGCTATTGATATGATAGTTCGTGCTGCCGGATTAAGCTATGAGATTCAAGGTAATTCTATCTTAATTGCAAATGCAGATAGATTGAATAGTGACGTTGGAGTAAGTTCTCATGTAATTCCATTAAAGTATGCAAATGCTGAAGATGTGGTAGGTCTATTGGCAAATATCACTGAAAAAATTACTGTTGATAAAGCAGGTAATAATTTATTAGTTACAGTAAGCCCTAAAAAATTAACTGAAATCCAAACTATAATACAAGAAGTAGATAAGCCTGCAATTCAAATAATGCTTGAAGCTAAACTTATTGAAGTTGCGTTATCTAATGAAGATAAGGAAGGAATAGACTGGGCAAAACTTTCTGAATTAACAACAATTATTGCTGAAAGTGGAGTTCCGCTCCAACTCGATGCTGGAGGAGAAACTGCTTCTTTGCTACCAGGTAGCTCATTTTCTACTTCAACAGAAGGCTTAGTTACTGAAACTCTTACACCACAAGCGTTTCAACAACTCCCATCAGAAATGTATTTTCAAAGGATAACTGGTGCAAACGCTGGATTCAGCAGACAGTTAACTGCATTTGAAGTTACCCTTGACTTCTTGATGAAAAATAATAGAGCTGATATATTAACAAATTCTCAAGTAGTAACATTAAATGGTCATGAGGCAACAATTTCTATGGTTGATGTTGTACCTTACATTTTATCTAGTGGAGGTTTAGGAGGTCAAGTTCAAGTACAAAGAGAAGAAATAGGTATAAAACTACATATCTTACCTACCGTAAATACAGATGGATACATAACAACATCTGTTAGACCTGAAGTGAGTTCAATATTTGAATTTATTGGACCAGATAGAAATATCCCCTGGGTTAAAAAAAGACAATCAACTACAACAATTAGAGTTATGGATAATGAATCAATTATCATAGGTGGACTTCTATCGCTTGATAAAAAGAAGGTTGAACATCGTGTACCTTTCTTTTCTAGTATCCCATTTATTGGCGAACGATTTTTTAGACATAGTTCTGAGATCGAAACAAAGACTGATCTTGTAATACAAATAACTCCAAAAATTATTTATGATAATTATAGCGGAATAAATAAGAATCCATTTCACAAAGAGACTGAGTATGAATCTAAAAGTTATGGTTTAGACTTAGATAAAAAAGAAACTGTTAAAAATAAAACAAAGAAATCTGACAAAAAGAAAAAGGAAAAGTAATCTATGAAAAGCATAAACTATACAAATTATAAAGTGCTGTTAATATCTATTTTCTTGCTAATATTTTCACTTTCTTGTGATAATTCAGAGCCAGTTTCTGCTGAAAATCCAAATTTAACATACACTATTTCAGTTCAAACAGAAGTACGAAATTGTCATCTATTAAATTGTCTTGAAAATACAACTTATGCCTATGATGTAAATAATCCACTTGAAGCAGACTATCATTTATATTTTCAAATAGAAATACTTGATTCAGATGATGAACCTGTTGAAGGGGCTGAAATCAATGTCCAAGAGTGTATTCTTGTTGGTGATGATTCTTCTAGCTGTGAATCTACAACATCAAATTTTGCATACTTTGATGGTGGTAGCAGTACAACTAATAGTGAGGGTATTTTAGAAGGCTACTGGAAAGATAATGGTGTGAGTGGAGTTTTCAACATTACATTTTCATATACTGACCAATACGAGGCAGTAAATCAAGAGACTAAACAAATTACAGTCAGCTCTCTGGCTGATTTTATTAATTTAAGTGTTACTACTGCTACAAATGAAGTATTTACTGATAATACAAATGTAGCTTATGAAACAACTATATCAGCTAGAGTACTGAATGAGTATAATTCCTCTATGCCAAATATTCCAATTCTTTTTAATCTAATAACTGACGGTGTAGGATCTTTAGATAATTCATTAGCCTATACATCTGATACTGGTGAACCTGCATCAGCTGTTTACACAATAGAACCTGCTTCAATTCCAGGGTTAAGTAGCAATAATGTTGATGTGCTATTTAGCATATCTGTATTTAATGAAGATATAACCCAAACATTGGAAGCTACATATCCAGTATCTGGAGGTCAAGAGCCTGAATATGATATTGCCGAATTTTATTTTTACCCAAATTACGAATCTATACCTCATGACCAGTATGATAATACAGAAATTTCAGTTATCGCAAAGAATGATGCTGGTGTAGGCATATCAAATGTACTTGTTCGTTTTGCTCTTGATTCTGAATCAAGAGGTTCTAATGGAGAGATTAGTCATGAATTTGAATATACTTGTTGTGATGATTCTGACTCTACTTTAGTTGAAGGTCAAAATGGTGTAGCAAGTGTTACATACACAAATATTCAAGGTGGTAATGATGTCTTAACAGCTTATGTCCTTGACCCTTTTACATCAGAAATTTTAACAGACTCAGATGGGAATCAAATTGGTACAGATAACATTACAATAGTAAATAATGAGGCATGTCCTAATTGTGATGAAGATTTAAGACTAGTAGCAGCTAATTACCTACTACCTGATGATAGTGGAATAGAATCAACAGATGTATATGCTTTTTATACTGATTCATTAGGAAACCCTCCAGATTTAAATTCATTTATGACATTCTCAGCCCTTCAAACAGATCCAGAAAATGATGGAGAGTGGCTTGAAGCAGGTTCATTAAACCCTGAAAATGGTATATTCGTTTCTGCTCAAGCAGGTGATCTTGATAATCCTATATTTAATAGTTTTCCAGATGATACTACTATTGTATATGCAAAGACAACATTTAATGCAGAGACTGCATCAGGTCTTGTTAAAGTAATTGGGCTTTATGAGGGTTTGACAGATACCCTTGGTGTTCAAATCTCATCATCTTTTGCTCACTCAGTTTCTATTACCCCACCTTTCCCAAGCGTTATTTCTGTTCAAGGAAGTCCAACTGACGAATCTACAGTACTTGAAGCAGTTATAACAGACGCTTTTGGAAATAATGTTACTGAACCATATGTAACTAGATGGAAATTAACAAATGAGACTGTACTTGGAGGTGTTCATCTAGATGGAAATGAAAATCTAAGTGATGCATATTCAATCTCGACAATAGGCGTATCAAATATAACAGTAAATTCAGGTCAAGTACCTGCATCAGTTGCAATGAATTTAGAGGTTCATCCATATTCGGTTTTAGAAACAATTGAAAATTCTAGTGAATTAGATGCTCTAGATGTTGATGACCTAGATGGAGATGGTTCCACCAGTGATAGACTATATGAGCCTATATGCTCTGCATATTCAGTACCATTAACTGTCGCTTCTGGTCCAGCAACTTCAGGTATTATTGGATACTCTTTTCTAGAAGCTGAAAATATTGGAGGTGGATTAACAGAAATGCCAGTTTCAATAATGCTTTGGGATACATGGGCTAATCCTGTTGTAGACTCTACATCTGTTTATTTTACATTGAATCCTGAAAATTTAGCAGAAATTGGAGCTGAAGCTAAAACTAATAATGTAAAACCTGGAGGTGATGCTGATTCAGATCACTGGCCTGGTGTTGCTTGGACAACAATTACATATAATTCAGCGCAACTTCATGAAGTTCCAGAGATTTTAGGATATACAACTGGTAGTTTTTGCACTGATAGTCTATCTTCCTATGAAGAGTGCGCAGAATTAGAGCTTGAATGGCTTACAAGTCAACAAATTGTCGTTTCAAGCTTTGCTAACCCTGTAGATTATGAGAATGTTTGCGTAGATTGCTCATTATCATTACTTCCATTGTCTGACACCCAGGTAGATTGGGCTTGTCCTGCGAATCCAAATCCTAACAATGATATTTTTGAAGTTATATTAAGAGCACAGTTACTCGATTTCTATGGTGTCCCAGTTCAAGGCTCTAATGTTGAACTTATTTATACAGGTTCACAAGGTGGACCTACCGTTGAAGCAATTTTAAATTTATGTTACTTTGATATAAATGGTAATGGTGAGTATGATGATGGTGAGGAACAAGTTGATAGTGAGACAGGTGATCCACTTACGCAAGAGCAATGTGATGCTACTACAGTACTCACTTGGGGTCAAGCATTTATTTTAGAGCCACCCAGTAATGAAGTATTGACAGATGAGGATGGAAATAAGTATTTTAGAATTACATTTAATCATAACGAATGTACACTAACTGCATCTGATCCAGAACAGTATACTTGTACTAGCCCAACAATATTTGCAAATCTTGTAAATCCTAATGGTGCTCAAAGTGATGAAGTCAGTGTTACACTTCTTAGTACATGTACAGATTAAAATTGAAAGGTTAATTTAATGAGTTATAATCCACAATTTGCAAAACTTGGTGAAATATTAGTTAATGAGAATATCATTACTGAAGATCAATTAAATAAAGCATTAGTAGAGCAGAAGAATAAAAAAGATAAGCTTGGTAATATTCTTGTTTCTAATGGTACAATTACTGAAGATGATTTAGTTAAGGCATTTTCTTTACAATTAGGAAGTAAATCTATTAGTGAAGATGAACTTTTAAAGGCACCTGAAGAAACTGTAAAACTTCTTGCAGAAGATTTTGCAAGAGAAAATAATGTTCTAACCCTAAAACAAACTGATAGTTCTATTTATGTTGCAATGGAAGACCCCGAAGATGTTGCAACCATTGATGCTATAAAGAAACTAACAAAATTAAATCCTGAAATTCTAGTTGCTGGAAAAACGGCTATAAGTAATGCAATAGAAACACTCTATGAAAGAGTAAAGAAATCTGGTGAAGTTGAGAGTGCAATTTCAAATATCAAAGTAGTTCCTGGGAGCGAGGATGGAGGTGATGAACTAGATTTAGCATCTGAAAAAGTTTCTGCTAAGGATGCTCCATTTGTTAAACTAGTAAACCTAATTTTAACAGAAGCTATTAAAGAAGATTCATCGGATATCCACATAGAACCTGGTCGAGACGAAGTAAATGTAAGAATAAGAGTTGATGGTGTTCTTATAAGAATAATGACCCCTCCTGCTTCTTCACTTAATGGGATAGTAACAAGAATCAAAATTCTATCAAAACTTAATATTGCTGAACATAGATTACCTCAAGATGGAAGGATGAAAATCAAAACCTCATCAAGAGATATAGATGTAAGGGTTTCTATTTTACCTACAGTCCATGGGGAAAAAGTTGTACTTAGGTTACTTGGTAGTGGGAAACTGTCATTAAACCTTAGTAATCTAGGTTTTGAAGAAAGTAAATTGACAACTTTTAAAAAGTGGATAAATCAGCCATATGGTATGATTATTATATCTGGTCCTACTGGAAGTGGTAAATCAACTACCCTATATGCTGCCCTTCAAGAAATACACTCTGAGGGAATTAATATTACTACAGTTGAAGATCCTGTAGAGTATCAATTACCAGGAATTAATCAAGTTCAAATGCATGATGAGATCGGATTGAATTTTTCAGCATCATTAAGATCAATTCTAAGACAAGATCCAGATGTATTATTAATTGGTGAGATAAGAGATGAAGAAACTGCAAATATTGCTGTTAAATTTTCAATGACTGGTCACCTTGTATTTAGTACTGTTCATGCTAATGATGCTACATCAACAATTGCAAGATTACTAGATTTAGGGATTCCACCATTCTTACTAGGCTCTTCTTTAAACCTTGTTATGGCACAAAGACTTGTTAGAACAATTGATAAAGATAATAAAGAAGATTATACCCCGACTAAAGATGAATTAGATCAAATTTCTTTCCCTAAGGATAAACAAAAATCTACAAAGTTTTTTAAAGGCACTCCCAATAGAGGTAATCACAACACTGGCTACAAGGGACGAACTGCAATTCATGAAATTCTAGAAGTAGATAATCCAATGAAGAAATTAATCTTTGATGGTGCAAATCAAAATGAAATTAAAAAAGAAGCAATTAAGAGTGGCATGACTCCACTTCGAGATGCTGGGATTTCAAAAATTCTTAGCGGAGAAACAACTATTGATGAAGTCCTAAGAGCAACAGTAGAAGATATTTAATGCCCTCATACGAATATATTGTAAGAACACAAGATGGTAAACGGCTTGAAGGAAAAATAGAGGCTGAAAATTTAAATCGTGCAAACGAGAAGCTTGAAGAAAAGAAATTCACAATTGTAAAATTAAGTGAAAATGAAGTTGCGTTTGATTTTCTCGGACCATTTTTAGATAGATTAAATCTAGAGATGGAAAAGTTTAAAAATAGAATTCCATTATCTACACTTGTATTTTTTACCCGTCAACTTTCAACTATGTTTTCTGCAGGATTAACACTAGAAAAATCAATTTTCTTTCTAGCTCAGGAAGAAAAAAATAAGAAATTCAAGAAAATCTTAGGAGATTTAGACCAAAATATAAAAAGAGGAATGCTTTTATCTGATACATTAGAACGTCATCCAGGTGTTTTTAATAATCTATTTATATCGATGGTTAGGGCAGGTGAAGTTAGTGGGAAATTATCAGAAACTCTTGAAGAGCTAGCTTTATATCTAGAAACAGTAGAAGAAACTCAGAGAAAAGTTAAATCAGCAATGTATTATCCAGTATTTATCATAGGATTTCTAGTTATTACACTATTTTTAACATTTACTTATTTAATTCCAAGCTTTTCAGATGTTTATGATCAATTAGGATCAGAGCTTCCATATTATACCGTGCTTATGGTAAATATAGGAGAATGGCTGCAAGAAAATGTATTTCTCGTATTATTTTCTAGCTTTTCATCTCTTGCAGCAATATGGATGGCTTCCCTCACAGACTCTGGAAAATTATTAAAAGATAGACTATTACTTAAGATTCCAATCTTTGGAAAAATTATAAAAGATAATATCTTAAGTAAATTTTCAAAAACATTCGGAATACTTGTTAATGCAGGTGTTCCAATTATAGATACTTTAGATTTAGTTAAAAAAGTTGTAGATAATAGAGTTTATGAACTAGCTACAATTGAAGCTTCTACAAATATTGAAAATGGATCTAATATATCACAAGCTCTTAAAAATACAGGTGAATTTCCATCAGTAATGATTCAATTGTTATCTACTGGAGAAGAAACTGGTGAAATTGACACGCTATCACTTAAAGCATCAGAATTCTATACTAAACAAGTAAATGCCAGTGTCGACAGACTTACTTCAATAATTGAACCATTATTAATTATTTTAGTAGGAGGAGTTATAGGAATAATTGTTGTTGCAACCTATTTACCAATTTTCCACTTTGGTACTGCTTTATCTGACTATTAATGATTTTATCTTTTATTGCTGGATCAATAATCGGTAGTTTCCTTAATGTTGTAATTTCTAGAACACCTAAAAACCAATCAATAATATCTCCACGCTCACACTGTCCCAAATGTAAAAATTTTATCCCATTTTATTACAATATACCAATAGTTAGTTTCATATTTTTAAGTGGTAAGTGTAACCAATGTAAAGAAAAAATTTCTTGGCAATATATAAGTGTAGAAATTATTACTGGTATACTATTTGTTTTTTCTTTTTCTAAATTCTCAGTAAGTGAAGCAATTTTACTCAATATAGTTTTTTGTTGTTTAATCATTATAAGCTATATTGATTTTCATTACTTATTAATTCCATCAATTTATTTGTACTTATTAATTATTCTTCTAATTCCTTATACATATATAACAATCCAGACGCCATATCAAACTATGTTAGGTGCTATGGTTATTACATCTTATTTAGCTGTATGCACACTAATTGTTGGAATAATCAAAAGAAATATTAATGTTTTAGGGTTTGGTGATATTCTACTTATTATTTTTATTGGTGGATGGCTTGGGATTATTCACTCATTTATTAGCCTGTTTCTTGCAGCGATTATAGGAATTTTATATATCATAATAAATAATTATTTAATTAAGAATGAAACAATTAAGATTCCGTTCGGGACATGCTTATCAATTTCATTTACTATAATTATAATTTTAAAAGAGTATACAATGCTACTTACTTTTTAATATTTGTCTATTTCTTTCAAATAGCATTGCGCTAACAGTTGCTGAGATATTAAGTGAATTTATCTTACCATTCATAGGAATAGTAAGCATCAAATCACAATATTTTTGTATGACCGGCCTTATTCCCTCTCCTTCACTACCAAATACAAATCCAATTTTTCCTTTTAAATTAAAGTCATACCATAATTTTGATTCTATTGAATTTTCAATTCCAACTATCCAATAGCCGTTTTGTTTT
>NZGL01000004.1 GCA_002690945.1 Gammaproteobacteria bacterium | reverse complement strand
CCAAACCATTAACATCATTTTTACCTGACCAACTAATTACCCAATCATCTTCTATTTTATCTGTATCAATTTCTGCACCAAAAAAATCAGGATCAACAATATTATCTGCATCAACTCCGACCCATCTGTCAGTTTCAGATAACGCCGATGCGGCTTTATGTGCAGCATCACTACCAAACACACCATGTGATCGTTTTGCCCAAGGACACTTACTTTGCAAGTCTGCGAAATTTGCATTAGCGTTAGGTTCATCATATGAGATGAATATAATGTCTAGTTCAGTTACTGGTATTTTCATTTGTATATTTTACTTTAAGATATTTTTTATTAACATGGATTTCTTTATCTTCTAAAAAAATATTATCTATATGTTGCCATGGTAATTTAATTTTAATAAAATTGTTTCCTTTTATATCTGCTAATTTAAAAGAAAAACTAGTTTCTAATTTATTTCTATTTTTTCTATCGGTAAAAAAAATTGTAATTTTATCATTTAAAACAGAATCAAATTCTTGCCAATAATGTATATGATTTCTAACTAATAAATCCCAATCACTAAATTTTACAATCTCTAGATGAATATCCTTGTCTATTAAATTTCTATCGATTTTTTTAATTTTTATTCTATCCGACTCTAATATTTCATATGCATATTTTTCGAAACATCGTTGGGTTTTAAATACCAAATCTTCTATATTTACTTTACTTAAAACTGTAGAGATATCTTGTTTATATTCTCCGTATTTAATATAATCATTTAAATCTATTTCTAACGTACCTAACAATTCGGGACTTTTTTTAGAATGGAGAAATACTTTTAACACAGGATGAACAAACTGTATGTTATCAAATTGAAACGGGTCGATCAATTCTTGTAAAAAATATTGATTAATTTTTACTTTAATTAATGCATCGTCAGGATAAACATTTAATTTAACAGTTGCATTTTTACCGTATTCTATATTTGTAAATTTTTTTTCTAACGGTACTCTAAGAACATTATCTTTTTTAAGCAATTCTCCATTAAACACTATATAATCCTGCATGTTGTTACCTTGTAGCATTTTGGTAACTCTGTCATTTTCTATTAGCGAACAATTTTCTCCAGCAGAAACATTTATTCCCTCGATGGCACCTGTCCATTTATTATGTTGAAGATAAATCTGCATTTCGATAATGTAATGGATAATATTGATTAAAGTTTTCTACATAAAAATTAGTCATGTCCCCCCAATAATATAAATCTTCGTCCCATTTTTTAACAGGAGCATTTAAACAAGATACTTTCATATCTATATATTTAAACACATTATTTTTATCATATATAGTATCTTCGATGCCTAACATCTTTAAACAAGCAGGAAATACATGACTAGTCCTAAGTGATGTAGGTCGTTTATTAGGAAATATTTCTAAACTTATAGATCTATAATTTTTTAATACTTGTTCTAATATTGTAAATAATTCTTGGGCTACTTGTCCTTTTTTAAAGTAAAACATTTTTTCATATGCAGGACGGATCCCATGTTCTGTTAAGATTTTATCATACTGCTCATGTTTTATTGTTTCTTGCTTATAATTTATTATTGTATTAGGAAATAATAAATCAAATTTAGACAAATAATTCCACCAATAAGAATAGTCATTAAGAAATAACATATCAGCATCTAGCACAATAGTTTCATCATACGGAGTGACCCAATATAATTGCCATAAATTTAATAAATTGCTTGTAAATGTATTTTTATGCCACTCTGATTTTTTAGTAATATCTTCGTATGGGAAATTGTCCGATATAATTGTTACATCATCATTAGTATGATGCTCTATACTTTTTTTAAGAGTTTGTGCCTTACTAATATAAGGTTCGTCTACTGCATATATTAAATAACCTCTAGACATATAACTCCATTAATTTATCATAGTGTCTATCAACTGCACGTTTATTCATCATATGTAAGTTCTCGCCTTCGCTATAAGTCAAAATATTGTTCCATTCTTCTTTGTAATTATTTGCAAAAAACACAATACCATTTTTATCTACACTTGCAATATCATCTTTGTATGCCATATACTTCATAGGCGAGCCTGGTAATTCGGCAAACAAATCATCTGTATATTCTACAAAGTTTTTTAATAAGTGCATACTAATACTAACTGCAAAATCTGTTCTATATAGTCCTTCTGGAAATTTATACAAAGATTGATAATAATCATAGTTTTCTTTTACATGGGCCCACATATCAAAAAACATTTTAGACATAGGTGATTTATCAAAATATATAATAGTCGACCAATGTAACGGAATGCCTACATCATTCAATCTTTTATCTAAATTATGGTCAGGTTCTATATTTTTTAGTGTTTGTGCATTTCTGTATAATTGTATAGGCGAATTTACATCAAAAGCTAAATTTAGTATAGCATTATTGACTAAAAAATCTACATCAAATAATATAGTTTGATCATATGGTGATAATTCAAATACTTCATGTTTATTTAAATTATTAAATTGTGCTTTATAATTAGCATATGGTGTGTCATAATAATTGCGTACATTTGGTGTAGATTCATTTTTTTCGTGTACTATAATATTATTAAATAATTTTGTTAATATTCCATTAGGATTAACTACATTTGGAATTTTTTTTGATGTATCGAAGGTAATTGCCCAAGATGATTCTTGCATAATATTTTTTATAAAGCTAGAATCATCTGATCCTTCAAAATGGTTTAAAGAACCAAAATCAGTAATTATAGTACAAGGCAAGTTTAAATGCTTTTTTACAGAAGCCGCACTTAAACATGCTAACTTAATATAATCTATTTGTTCGTTATTATACGCAAAAAATATTGCGCCTTTACTCGAAGTTAACGAGCTTTTTAATTGATCTTGCTTTTCGGATTTTTTCGTATCCTTGAAAGTGTTCATTTTTTGCATTTGCATATGTGTAAACAATATTTTCTAAAAAGTCTTTTGGATCGTCTATTTTAACAGGATTTCCATTAACATCATCTACAACAAATTCTGCATACTCTAAATCAATCATAGTTTTAGTTAATGCAATAAGTTGTTCTGTTGTTTTAATAAGTCTGTCTCTGTATGTTAGAAGTTTTAGGTCTTCTACTTTTGAAAATAATGTTTGTTGTTGATTATACAGGGTTTGTCTAAAGTTTGAAAAGTCTAATGCTTTTTCTAATTTACTATCCATACTCTCCTTTTATGACATGGTTATTCTTTCTCGTTCATCCGAATCATCTTCGTCTGTTGAAAAGTTTACATATACTGCCGGTGTGCCTTCGGCATTAAATTGAAACATACTATTTGGTTTTCTAATTCCATAATACATTCGTATTGTGGCACTAGCCATGTTCATAGCACTCATACTATTATCATAACTACATCTTACTATAATACTATGATCGGTATCTGTAAGACTATGAACTATTCGCCAATCCATAAAAACATATCCCTCAGGATCTCCTTCTGATCTGCTTCCACCGTACAAAGCCGCATCTCCTTTTAATGCCATTGCCCGAAACCATCTAGACATAACCCATGTACCATTGGTTATATCACTTGCTTCTTGATTAAAAGAATTTCTAGGTTTTCTTTTTAATGTAGCAACATTAGCATTGACACTTTCTATCTCTGCTTCATAATGATCACCTATAGAAAAAACATCATGTTCGCCATATGCTGTATTAAAAGTCGAACCTTGTACTGTTACCATAGGAACGGCAGTAGTTCTCCAATTAGTTCCGCTAATATGTCCTCTACTAGTTGTATCTGCATTACATGCTGTTTCGTCAGTATGTATTCCTGTAGGACAATTACCAAAATGGTAATATCCACTGCTTCCTACAGAACAATAGTTTGCTTGTTCGGGAAGAGCCCATATTCTATTAACAGTTCCGGTAACTCTAAAATTACCAGTTCCGCTATAACCTAAATTATGAAGGCTTCCACTATCTAATAGACTGACATTAGTACCTGATTTATCGCCGTCGTCTTCTGAAGGTTTTGTTACACCTAGTAAATGTTTACCACTTGCGATTGCATGCCATGTTGCAAATCCGCTCGATCCACTGCCATGGTAAGGAGTTACAGTTAAATTTCCTCCTTGATTAAACCAATATCTAAAAGTGTTCCAATTATCAAACTTATATCTAACTTCACTAAATGGTAAATTTTTATAATAATTAGTACCACCCGACGCACTCCACGGCCAAGGAGTTGTTGCACTTTGAGCCCAATAATCACTACCCCAACTTATAGTTTCTTCTGCTGTTTTTTTATTTTCGTGTGTCCATGCACCTACAGTTGCATCACTATAATTTCCATAATTCCATCTTGCAGGAGGACCTGCATTAGCTCTTATATATTCTATTTCATCAGAAAGTGTATTAAAATGATCATCTCTAACTCTACTTTGATCATCTGCTAATCCTACTTCTACTGAGGCTGTCTCACTTCCTCCTGGAGGATTAGGTAAATTAGATCCACGTAATGCACCCCAATCTGTTACTTCGTCTTTTCTTACTATGTTTGCAAATGTACCACCTGTAGAATGTCCTGTTCTGCTTATTGATTCGTTTACTCTGCGTATAATTGCATTTAAATGATCTCTGTTTACTGACGATGCAGTAGGATCATGAGCATCCCCTCTAGCAAAATCTACAGGACTTGCTGGGTTTACATCTGCAGGATCACTTGCAGTAACACCTGTTGGATCATTATAAGCAGCAGGATTACCTGAAACTACTCCCATAGACGGAGCATCAGTAGAACCTTGATTCCATCCTTCTCCTCTTTGTTGCTCGTTGCCTGCATCTATATTTGCTAACGCAACACCAGGACCCCAAAAGGCAGTCCAGAGATCTTTTTCTAATCTTCGTATATGTTGTGATTGTATATTATCTGGTGCCGGATCACCGCTATTGGCGGCACCAGTTACATCGACATGTTCTGCCATCTAGTTTCCTATTAGTTTCTAGTAACGGCTATTTCTATAGTACCTTCTCCATCAGAGTCGTGAGCCTCTAATGCTCTTCCAATTATAGCAAAAACAGAATCGTTTGTCAAGTCTGCTTTTCTAGCTCTGCCTTTTGTAGATGAAGAAACTAACCTATCACCTTTACTTATTTTTCCTACAACCTTGCAAGGACAACGACCTGACATTGCTACCATAGGATGAGTTTCATCTGTTCCTGCACCGCCGTTTAAAATAAAAGCAGGGTCAGTTGATATTACTCCAAATACTTCAGTGTCATTTTCTGTTGTTGTTGCGGTTATTTCTTTATCACCGCCTATTGCTACTACTGTTCCTGGTGTTATAACATCATCGGCTTCGTATCGTTCTGCTAAGTCAGCAGTATATGTTGACTGGAATGTCGACCCGCTTGTTAAGGACCAATCACCTTCTACTTCGCCTGTTTGTGAGTTACTACCAGAACTAAGTTTTGTTGTATAAACAGTCCTCCATCGCTTATCACTTGCACTACCATTATCAGTTAAATTGGCATGCAGTTTTGAGATTTCATTTTCGTAATTTGTAGCACCTAAATCCCATATTGCATCGTCTGATGGAAATACATGTGAGCCTATATCTGCGTTAAGGTATACATTGCTATCCCAAGTTGTCTCGGCTGCTTTTGCTCCTATGTGTAAATTACCATGCAAAAATTGATCGGTAGCATCTACAACAAATCTAGTAACTTGCGAACCTTCGGTATTATGTGTTCTACCAGTCGCATCTGACGCACCTTCTATAACAATCATGTCGGTTGCTTGAATGTGAACTTCATTTCCGTCACTTGCATTTGTGCTAGTTCCTATTGCAGTTGCACTATCTCCCTTATACCGTTGACCATATGGAAAAGTGGTTATATTAGCGTCTGTATTATCTGTAGGTGAATTGTATGCTTTAATGAACACTTTACTTTCTTGTGTACCAGCAGTATGATTACCGTCACTTTTTGCTATAATATCAATCGAACTTAATGCATTACCTTTACCTAAAGTATGCATATAAACATTTGCAGGATTATCACCTTGTGATGCAGAATGAATTTGTACAGAACCGTATCCGCCATTGTCTGTTGGTCCGCCGTATGCTCCAATAAAAATGTCACTTGCACCATTATGAGTTGCTACTGCATTAATATTAATTTTTGCTTTAGCACTTGTGCCTGTCGAATGAGTTGCTCTGTTTAAAATTGAAAATGCTTCTTCAGCATCCCATGGATTTTCTACTCTAATATTTTTAATATATGCATCAATAAAATGTCCTTGTGCATAACCTATTGTCATACCAGAACCATCATAAGGTTCTACTGAATTAAATGCAGATGTGTTATGTCCGTCCATTGCTGGATACATACCTACATACTTTTGTGTATTATCAGTAACATGTGGATTATCTGCTAATGTTTGTGGTGCGGCATTTACTGAAACCTGCGTAGGATCTGCACAAAATACACCATTGTGTTTTGTTGCATTAATTTCTTTAAAAGGCTTTCGCATTCTATAGTCGGCACCAGTGCCTCCCTGTGTTGCTGATGTAAGTACTCCTGATGTATACCCTGTGGTTATAGAACCTCCAGTTGCAATACCAGGACTGGCTGCCTGCAATGTATCTCTTGACTCGCCTACGATTGCAGTTTTGTCTGTTTCAGAATAATGTTTACCGCCAGTAATAACAGTTGTACCGCCCGAAGGAAAACTACCATTTACTGCAATAGTAGGCATAACAAGAGCACCTGTCCCTGGAACTGCCGCAGTATCATGTATATGTACTCTAGGACCATTCCAGCCAATACTTCTGCCTTCACGCAATGCTACTGCATGACCTGTACCTACTTCCCATACAGGATCTTCTAAAAATCCGTTAAGACTATTAGATCCGTCCCATGTAAATGCAGTATTATCTACAGCGGAACCTCCAGGACTACCGTATCTTTGTGGTCCTCCTGATCCCCTCATATATGTTACTGTACCACCTGATTGGGGACTATCACTTAATAATGCACTAACCTTACTAGATGATGTACCTCCTGTTGAAGCAGTATCTGTACCATTAATTAAGGAGTCACTTCCATCAGTAGGAAATGCATCTCTATAAAATCTAAATTCGCCTCTTAGTATTCTTTCGTCTTGATCAACAATTATAAAATCATTTTCACCATTATAAGGATATGAAGCAGATGTTACGTCTTGCGTAAATCCGTTATAATTTGTAATATGTCCGCCTATACTTCTACCACTTACTGATCCGTGTGTTCTATTATCACTAACAATATCTAACTTACCACCTTCGGATGCTAAAATTTGTTTAACATCTAAATTGCCTAATGCAAACCCAGTAACACTATCGGCATTTTTTGTTTCTGCATCACTAGAATCTTCAACAACAGAAGCTGCGGTTCCTAGTTTCCAATAATTATCTGTAGTAAAAGCATCGGCAGTATCGTCCCATAATAAAACTGCTTTGGCTAATTCAGTACCGCTGCTTTTTCCTCTATCAACAAATAATCCCGAAACACCTGTAAATTCGCTATCGTTGCCTATATCTTTTTGTCTATAATTGAGTTGTATTAAATTATCTTGTATTGCTAAATTTTGTGTTTCTAATTGTGTTACTGTACCGCCATGTATAACATCGCCAGATACAGATAACCCTCCATTAATATGTAAATTTTTCTGTATATGAGCTCCGCCTTTAATCCTAAATGCTCCGTCGGCAGTAACAGCATCATTAGACGAACCTGATGCATTTAATGTTTGTTCACGCTCAAACGCAACCTCTGCATAACCAGCTCGTCGTCTTGTAAGTGGATTTGATTCGTCTGTAATTGTCATTTGATAACTATCAGCGGAACCTGTAATAGTTTCTACACTATTCCATAATGCTTGGTCGTCATTATGAACTGTTGTTACACCAGAACCATCGTATCCGTCCTCTAATGTAACCGCTTCTATACTAGGATCGTTTCTTGTCCAATCTGTATTATCTGCTATTGCACTAGAAGCAAACTGCGATATGTTTCCGCCATGTATTTTGTCGCCACTAATTGCGTTAGGATCTAATAATAACCTATTGTCTCCTAATACTGCTTGCAAACTTGCACTACTATCACCACCTGTTGTTGTAACAGTCGGTGCCGCAACATATCCGTCACCATAATTAGTAATATTAATTCCTGTAATTGGTCCAGGTGAAGTAGAACATAGTATAGTTCCTGCAGCCTGGACTGCCGAACCTTCGCCTGTAGGTGCAGAAATAACTAAGGCAGTACCATTAACATAATTATTACCTGCATTTAAAATATCTACTTTCTTAACCCGTCTACCAAATCCGGATTGTATGTTACGTAAATCTATAAAATCATCTACTCTTGCTCCGACCCTAACACTACCGGTCATTGCAGGTTTTGTTGGAGGCGTATAGTATCCTGTACCGCCGTCGACAGCCGTACCAGCTATACTATTGGCAGATCTATATGCTTGGTCATTTCCGACAGTAACACTTGTTATTTTATCTTGAAATTCCCCACTGGCTGCCCTAACTGCGGTTAATGTAGGAGCAGTACCATTGTTCTGTCCTGGTGAAATTGTGACTGAAGGTACACTTGAATATCCGCTACCTTTATTTGTAATAACAATATCTGAAACTGCACCTGTTGTAGCATTAATAATTGGATATCCTTCGGCAGTAGTACCGTCTGCTTCAGCAGGTTCGGCAAAAGTAAGTGCATATTCTTTACCTGCTACTGTCTGTGTTCCTGCAATTAAATTAGGATCGTATGGACCAGACATTGTTAAGCCAGGATTAATAGTGCTAAAAGTATCGTACAAAGTAGTACCATCGGGATGCTTTTCGACGCCATATGTTGTTGCTGTACTACCTACTGTTACTGTCAAATCATTTCCGCTATTATATAACGGAGACCATGGCGTAGTACCTGCAGAATAAATGGCAAGTACTCTATTATCTACTACAAATTTAATAGCAGAATGACCTGTAGGTGTTGTAGATGTGTTTCCTGTATCATCAAATATTGTTTGAAATAACAATGTAGCATCAGCAGACACAGGTACACTTAACTGACCCCATGTTAATTCGCCTGTTTCGTCGTCTTTATATCTTATGTTTAATATACCTTTATCAGCAGAACTATCAAACCAAAAGTCGCCTTCACGAGGCGTATATGCTCCTGCTTGCACAGGATTAGAAGATGATATTTCTATAGATGCCATTGACTTCCATTTAGTCTTAGCATTAGCATCTTGGTCTAAAATATATAACTGTCCATTTTCTGGCTTATACCAAAGTTGCCCGACAGTAGGATTAGTAGGAGCAATATCTCTTGCAAAATTTTCTAATATATGAACAAAATTTTCTGCAATTAATTCTCCATAATTTTTATAGTTTTGGCCTACTAAACTCAAACTAGTTTGATTGTTTACTGTTCCTTCAAGAACACTTGCAATAGCAGTACCTTTATAATTTTTTACATTGTATGGCATATTATCACCTTTTAACTCGCTGTGTAATTAGTTCTTACTTTTATGGTATATAGAATTTGTATTTTTCTATTCGCACTCTTTTGTACTGGATGAAAAACTACATGACTTAATAATAGTCCTTGGTTTCTGCCGTCTGCTGATTTCGACTTAAGACCTAATTCATCAAATACAAAGTTACCATCTGTGGTGCCGTCTGTTGTGTTTTGATCAACTCCTGCTAAATTAAAATTAGAATCGCTTTGCATCGGTTCATCATAATTCAATGTACATGTAATTATAATATCTGTAAATGCATTTCCATCTGTGTATGCAATATCAATTTTATTTGCAGATGTATCTGTGTTATCCGAATCTAAAGTATCTATATTTTTAAAAAATTTATCGTTATACAAATCGTCATTAGCAAATGTTACTTTAGGCTCACGATACGTTAGATTACCTTGTGCATCAATAATTGTACCATCATTACCAAAATGCATTTCGTATAATGTAAAATAATCTTTATTACTTAATGCCGTTGCAATACATCTACTCATGTTTTCAGCATGTATTTTATTAGGTTTATCTACAAGAATTTCTCCTGTATCTACGTCAAATATTTTAACGTGTCCGTGCATGTTTATATTAAGATTACTTTTCATTATTTTACCTTATTAATATTTATATGGTTCCTTCAGTGACTGATTTTCCATGTATTGTTGAAACTCCTGCCATAGTAGCATTAGACTGAGTTGTACCATCTAATGAATCAAATGCAGGCCAAGATTCAGGATCAGGACTCACTGGTATAGCAGTTGTTGGTCCTGCTGATACAATAACAGAACCATTTGCATGAGTTGTAGCCGCAGTTCCGGCAACACCTCGTGTACAATTAATTAATGTATTACCACTTGTGTTTTCATATCTAATTCTTTCTGCTCCTATCATTATTTCGCCAGGTTCGGTAGCAGAACCAGGTAATTTAGTAGCATCAGTAACAGTAATAGCAGTTTCGGTAGCATCTATATCTTCTGCCGCAGTAGTTTGGTCGGCATTAATAATTACTTCATACATCCTAGTACCTGTATTATCAATAAACATTCTAAATGCTCTACTATCTGTTGTTGAAGTTGAGCTTGTATTTGTAAATGTATATGCATTCGAAAGTGTATATGATTTTACTAGTTGGGTGTTATCTCCTGCAATAAACATTTTTGTACCGTCTGGACTGATGTGTATACCACTAGGATTACCTCCTAGAGAATAAAATTCACTATGTGTTAATGTTGATATATCCCACGCTGTAGATGCCTTAAATAAATCTATACCATTGCCATGTGTACCAACAATAAACAATTTTTTACCATCAGGGCTCCACTCTATACCAAATGGTTCTACATCTGTAGCAGTTAGAACTAAATCTTGATTGAATGTTGCTGTTGAAATATCAAATGCACCGGATAAATTGTATTCATATATTTTATTGTTTTGATTTCCTGTGATATACATTTTAGTACCATCATCTTTAAAATCAAGTCCAAAATTATCATTGTCTACAGTTGTGACAAGTGTTTGTGTGAAACTTGCAGTTGATACATCAAAGCCAGTTGTTAGTGCATATTCATGAACATTGCTGTTGCCTACACCAGTAACAAACATCTTTGTACCATTGGTATTAAATTTTACTGCCGTTGGATCTGGACATTCAGTTACTGCATAACTGTCTACAAAAGTAACTGTAGAAGTTAAATCAAATCCAGTTGAAAGAGTATATTCATTTACATCATCACCATTTGTACCAACTATAAACATTTTTGTTCCAGTAGTGTTAAATGTTATGCCTCTAGGTTGATTTTCTTCTGAATTTACACTATAAGTTGCACCTG
>NZGL01000003.1 GCA_002690945.1 Gammaproteobacteria bacterium | reverse complement strand
TTTTACTTCTTCTTTAGTTTCTTTTACTTCTTCTTTAGTTTCTTTTACTTCTTCTTTAGTTTCTTTTACTTCTTCTTTAGTTTCTTTTACTGAGACTTTCTTTGCTGAAGTATTGAGTGAAAATACTTTAGGACCTTTATCGCCATCAAGCTTCTGAACTAATCCTTGTTTTCTTGCAGAATCTTGACCCTCAAGTATTGCTTGAGATAAAAAGTCTAATATAAATTTAATCGTGCGAGATGAATCATCATTTACAGGTATAAAATTAGTTAAATTTTTTGGGTTGCTATTCGTGTCAACCAATCCATAAACAGGAATCCCCATTTTAAGTGCCTCTTGTACTGCTATTTTTTCATTTTCAACGTCAATTACAAAAAGAGCATCAGGAAGACCTTTCATTTCCTTTACACCATCAAAATTTAACGCCAACTTTTTCATTTCTTTTTCTAGCATCACGGCTTCTTTTTTAATCATGCTATCAAGTTCACCTGAAGCTTTATTTTCTTCATATTCAAGTAACTTATTTATCGGCACTTTAATAGTTTTCCAATTTGTTAGCATTCCACCTAACCATCTATGTGAAATATAAGGCATTCCAGTTTTTTCACCGAACTCAGCAACATAACTAGATGCTACCCTTTTTGTTCCTACAATCATGATTTTATTCCCAACCGAAGACTGATTTCTAAATGCTTCATATAGCTCAACTATTTTTTCTTGGGTTTTATAAAGATCAATAATATGAATATTATTTTTTTCACAAAAGATATAGTCCTCCATATGAGGATTCCAAAATCTCTTTCTGTGCCCAAAATGAGCGCCAAGCTCAAATAATTTTTCTATACTAATATCTAATTTACTCATGTAAGTCTTCTATTAAGGTCTGCATATAATAAAGGTTTTTGGGCTTTTGGTAAAACCATTTTGCAATATTAAGTACTTCAACTGCATACACCCTTCTCTTTCCTGAATGCTTTATGTGAAGCTGATCCCCATAATCTGTAGAAAAAGTTACTTCATGAAAGCTTTCATTATCACCTTCTCGGATACTGTTTACTGCTTCAGATCCTATTTCTAGTGCATCACAAAGTGTTAAAGCAGTACCTGATGGTATATCTAGTTTATCTTTATGGTGTCCTTCATTAATGGATAATGAATAATTTCTTTCAGCTAATATTTTTTTTGTTTTAATGGCGGCTTCTTTCATTAAAGACATAAGAATCGATGTATTTTCGGCAATAAAAACTGGAAAATCATCAGATAGATTTTTTACGTGCATCATTTGGGATTCATCTAACCCTGATGAACAGAAGATTAATGGTTTTTTTAGAGTTTTATATACTTCTACTCTTTTTTCAATATGATCTCTTGTTGCAAAATCTATAATTAAGTCAAAATCCTTGCTTGGATAGGATTCGAAATTATTTTCACTTGAAATGCCAAAATGGAAATCGCCAACATCTTTATTTAAATTGTCTGATGTTTCCCTAACTATAAAATTATTTATATTTACATCATTATTATCTTCAGATGCTGATATTACAGCCTTGCCCATTTTTCCTGACGCTCCAAAAAGACAAATATTTATCATTTGAATTTTTTGTTTAGTTTATCTCTAAATTTTTTTGACTCGGAAAAATTTTTCTCCAAACCAGAGAAAGCATTAGCAATGCTTTTCTTTTGATCTGCAGTGATTTTTGATGGAGTCTCCACAACTACTCTGATAAAAAGGTCGCCTTTACTGCTCCCGTGAAGAGATCCTGCTCCTAAATCTCTTAATTTAAAAACTTTTCCAGTTTGCGTCTCAGGAGGAATTTTGAGTAAAACTTTTTTAGTTAAAGTAGGCACTTCAATTTCATCGCCAAGCACCGCTTGATCAACTCGCAGTGGAATTTCACAATACAGATGATTTGCTTCTCTCTCAAAAAAATCATGGCCTAAGACATTTACAACAATAAAGAGATCTCCATTCTCTCCACCATACTGACTTTGTTCTCCTTCTCCAGACAATCTAATCTTATTGCCTGTACCAACTCCAGGTGGAATATTAACTGAAACTTTTTTTCTGGTACTTGGTAACGTAATCTCTATATTCTTTCCAAAAACAGCATCTTCTAAAGATAAATCTAATGACATCTGAATATTTCGACCTCTTCTTGGGCCTCTTCTCATGCCACCACCAAAAATATCTCCAAAAATATCTCCGAACACCTCATCGCCTCCAAAAATATTGTTAAAGATATCGTTTATATCTACATTCTGAAAACCTGACTGACCAAAACTACTATTTACACCCTGATGACCAAATTGATCATAAGTTGTTCTTTTAGAAGGATCGCTTAAGACCTCATAAGCTTCAGCAGCTTCTTTAAATTTTTCTTCAGCTTCTTTATTGCCAGGATTTTTATCAGGATGATATTTTATGGCTAGTCTTTTGAAGGCCTTTTTTAAATCACTTTGTGCGATATTTCTATCAACACCAAGGACTTCATAATAATCTCTTTTCACGATTATTTATCTTTTTCATCATCAACCTCTTTGAACTCTGCATCGACAGCATCGTCACTTTTGTCAGTTGAATCTTTCTCTGGTTCTTGAGTTTCTTCCTTTTTGAAAAGCTTATCTGAAAGTGGTTGAACAATTTTTGATAACTCCTCAACAGCTTTATCAATCTCTTCTTTATTATCTTCCTTGCATGCTAGTTCAACCGTTGCAATAGCTTCTTCTAAAGATTTAATTTCATCTTCATTAAGATTATCTTTATTTTCTTCCATTGCTTTCTTAGTAGAACTTGCAACACCATCTGCCATATTTCTTGCTGCAATTAATTCTTCAAACTTTTTATCTTCTTCAGCATTTAATTCAGCATCTTTTACCATTTTTTCAATTTCTTCATCGGTCAGACCACTACCACCTTGAATAGCAATTGATTGCTCTTTATTTGATGATTTATCTTTAGCTGAAACATCTATCTTTCCGTTTGCATCTATATCAAATGTAACTTCTATTTGAGGGGTTCCTCTTGGTGCTGCGGGTATATCTGTTAAGTTAAATTGTCCTAATGATTTATTATCTGAGGCTTTCTTTCTTTCTCCTTGCAACACATGCACTGTTACAGCTGTTTGGTTATCCTCTGCTGTTGAAAAGACTTGTGATTTATTCGTAGGGATAGTTGTATTCTTTTCTATTAGCGGTGTCATTACACCTCCTAAAGTCTCTATACCCAATGTTAGAGGCGTTACATCCAACAGTAATACATCTGACCTTTCTCCACTTAAAACTGCTCCTTGAGTAGCTGCGCCTAAAGCTACAGCCTCATCAGGGTTAATATCTTTTCTTGCTTCTTTACCAAAAAAATCAGCAACAGTTTTTTGAACCATTGGCATTCTAGTTTGTCCACCAACAAGAATTACGTCATCGATATCTTTTGGAGAAAGTTTTGCATCTTTTAGAGCGGTTTTAACTGGTTCAAGACTTCTAATGACTAAGTCTCCAACCAAAGATTCAAGCTTAGCTTTAGTAATTTTTTGCACCAAGTGTTTTGGTCCACTTGCATCAGCCGTAATGTAAGGTAGGTTAACTTCAGTTTGATCTGTAGTAGAAAGTTCTATTTTTGCTTTTTCTGCAGCCTCTTTTAATCTTTGTAAAGCCATAGGATCTTTATTTAGATCAAACCCTGATTCTTTTTTAAACTCGTCAATGAAAAATTTTATTAAAAGAGAGTCAAAATCTTCGCCGCCTAAATGTGTATCTCCAGATGTAGAAATAACTTCAAATTGGTATTCACCGTCTACATTTGTCATCTCAATTATCGATATATCAAATGTACCTCCACCAAGATCATACACAGCAATAACACCATCTTTCTTTAGCTTATCTAAACCAAACGCTAAAGCAGCTGCGGTTGGCTCATTAATTATTCTCTCTACTTTAAGTCCTGCTATTTTACCTGCTGCTTCTGTGGCTTTCCTTTGTGAATCATTAAAATATGCAGGAACTGTAACAACTGCACTATCAACTTTTGATCCTAAATATTCTTCAGCTGTTTTTTTCATTTTTTTAAGAATCTCAGCAGATACTTGTGGTGGTGCCATTTTATTTCCATCAACTTCAACCCATGCATCACCATTTTCAGCTTCAACAATTCCATAGGGAACTGATTTAAGATCTTTCTGAATAAACTCATCTTTAAATTTTCTACCCACTAATCTTTTTACTGCAAAAAGAGTTTTTTCTGGATTTGTTACTGCTTGTCTTTTTGCGGCTTGGCCAACTAATACTTGGTTGTCAGACGAATAAGCAACAACAGAAGGTGTTGTTCTATCTCCTTCTGAATTTGATATAACAACAGGTTCTGCGCCATCCATAACTGCGACACATGAATTAGTTGTACCTAAATCTATTCCTATAACTTTTGCCATTTTTATTCCTTATATTTTGTTAATTTAAGTTGTTAATTATTTTTATTTACAACAACGAGGGCGGGCTTGATTACTCTTTCGTTGAGAGACCATCCTCTTTCAAGGGTGTTTGAAACAATATTGTCTTTTTCCCCCGAGTTATTAACCGTAGAAACAGCTTCATGCTTTTCCGGATCAAACTCTTCCCCAGTAGGCTTTATAGGAACAATATTGAAATTCTCAAGTGTTTTTTCAAATGAATCTAAAATTAATAAAATACCCTCTCTATCAATTTTCTTTTCGTCTTCTGAATTATCTAGTGCTTTCTCAAGAGAAGTAATACTAGGTATCAATGACATAAGTAGCTCAGAGTTTGCATATCTTAAGGCGTTTATAAGCTCATTGGCTGTTCTTTTTTTATGGTTTTCTAATTCAGCTGCTGATCTTAAAGCATCTTCTTTAAGACCATCGACTTTTTCAAGTAGTTCTTCATAGGTAAGGCTATTCAGTTCCTCTGTATTGGTTTTTTCTTCGTTTTCTTGATTCTCAGTAGAAGGTTCTTGTTCGACTTTTTTTTCTTCGTTTTCTTTCATACTACTTTTTAATTTTCTTTACATAGAGAACTAAACTTTGATCAAGCAGCTCATAGCCATGCTCAGCTGCTATCTCTCTTTGTTTATTTTTAATAGCATCATCATTAAATTCCGTGATCTCACCAGTATCAACACAGACCATATGATCATGGTGTTGAGGGTCGTTAAGCTCATAAACTGATTTATTTACATCAAATTGATGTTTCACGACAATACCTGCATTTTCGAACTGTGTGAGGACTCTATAAACAGTAGCTAGACCCACATCATAATTATTTATTATCAGCTCTTTATATATATCTTCTGCTGTAAAGTGATCGTCTGTACCAGAAGTTCTTTGAAGTATTTCTAAAATTTTTATCCGAGGCAAGGTCGCTTTTAACCCAGCTTCTTTTAAATTTTTATTGGTTTTATCGTTCATAACATTTATTCTATCTCAAATGAAAAAATTACTGATCCTTATTATATCTTTAATAATGATATCTTGTTCAAATACAAGCATCTATAGAGTATCTATTACACAGGGCACTGTATTCAAGCAAGAAGACATTAATAAGCTAGAGGTAGGTATGACAAAGGACCAAGTTATATATGTAATGGGTCAACCTTCCTTTGAGAATTTTTTTGAAAAAAATGTGTGGAATTATTTTTATCAAATTAAATCTGGGGAGACTGTTGATCTTGAAAGAAGACTTAAACTTTTCTTTGATGATGAAAATCTTTTATCTGAAATTAATGTAATTAAGATCTAAAATAAATTTATAATTTTATCTAATAAATCGTATTCAAATAGAACCTGTAAATTACCTAAAGTCCAAATAGTCATTAAGAATATAGGGCTTACCCATTTAAGAATAAATACCCAAAGATTCATCATAGTTGTACTACTAATGCCCATTGTGTCGGCATCAATTACTTTCTGAAGCCTCCAACCTACAAAAACTGACATACCAGTTCCAACTAGAAGTAACAAGAAGTCATCAGCAAAATATTTCATAAACTCAAATGGGTTATCTAATGCTCCTACAGAGACATCCTTCCAAACATTATGGCCTGCAATACTTACAAGAGACAGAGATATACAGACTAATAGAATTACTCCTGTTGCTTTCATTCTAGACATGGAGAACTTTTGAGTTAGAAATGCAACACTAGGCTCCAATATAGAAATCATTGAACTAAATGCAGCAACAGCTAGCAAGAAGAAGAATAGTGGGCCCACAACTTGGCCAATTACTCCAAGCTGTGCAAAAGCTTCTGGCATAGTTTCGAAAACAAGAGCGCTTCCTCCAAATGCATCTTCTTTAGGATCAAGCCCTAATCCAAAAGCCAAAGGAAAAATTGCTAAGCCAGCTAATAAGGCAACACCTGTATCTGCTGTCACTACAACGCCTGATGCTTTAGAGACTTTCTGACTTGAAGGCATATATGAGCCAAAAGCCATCAATGTGCCCATACCAATACTTAAAGAAAAGAAGGCTTGTCCGATTGCTGCTTGAACTATTGCAGCTGCTTGTCCAGTTGTTTCAATATCATCAGCTTTCCAAGAGAATAAATAATTTATACCTGCATTAAAATCTCCCTGATATGCTCCATAGCCAACCATAGCTAAGACCAAGATAAATAACATAGGTAATAAGAATCTCATTGCTTTATCTATCCCAGCATCAATACCATTGGCAACGACATAGCAAGAACCGACAATGAATAGTACTGTCCAAAAAGTCATATCAAAGAAAGTTGACTGCTGATTAGCCCAAATATCTTTTGCTGTACCCTCTGCTACTCCTTGAGCAGATATGAAACCATAATCTATTACAAATCCTGCAATAACTGCATAGTATCCAGCAATGATAAGACTCGCTAATATACCAGCATACCCAACAATGCCCCATTTCTTTGATGAATTTGATTTTGCTGCCAGACTCTCAACTGAAGAAACAGGATTACTTTTTCCTTTCTTTCCTATAAAAACTTCAGCCATGAATACTGGGAAGCCAAGTGTAATTACAAAGAATATATACAACAAAACAAATAAACCACCGCCATTTTCAGCAGCTTTATAAGGAAAGCCCCAAATATTACCTAAGCCTACAGCAGAACCTGTAGCAGCAAGCAAAAAGGCTGTATTGTTATTCCATTGACTTGATTGTGTTGCCATTGATTTATTTATTGATTAGTAAATATAAACGCAATCATTAATAAATGGCAAATTCTTATCGAAAAAGTTAGATGAAATCTTAGATTTTTATACCAATCAACGTCTTTTATGAGGTTTTTTTCAAAAAAGTACTGCATTTCATAGAGTATCAATAAGACAACTAAGAAAAAAATTATATTGTTACTTGCGAGATAGAAAAAAATAATCCCTATAAAAAGAAGAGCAAATTGAGCTACGACCATAAATATGCTTTGGTTATTTTTTAGAGCTAAGCTCCAGGAAGTTCCTATGATGAAGGCGAGCATTAAAGTAGACCAAGAATAAAAAACTTCTATTAAATAGTTATCATATGCAGCTTCTGGAGAAATCCATGAAACAATTGGAACTAGAATAAAAGGTAATAAACCTAAATAACTAAAAATTTTTACCTGATCTTGTAAAATCATATATATGGATAGTAAAACCGTAGCTTCAAATAAGAAAGCAAGATTTGATTTTTTCCTAGAAGAAAAATTCATTGCTGGATTATGTTTAGAAGGCTGGGAGGTGAAATCACTCAGAGAAGGCAAGCTAAATATTAAAGAGTCATATATAAAAGATATTAAAGATGAATTATGGCTTGTAGGAGCAAAAATAGATCCAGCTGCTTATATAAATCAAAAAGAATCAGTTAATCCCTTAAGATTTAGAAAACTTCTTCTTAAAAAAAAGGAGGTTTCAAAGATATTATTCGCTATTTCAGCTAAAGGTCAGACTTGTATACCTGTAAAACTATTTTGGAAGGGACACTTAGCAAAACTTGAAATTGCTTTGGCAAAGGGGAAGAAAAATTATGATAAGAAGCAGACGAAGAAAGACGCAGACATTCAAAGAGATCAAGAAAGGGCTTTAAAAAAGTATAAATAAACATTATTATTGCCCGTTCGGGGGCGTATTAGGCTTTGACGTCTACCACGGAACCCAAAGTGCATACCGAGCATGAACACAACTCGTAAAATATTGTTTAAAACAAATAGTTGCAAATAATTACAACTATAGTTTGGCAGCTTAATGCCAACCTGTTATCATTTGTCACCTACAACATTTGATAACGGTCATTTTAGTAGGATATACTCTACCAGAGCCCACTTGTAGAGTGAATTTAAGGGCTTAGCTTAGTGTGTCTTGATCATCAGGCTACACCAAAGTGAATTAAATTGATGAATCTAAGTATGTAGAGACTAGGGGAAAGTGATGACGGACGTGGGTTCAAATCCCGCCGCCTCCACCAGACAAAAAAAAGGAAATATATAAATGGCAAATTCGAAATCGGCTGAAAAAAGAGCCAGACAAAATAAAAGCAGGTATGAATTAAAACATGCCCAAAGATCTGTAGTTAGAACAGCTATGAAAAATGTAAGTAAAGCTGTTGAAGCTAAAGATAATAATCTTGGCGATGTATATAAGGACGCTCAATCAGTAGTCGATAATATGGCTAGTAAAGGGATCATCCATAAAAATAAAGCAGCTAGGATAAAAAGCAGATTAAATAAAAAAGTTAAATCTGCTTAAATAACTCTTCTTTCAAACTCTCTAGCCCTTCACCCCTTAAAGAAGATATTGGATAAATAGGCAAATCTGGAAATTTTACTTGAAATGCTTTCAAGATATCAGATAACTTTCCTTCTTCTATGAGGTCTGTCTTTGTGATACATAGCCATCTTTTTTGGCTAGAAAAGTCTAAATGGAATTCATCTAATTCCTTCTCAATCGTATCAAAGGAGATTAAAGCCTTATCTATATCTTCAGTACCATCAACTAAATGGAGCAGAAATCTTGTTCTATATGCATGTTTAAGAAACTTTATGCCTAAACCTTGTCCTTCTGATGCGCCACTTATAATTCCAGGCAAATCTGCGATTGTAATTTTTTTCTCATCATTCTCCATGACACCTAATTCAGGTCCTAATGTAGTAAAAGCATATGATCCAATCTTAGATTTTGAATTTGTTATGTAGTTTATTAATGTAGATTTACCAGCATTAGGGAGGCCAAGCAAACCAATATCAGCAATTAGCCTTAGTTCCAGCATAATATCTCTCTTATCTGATTCTTCTCCTTCAGTAAATTTTCTTGGTGACTGATTGGTTGAAGATTTAAATCTTGCATTACCAAGTCCGCCTTTTCCGCCTTTAGCTATTACTATTTTTTCATTAATATCAGTTATCTCTCCAATAAGTTCACCAGTCTTGTCTGCATAAATTAAAGTGCCATTTGGGAGTGAAATCATTAGATCTTCACCTGATTCACCTTTCATGTTTTTCCCGCTACCTGCTTTTCCAGCTTGAGCAGAAAAAATTTTCTTCCCTTTAAGATTTATTAATGAGTTGAGGTTTCTATCATGTATTGCAATAACATTACCGCCTTTTCCGCCATCTCCGCCATCTGGTCCGCCTTTTGGAATATATTTTTCACGCCTAAAGCTAGAGCAACCGTTACCGCCTTTTCCAGATATTACAGTAATTCTGGCTTCATCGAAAAAAGCCATGATATTTATTTAGAAGGGATTATATTAACGAACTTTCTTTTATTTATACCCTTGTCTTTGAATTCTACGTCACCTGCTTTCAGTGCAAAAAGAGTATCATCTCTTCCCTTTCCAACATTCAATCCAGGATGAAATTTTGTTCCTCTTTGTCTTACTATTATTTCTCCAGCATTTACTTTTTGGCCACCAAACCTTTTAACTCCCAAGAAATTAGGATTGGAATCTCTGCCGTTTTTACTTGAGCCACCAGCTTTTTTATGTGCCATTTTTTATCTCGTTAATATTTATTGTAGTAACTTTTCTTCTATGTCCAACAATTCTTTTTGAATCTTGCCTTCTTCTAAATTGAATAGCATAAACTTTATCTTTTTTATCTTGGTTTACTACCTCTCCAGATACTGAGGCTTTAGCTACATGAGGTGTTCCTATTTTTGAGTTTTTACCATCAGTAACTAGCAAAACTTTATCAAATTTTACTTTATCACCTTTTTTCTTGTCAGCCATATAATCAACTTCGATTACTGAACCAACTTCAACTTTTTCTTGTTGATTGCCTGTGTCTATAATTGCGTACATTTCTTAAAATATATATATGCTCAATATTGAGGAACAAAATTTAACTGAATTTTTACTGGATGTAAAGGTGAATTTTATAGCTGCAAATAATTACATTGAATACCCTAAAAGATTCATTAAACTAAAAAGGTCATGTCTAGAGTAGCAATTACAGGATTAGGGATTATTTCATGCTTAGGCAATAATCAATCAGAAGTCCTTAAATCCTTACAGAATGGTGATTCTGGCTTATCAACTAATCATGATTACATTGATAATGGAATGCGATGTCATGTTTCTGGGCAAGTTTCACCAGATTTAGAAACAATTGATCGAAAAATGCTTCGATTCATGAGCGAAACCTCAGCATATGCTTTTTTATCTACACAAGAGGCAATAATTGATTCAGGATTAACACCTGACCGAATAGGAAGTGACGATGTGGGTGTAATTGTAGGGTCTGGGACAGGTTCAAGTAGAGAAATACAAAGAATAATGGATACAATTAGAGAAAAAGGCATGAAAAGAATAGGCCCTTACTCTGTAACAAGAACAATGGGCAATACTACATCTGCTGCTATTTCTACTTTCTTCAAAACTAAGGGTATATCTTTTTCAATTGCTTCGGCATGTTCAACAAGTTTGCATTGTATTTCTTATGGCTTTGACTTAATCAAGAGTGGAAAACAAAATATTGTAATTGCAGGAGGTTCTGAGGATGATCATTGGTCAGGATCTATAATGTTTGATGCTATGGGAGCCTTAAGTACAAAAAGTAATGAAACTCCAAAAAAAGCATCTAAACCATATGATAAAAATCGTGATGGCTTCATACCTTCAGGTGGTGGCGGGATAGTAATTCTTGAAGATTTTTATTCTGCAAAAGAACGTGGTGCAAAAATGTATGGAGAAATTATTTCTTGTTCCGAAACTAGTGATGGGCATTCATTGGTTAGCCCTTCAGGAGAGGGGGCAATTAGATGTATGGCTGGCTTAGAAGAAATTGATGAGGTTGACTATATAAATGCTCATGGTACCAGCACTCCTGTGGGAGATATAACAGAGCTTCGAGCTATAAAAGAGGTATTTGGAGATAATATTCCTCCAATATCTTCAACAAAATCTTTGACAGGACATTCTTTAGGCGCTGCGGGAGTACATGAAGTTATATATTCACTTTTGATGATGAAAAATAATTTTTTATGTGGAAGTCACAATATTAATGAATTAGATCCTGAAGCAGAAAATTACCCTATATTGAGAAATAATGAAGATAAAGAAATTAATTGTTTTCTATCTAATTCTTTTGGCTTTGGCGGAACAAACGGCTCGATAATAATAAAGAAGGTTTAAAAAGGTATATCTTCTTCGAAATTATCGCCCTTTGGAGCGTCTTTATCTGAATCATTAGTTGAAGAAGCGCTCGAACCTGCAGAAGCTCGTGAATCCAACATGGTCATTTCTCTGGCTACCACTTCAGTTGTATATTTTTTATTTCCATCTGCATCTTCCCAGTCTCTTGTTTGTATTTTCCCTTCAATAAAAATTTTTGAGCCTTTCTTGAGGTATTGCTCAGCAATTTCAGCTAGTCTTCCAAATACAACTACTCTATGCCATTCGGTCTGTTCTTTTTGTTCACCAGTATTTTTATCTTTCCACCTTTCAGAGGTAGCAACCGATAGATTTGCAACAGGACTTCCAGACTGAGTATATTTGATTTCAGGATCTTGACCCAGGTTACCTATAATTAATGCTTTGTTTACGCTAGACATATACTTATTCTATAATACTTTTTTCTAATTCATGTTATCAATTTGAAGTTTATTGAAATCAAAGGTGCTAAAGCACATAATTTAAAAAACATATCTCTTAAGATCCCAAGAGATAGACTTACTGTTATTACAGGGTTATCTGGTTCAGGAAAATCTTCATTAGCATTTGATACTATCTATGCAGAAGGTCAGAGAAGATATGTTGAATCTCTATCGACATATGCAAGACAGTTTCTATCTGTTATGGATAAGGCGGAGATTGAATCTATTGCAGGTTTATCTCCATCTATTTCTATTCAACAGAAATCGACATCTCATAACCCAAGATCTACAGTAGGCACTATCACTGAAGTGCATGATTACTTAAGACTCCTTTTCGCCAGAGTTGGTATACCAAAATGTCCTGATCATGGTTTAGAACTAAATGCAAAGCCAGTTGTGGCTATGGTTGCAGATACAATTAAGAAAGAGATTGGAAATAAGATATCAATCTTTTCACCAATAATTATGGATGGAAAAGGAGAGCACATTGAGCTACTAGGGCAGCTTATGGCTGAAGGTTTTTCTAAAGTCAGAATTAACGATGAGATATATATGATTAATAAAGTTCCCTTACTTGAAAAAAATAAAAAACATAATATTTCAGTCCTGGTCGATCAGTTGATGATTGATAAGACAAATGACTGTAAGCAGAGACTGACAGAATCTATTGAGACAGCTATAAGATTTTCAAATGGAAGTATAGATATAGTTGGAGCAGATGAAGAGTATCGTTTATCAAATAAACATTCATGTCCAAAATGTAATTTTTCAGTACAAGAACTTGAGCCAAAAATATTTTCTTTCAATAATCCAAGTGGTGCATGCGAAGAATGTGATGGATTAGGTGTTAATACATATTTTGATGAAGATAAAATTATCAAATATAAAAATTTGAGTATAGCTCAAGGATGTATAGAGCCATGGAATACACCTTATTATCAAAGCAAGATAATTGGACTTCTTGAGCATCAGAAAGAAGATATCAATACGCCATGGAACAAGCTTAAAGATGCAACCAGAAAAATTATTCTTTGGGGGTTAAATAAAGAGATATCATTCAATGATCTAACAACAGGGAAAAAAGAGAAAGAAGTGTTTGAAGGAGTAATACCATCTCTTCAGCGACAATATGATCGAACTGATTCTTATTTTATAAGAGAAAAAATAAGTTCTTATGTTTCTGAAAGAAGTTGTAATTCATGTAACGGACAGAGACTTAATAAAATCTCTAGAAATGTTTTTGTTGATGATATGAGTTTACCGGAAATAAGTAACCTAAAAATTCAGGATGCATTAGAAATTATACAGAACATGAATCTTGAAGGTAATAGATCAGAAATAGCTGAAAAGATATCTAGAGAGATAATTTTAAGGCTTTCCTTTCTAACTGATGTTGGGTTAGATTATTTAAATCTTGCTAGAGGAGCAAATACACTTTCGGGTGGTGAAGCACAAAGAATAAGGTTAGCGAGTCAAATAGGCTCTGGTCTAGTGGGCGTAATATATGTATTGGATGAACCTTCAATTGGACTGCATCAAAGAGACAATAAAAAGTTGATAAATACGCTTATCAAGCTGAGAGATTTAGGGAATACCATAATAGTAGTAGAGCATGATGAAGAGATGATCAGATCAGCTGATCATATAATCGATCTTGGTATTGGTGCTGGCATTCATGGAGGTTCTATCGTGGCCCAGGGAGATGTAAAAGATATATGTAAATCAAAAAAATCTATAACATCGCAATATTTAAGAAAAGAAAGAGAGATCACTTTAAATAATAAAGAAAGAAAGCATAGCAATCATTCTATATATATATCAGGTGCTAAAACAAATAATCTTAATGATATTAATGTTGATATACCTCTTAATAAATTAGTTGCTATCACTGGCGTTTCTGGGTCCGGTAAATCATCCTTGATAAATCATACTTTGATTCCAGGCATAAATTCCAAGATTAATAATCAAAAGGCTCCTGAAAAAACTGATTTTAAGAAAATACTAGGTGAAGAAAATATAGATAAACTCATATCGATTGATCAAAGCCCTATTGGAAAAACACCGAGATCAAATCCTGCTACTTATACAGGTCTTTTTACTTATATAAGAGAAATATTTGCAGGCACAGAAGAATCAAGGACCAGAGGGTATAAGCCTGGAAGATTTAGCTTCAATGTTGAAGGCGGAAGATGTGAAAACTGCAGAGGTGAAGGGTGGGTCAAAGTTGAAATGCATTTCTTACCAGACTTATATGTAGAATGCGATGTGTGCAAGGGAAAAAGGTTCAGGGATGACACTCTAGAGATAAAGTTTAAGAAGAAGAATATTCATGAAATCCTAGAAATGACAGTTGAGGAAGCAATTGATTTCTTTAAATCTGTGCCTCAAGTTCTCAAAAAATTATCTACATTGAAGGAAGTTGGGTTGTCATATATAAAATTAGGGCAAGCTGCAAATACACTATCTGGAGGTGAAGCTCAAAGAGTGAAACTCTCTAAAGAATTATCAAAAAGAGATACAGGTAATACTCTTTATGTTCTAGATGAACCGACAACTGGATTACATTTTTATGATATTCAAATGCTTATGGATGTCCTAAATAAGTTAGTAAATAAGGGTAATAGTGTGATTATAATTGAGCATAATCTTGATGTAATAAAATTGGCCGATTGGATAATTGATTTAGGGCCTGAAGGTGGCGATGGAGGAGGAAGTGTGGTTGCTGAAGGGGATATTAAAACAATTAAAAAGAGTAAAAATTCCTATACAGGCCAAATGTTAAAGGTTATTTAAAAAACCTTGACCACCAACTCTCTTTAGCTTTTTCTTTCTTTTTGGCAGGCTCCTTAGCTTTTACTTCTTTAGGTTCTGCTTCTTTAGGTTCTGCTTCTTTAGGTTCTGCTTCTTTAGGTTCTGCTTCTTTAGGTTCTGCTTCTTTAGGTTCTGC
>NZGL01000002.1 GCA_002690945.1 Gammaproteobacteria bacterium | reverse complement strand
TAAATAATGGTTACGGATATTAAACATATAAATAAAGTTATAATAATAGTCAATACAATACAATGAACGAAATTATCGATTTGATTGCAACTGATGCTTCTGCTGCGGATATTAGTGATAAAATAAAAGATGCTCTATATTCCAAAGCAACAGAAAAAATAGAATCACAACGTTCCGATGTTGCTGTATCAATGTTTGATTCACCAACAGAAGATGAAGTGACTGCCGAACTGGAGACCTCTGAGGACGAGTAATGCCATTAAACACAAATATATTAGCTGCAGAAATTGCGTTACCAACAACAACAGGAGCTGCCACAAGTTTTACTGAAGCTCGTGTCGTTCGTCTTGTTAATACCGATTCTAGTGCACACGTTGTGACCGTTGTAGAAACACAAGGTGGAACTGGTATAGGATCATTCACAATGCCAGCTACATCAGTTGAATTTCTAGAAAAAGAATATTCACATTGTGTATTTGCAACCAATGCAGCAGTTAAAGGATCTAAAGTAGGATTTACCCATTAGAAAAATGAAATTAATTACCGAAGAAGTATCACAAGTTAAATTTATCACTGAAGGAAAAGGTGCTAAAAAGAAAATGTATATTGAGGGAGTTTTCCTACAAGGGGATCTCAAAAATCGTAATGGAAGATTATATCCAGTATCTACCCTAACTCGTGAAGTAAATCGTTATAATGAATCTTTTGTTCAAAAAGGTAGAGCACTTGGAGAACTTGGACATCCTGAAGGTCCAACAGTTAACTTAGATCGTGTTTCTCATAAAATTACTTCTCTTCGTCAAGAGGGAAATAACTTTATTGGTAAAGCACAACTTCTAGATACTCCAATGGGTAAGATTGCAAAATCACTTATTGGTGAAGGTGTAACTCTCGGAGTTTCATCTCGTGGTATCGGATCACTCAAAGAAGATCGTAATGGTTGCAAAGTAGTTGGTGAAGATTTCATGTTAGCAACTGCTGCTGATATCGTTGCTGATCCTTCAGCTCCTGACGCATTTGTATCAGGAATTATGGAAGGAAAAGAGTGGGTTTGGGAAGGAGGAATTCTTCGTGAACAACATGCTCAGAACATTAAAGACAGAATAAATGCTTTAGGTGGTCATCAAAAACTTGAAGAACACAAACTAAATTTATTTACTGAATTTATTTCAAATCTGTAAGTTCTATAAATAATATCAGATTACACAAAAATATCCATTGGGAACAAATTACAAGACATGGAAAACATCGAAGAAAACGTAGTAACCAAAGGGGCAAAACCAGCCGAACCTATGCCAAAATTAACTACTGGTGGCACTGCACCATCGTACGAAGATCTTGGTGGTCCAACTCCTGAGAATTACAAACCTGATGATGACTCAGCAAAATTAAAAGATGCTGGTGCAATTTTAAAGCAGGTAAAAGATATTGTAAATAAAAGTGCTAAGTCCGCTGATCCAATGCCAAAAGGCATGAAAGAGGAAGAGGAACTTCCTGAAGATCAGGTTGTTTCCGAGGAAGAGACTACTGAAGAAGAAGTAGTTGCAGAAGAAGAATCTTCAACTGAAGAGGTAGTTGCAGAAGAAGAAACTACTGAAGAAGAAGTTGTAGAAAAAACTGAAGAAGAAATTGCAATTAATGTTGAAGATGACATTAATGCACTTATTGCAGGTGAAGATCTTTCAGAAGAGTTTCAAGCAAAAGCAAAAACTATTTTTGAAGCTGCAATTAAAACAAGACTTTCTGAAATTAAGGAAGAATTAAAAGGTCAGTATGAGACAAATCTAACTGAAGAAGTTAACATCATCAGAGAAGAATTGACTGATAGAACTGACGCATATCTTGAGTACGTTGCTCAAGAGTGGTTAGAAGATAACCAACTCTCAGTCGAGCACGGACTCAAAACTGAAATGACAGAATCATTCCTCACTGGAATGAAGAGTCTTTTTGAAGATCATTATGTAACAATCCCTGAAGACAAATATGATGTGCTTAATAGCATGGTAGACAAACTTGATGAGATGGAAGATAAACTCAACGAGCAAATCGATAAGAACGTTGCTTTAACAAAAAGATTATCAGAATCAACTGCTGATGTAATCTTAGCGGATGTAGCCGAAGGACTTGCCCTTTCTCAAAAGGACAAATTAACTTCTCTTGCCGAAAGTGTTGAGTTTGATAGTGAAAAGAGTTATCGTGAGAAACTAGTAACATTAAGGGAGTCTTACTTCCCAAGCAACGCTAGTGCTCCAAAAGACAAGTCTGAGAACCTATCTGAAGGAACTGCATCTGAACCACAGAAGCAAGTAACTGGAAGAATGGAAGCATATATGCAATCTCTTGGACGTATGTCTAAGTGATTTTAAATCATAAAATCAAACAAAAACAATTTTAAATAGGTAAAACTAAAATGCAAGTCCCTTTAAATAACGAGGCACTGCAGGAGAAGTGGGCACCTCTTCTAGACCATGATGGTGTAGCTAAGATAACTGACCCACATAAAAGAATGGTTACTGCCGTTCTCCTGGAGAACCAAGAACAAGCAATTAGAGAAGAAAGAGAATTTCTATCTGAAGCAGTTCCAACAAACAGCTCAGGTTCAACTGGTGGTCCTAGTGGCGTAGCAGGTTTCTCTGCTGGTGCTGCTGCTGGAGGTCCTGTTGCAGGTTTCGATCCTGTATTAATCAGTCTAATACGTCGTTCAATGCCAAACTTGGTCGCATATGACCTAGCAGGTGTTCAACCAATGACTGGTCCTACTGGATTAATCTTCGCAATGAGATCCAGATTCACTAATACAAGTGGAACTGAAGCTCTATTCGATGAAGCAGATACTTCATTCTCATCTGTTGGTGTTGGAGACACATTAGGAAACTCATATGTTTCAGGATCTGACGGAGAAAACGTTGGTTTCGGTACAACATCTTCCACAGCACAGGGAAATAATCCTGGCACACTTAACCCATCAACTAGTGCAACTCAGAGAGATTATGCAGTTGGTCAGGGTATGGATACACAGAAGGCAGAAGCACTAGGTACTAGTGGTTCACCTGCTTTCCAAGAAATGGCATTCTCAATCGAGAAGGTCACTGTTACTGCTAAGTCCAGAGCACTAAAGGCAGAGTATAGTTTAGAACTTGCTCAAGATCTTAAGGCAATTCATGGTCTAAATGCAGAAGCAGAATTAGCAAACATTCTTTCAACAGAGATTCTTGCTGAAATTAACAGAGAAGTTATCAGAACAATCTATAAGGTTGCTGAAACTGGTGCACAAGAAAACGTTGCTAACACAGGTATATTCGATTTAGACATCGACTCAAACGGTAGATGGTCTGTTGAGAAGTTCAAAGGTTTGATCTTCCAAATCGAAAGAGATGCAAACAGAATTGCACAGAGAACTCGTAGAGGAAAGGGTAACATGATCCTTTGTTCTGCAGACGTTGCTTCAGCATTAACAATGGCTGGTGTATTAGATTACACTCCTGCACTTAATGCAAACTTAAACGTTGATGACACAGGTAACACATTTGCTGGTGTTCTTCAAGGTAAGTACAGAGTATACATCGACCCATTCTCTGCTAACTCACCAACTAATAACGGTAGTCAGTACTACGTTGTTGGTTACAAAGGTTCATCACCTTATGATGCAGGACTGTTCTACTGCCCTTATGTACCATTACAGATGGTAAGAGCAGTTGGAGAGAACTCCTTCCAGCCAAAAATTGGCTTCAAGACCAGATATGGTATTGTTGCTAACCCATTTGCAGAAGGTAATGTCGACAACCAAGGTCTTGGTCGTATCAAAGCTGACTCTAACAGATACTATCAGAGAGTTACAGTTAAGAACCTCATGTAATAAATATCTCGTTCGAGATATCCAGAGACTCCTTCGGGGGTCTCTTTTTTTATGTCAAGATCTCCTAACAATAAATATGTTACAGGAGGCTAAGACAAATGTTACATATTAATTTTAATTGGGAACCACCAGAAGTTCCAGAATACGATCCAGAAATCCATAATCCAGAGAAGGTCTTTGCCTTTCTGTGTTATCGTGGAGTTCATTATGCAAAATGGGTAGTTCTAGATGTTTTCAATGTTGGGAGTTGGGATCTCAAAAATCCTAGAAAGGGGGAATAATCCTCCTTTTTTCATGTCTAAATAATTAAAAAACTAATGAAATCGTATAAAAAGTTTTTTGAAGATGTTGATAAACCAGAAGGACAACCGCAATCCAAAATAGAAGTTGCGAGGCAGAGGTTTGCTGCGATCAGAGATAAAGCAAAAGAACTAAGAAAAAATAAAAATACTTCAGGTAAAAGTGGCGAAGCAAAATTTAATACTCAAAAAGCAAAATTTGGAACAATGCATAAAAATGAGGAGGAAAAATAATGCCATATCATATTCAAAAAACTAGTATATTAGGCACATCTGTTCCCGAAAATGGAATTGAATATTACACAGAAGATGATTCATGGACAAATACTTATGCGAATAGAAAAATATATACAAATAAATCTGATGCTGATGCTCAAAAAGCAACTACCGTAACTTCGAATTTAGGCATCACATACCAACCACTTTGGTGGAAAAACAGTACAGTTGTTGAAGAATAATGGCAAGAGCATTCGCAAATCAAATAGAAAATCGTAATTTTTTATCTCCAATTGGATTTAAATTTACTTTGGCAAAGGAACCTAAAGTTAGTTTCTTTTCAAATTCTGCTATCATACCAGATATTACTTTAGGAACTGCGATTCAACCAGCATACTTAAAAGATATTGATATACCTGGTGACAAATTACAGTACAGTGATTTCTCTTTTAGATTCTTAGTTGATGAAAGTTTAGAAAATTACATGAAGATTCATAACTGGTTGAAAGGATTAGGATATCCAGAAACAACGGAACAGTTTAAAAAAGCAACTACAGATGAGGATGGACTTAGGGATAGAGAAGAAATATACAGTGATGGTAGTTTACATATTTTAAATAGCAGTTATAATAGTATAGCAATAGTTAAATTTTCTCAACTTTTTCCTATAAATTTAACCTCTTTGCAATTCGAAGCTACAGATACGGATGTCAACTACTTTACAGCAGAGGTCACTTTCAAGTATACTGTATATAACATTGTTGAACCTGACGGAAGAACTCCTTTATGAACCTTGACCAAATTCAGGAAATGTGGGAACGTGACGCAACCATTGATCCTGATAACCTACATGATGAATCTTTAAAAATTCCACAACTCCATTCAAAGTATTATACAATCTATAATACGATTACATTGCTGCGAGAAAAAGCGAGAACTTCTCATAGTAAGATAAAATTAGAGAGATTTAATTACTACACAGGCAAAGCACCAGCAGAGGTGTATGCCGAAGAACCATTTCCGTATAAGGTTAGAGAGAAAGATGCCATACAGAGGCATTTAGATGCTGATGAGAAGTTATCTACTATAGATCTCAAGATTAGATATTATGATACCACCTTAAAATTTCTTGAGGAAATTATACGAGCAGTATCAAATCGTACATATCAAATCAAAAATGCCATAGAATGGCAGAAGTTTCAATCAGGATTCTAATGATAAGAGAACTAGTAAAACCAGAACATCAACTATTTCATCATCGAATTGATTCATGTAGTTATAAATTAGATCGTCAATTTTTATCCAATACATTAGTTGAAAATATGATACATTACAACGGTATTGGTATATCTGCAAACCAAATTGGTATATGGGAAAGAGCATTTGCTATGATAAGAGATTTAGAACATAATGAAATAATAGTATGCTTCAATCCTCGTATTGTTAAATCATATACTGAAGAAGTTGAAATGGAAGAGGGTTGTTTATCCTATCCAGACCTTTTTTTAAAAGTTAAAAGACCAGATAAAATCATTGCAAAGTATGAAGATGTTAATAAAAAAACTCATAAAATTAAATTGCAAGGTCTTGCATCAAGAGTGTTTCAACACGAATATGACCATATGGAAGGTATAGATTTTACTCAGAGAAAGGTGAATAAATAGTTAAAATTATAGAGATGTGATGTCTCACTTAGTGATTAGTAAAAGAAATGAAGTTCATTTAAAGGTAAAATCAGAGCCACATGTTTATTATGAGCTTTCTGATTACTTCACTTTTGATGTGCCTGGTGCAAAATTTATGCCTCAATATCGAAACAAATATTGGGATGGGAAAATTCGTTTATTCAGTAATCATACAGGGGAAATTTATGTAGGATTGCTTGATAAACTAATACAGTTTTGTAAGGATCATGAATATACATACGAATTTAAAGACAATGAATATTATGGTTTACCATTTGAAGTAAACGAAGGAATATCTAGAGAAGGTGTAAGTGATTACATGAGTGCTATTTGCAAACATTCACCCAGAGAGTATCAGATCGACGGAGTATACGACGCTCTAAGACATAATAGGAAGTTATTGATATCTCCAACTGCTTCAGGAAAGTCCATGATGATATATTCGATTGTTCGATATTTCGTTGAAAGAAATCAAAATACATTGATAGTTGTTCCGACGACTTCCCTTGTAGAACAGATGTATAAAGATTTTTCAGATTATGGCTGGGACGTTGGGTCATTTTGTCACAAGATTTATGCGGGTAAAGAAAGAGAAACTGACTCTCAAGTCATTATTACAACATGGCAATCAATATATAAACTTCCAAGAAAATATTTTGAAAGATTCAATGTTGTAGTTGGTGATGAAGCTCATCAATTTAAATCGAAGTCATTAATATCTATAATGACAAAATTAGGTAATGCAAAATATCGATACGGATTCACAGGGACTCTTGACGGAACGCAGACACATAAGTGGGTTCTTGAGGGATTGTTTGGTCCTTCCTATAAAATCATAAAAACTGACGAGCTCATGAAGAAGGGGCATCTTGCTAAACTGGATATCAATGTGCTTCTATTGAAACACCCACCGAATAAGTTTGAAACATTTGAAGAAGAAGTTCAGTATATTATAGGTCATAATCGTAGAAATAACTTTATTAAAAATCTTGCTCTTGATCTTAAAGGAAATACTTTAATACTATTTGCAAGAGTTGAGGCTCATGGACAACCTCTTTACGAACTAATAAATAATAACAACCTTATAGAAGAAAGAAATGTCTTTTTTATTCATGGTGGAGTGGGTACCCAAGACCGAGAGAAAGTTCGAGAAATCACTGAGCAAGAGAGCAATGCTATTATCGTTGCCTCTTACGGAACCTTTTCTACCGGAATTAATATCAAGAATTTACACAATATAATATTTGCATCCCCTTCTAAATCAAGAATACGTAATTTGCAGTCAATCGGAAGAGTGCTTCGAAAGAGTGATAAGAAAGAAAAGGCAACACTATACGATATAGCTGATGATATTAGTTACAAGTCAAGAAAAAATTATACTCTAAATCATTTAATTGAAAGGATTAAAATTTATAATGAAGAAAATTTCAATTATGATATAAAAAATATACCTTTGAAGAAGTGATGGATAATCAAATTATTGTATTTGATGATATTATTAATGTAGAATATCAAGAAAAAATAAAAAATATTTTACTGGGTGATGAAGTTCTTAGTGATATAGGTGAGTTCCCATGGTATATTACAAAAGATGTAACCAATGATAATCTAGATAATTCTCAACAAAGACCTGGATTTTTTCATGCACTGGTAAAATATAATGAAAATGGTGATAATCATTTAGGGAATGTTTCAAGTTTATTTCATGAATTATTTTTACAGTTAATAGAAAACTCATGTGAAAAATTAAATATAAAGGAAGTTGATGTGTATCAGGGTAGATCATTTTTACAATTACCTTTATTTTCTAAAAAACCAAGTGTTGATACTCCTCATACGGATCTCTTTGAAAAACATTTTGTAATGTTATATTATGTTATGGATAGTGATGGTGATACGATCATATACAATGAAACAGAAAAATCAGACAATTACACAATAAAACAAAAAGTCACACCAAAACAAGGAAGGGTTGTTTTGTTTGATGGATCTTTATACCATACAGCAGAACAACCTATAAATAATCTTAGATGCATTATAAATTACGACTTGGTATAATGGGAGAAGAATTTTACGCTATCATTAAATTAGTTTCTGGAGAAGAAATTTTTTCTCTAGTAATATCTGATGAAGTAAATGATGAGACCGTGATTGTTCTTCAAAGTCCTGTTATAATTAATATGTTTACAAGTCATGAAGGATCTTATTTAAAGGTTAAACCATGGGTTGAATTAAGTGATGAAGATTTTTTTATTATAAAAATGGATAAAATAATTTATATTACTGAATCAAAAGATCAAAAATTAATTAATGTATACAATGATTACATATCTAATCCCGATGAGATTGATATGAAAATAAGTAATAATCGTATAAAACCAGACTCTTCTATGGGTTATATTTCATCTGTTAAAGATGCCCGAAAGAGGCTTGAAGATATATTTAAAGGATTGAAAGAGAGCTAATATATCCCTTTAAACCTCACAAAGGTTATTGTACATATACTTTACGAACTTGTCAAGTATGTTAATTTATGTTATACTATATTTAACTTGAGAGAACTCATGCCAAGAAAAAAGACAGAACATTACGTAAATAACAAAGAACTTTTAGAGGCAATGATTGTTTATAGGACTAAAGTTTTAAAAGCAAAAGAAAAATATGTTAAAAAATATAAAGAAGATCCACCAAAGACAAAAGCTTGGGAGGGTAAACCACCAATACCTAATTATTTGGGATCTTGTTTTCTAAAAATTGCTACACACTTATCATATAAACCAAACTTTGTCAACTATATGTTTCGTGAGGATATGATATCTGATGGTATTGAGAATTGTGTTCAGTACATTAACAACTTTAATCCAGAAAAATCAAGAAATCCATTTGCCTATTTTACTCAAGTAATTCATTATGCATTCCTAAGAAGAATTCAAAAGGAGAAAAAACAATTAGATATTAAAACAAAGATCATTGAAAAGAGTGGTTATGATGAAGTGATGACTGTAGATGATAGTGCTATCTCTGGTAGTAGTTCTGATTATAATACAATAAAAGATAATATTCAGTATAAAAATAGTAATAGATGAAAGTAGCAATTATAACGGATACTCATTATGGGGCACGTAAAGGTTCAAAACATCTTCATGACTATTTTGAACTATTCTATAAGAATATCTTTTTTCCTTCCTTAGAAGAGCATAAGATAG
>NZGL01000001.1 GCA_002690945.1 Gammaproteobacteria bacterium | reverse complement strand
GGATGTGGTGGAACTGGCAGACACGCTGGATTTAGGTTCCAGTGCCGAAAGGCGTGGGGGTTCGACTCCCTCCATCCCTACCAACTTATAATATAATTAGTTCATGAATAAATTTTTGTCTGCATTAACTTATCTTTTCGGACTATTATTTCTCTTCAATGCAGTTCGTTGGCTATTGTTCCCAGCTGAGGTAGCAGGTGAATTAGGAATGCCCCTTCTAGAAGGAGAGGGCCTAAGTACTCAGATTGGCGATTTTGCTAGTTTTTTCTTTGTCGTTGGTGGCTTCATAATTCTAGGAGCCTATAGCAAAAACAAACATTGGTTTTATGCTCCTATTGCTTTATTGAGCGTAGCAGCCTTTTCAAGAACTATTGCTTACCTTTTTCATAATGCAGCTTTTTCTATGGATAAAATCGCTGTTGAATTAGTTGTTGCCTTCTTCTTATTATTTCTAGTCAACAGAAAATAGATCTCAAGCATTCTACTTAGATTTAATTTTATTATTGTCATAAGATTGATGGCGACCAACTTTAAAATCTCTTAAAGAGCCATGTTTAGTTTTTCTTCCTTTTACTCTCTTTTTCCAGACTAAAAACGAACCTGCTTTTAATTCTTTTTTCATAATTTTTTTAACTTGGGACTGATCTAACCCAAATTCATTTTTTATAGCTTCAAAGGGTGTTCTATCCTCCCATGCCATTTCTATTATTCTTGATAGATCTTCTTTACTAAACTTAATCATATGATTGAAAAAAATTATTATTCTTATATATATAACTATATGAAGTTCGTTGTAGCAGGTTCAACAGGCCTTATTGGAAAAAGTTTAATAAATTATATCTCCATAAATAATGAAGTGATCGCCTTAACTAGAAGAAATTTCAGTTTCCCTAAAAATATTCAGCAGACTTTAGTGGATTTTGATGATGACTATGATATTCCTAATGCAGATCATTTATTCATATGTCTTGGCTTTCCAGTCAAGCTTGCTGACCTTTTCATAATGAAGAAAACAGTAAAAAAACAGTTTTATAAAGTTGATTATGAATATGTTTGCAATCTAGCAAGCAAAGCAGAAAAAGCAGGCATCAAAAATGTTTCAGTAGTTTCAGCTGTTGGCGCAACTGAAAGCTCCTTTAATTATTATTTGAAGATAAAGGGCTTAATGGAAGAACAACTAAAAAATCTAAATTTTCAAACCCTAAATATAATTCAACCTAGTCATTTATTAGGTGAGAGAGAAAAACCAAATGGATTGGACGTAAAAATATTTGAAGCCATAACTAATATCAGTGGAAATTTATTATTAGGCCCACTAGCAAAATTCAAAAATGTTAACGCTATTGAAATTGCGAAATTAATGTATGCAAAAGCATTAAATAGCAGGAAAGGCATAAACTATTTTACTAGAATGGACATATGAAAATTTTAAGAACTCCAGAGTCAAGATTTGAAAATCTTAAAGATTACAATTTTGAACCACACTATTTTGATGTGCAGCATGAAAGTGAAGTACTAAAAATGCATTATGTCGATGAAAATCCTTCATCGAATGAAGTGGTTTTACTTCTACATGGAGAGCCAAGCTGGTCTTATCTTTATAGGCATATTATTCCAATTCTTGCTCAGGCTGGTAAAAGAGTTATAGCACCGGATTTAATTGGCTTTGGCAGATCAGATAAACCAGTAGAAAGATCTGATTATTCGTATGCCAACCACATTAACTGGACAACTCAACTAGTAGAGCATCTAAATTTATCTAATATGATCCTATTTGCTCAAGATTGGGGCGGTCTTATAGGTTTAAGAATACTTACTGCCAACCCAGAAAAATTTTCAGGCCTAGTAGTCTCAAATTCAGGATTGCCAGTTGGAATTGGGGCAACAGAAGGGTTCAATCAATGGCTTAATTTTAGTCAAACTGTGGAAGATTTTGATTCAGGAAAAATTGTATACCAAGGTAGCATGAAAAAACTTGATGAAGCAGAGATAGCAGCTTACAACGCACCATTTCCGGATGAATCTTTTAAAGCTGGACCAAGAGTATTTCCTACTTTAGTTCCTATAACTAATGAACACCCTCAAGTTCAAGAAAATATTGAAGCTTGGGAAGTTTTAAAAAAATTTGATAAACCAACTATCGCAATTTTTGGTGAATATGATTTTTCATTTAGAGAGCAAGATAAATATATTATTGAAAAAATTGCTGGTGCTAAAGGAATGAACCATAGAAGAATTGAAGCAGGACATTTCTCTCAAGAAAATCAACCAGAATTAATAGCTGAAACAATACTTTCTATTAGTTAAAAGTAATCAGGCATTTCTCTTAGAGCTTCTTTGCCCCAAAACATTTGTTCATCAATAAAGAAAGTTGGAACACCAAAAGCACCCATGGCTACTGCTTCTTCTGTATTTTTAATAAGTTTTTGCTTAATTGCATCATTAGAGGTTTGTTCGATAATATCTGAACCTTCTAAACCACTTTTATTTAGGTATTCAATCAATATATCTTTATCGCCTAAATTAATTTTTTCTTCCCACATACCCTTTGCCATAACATCGATATAATCCATAAGAATTCCCCTTTCTTCTGCTACAAGTGCACCTCTTTGCATGGTTAAAGTATTGATTGGAAAATGAGGATTCATTTGAAAATTTTCAATTTTATGAAACTTTACGAATCGTTCTATTTCTTTACTAAAGTAAGAGTTTTTGTTTGGTATTTCTGCATAGGCAATCATAGGAGGCGTATTGTTACTTAATTTATGAATGCCACCAAGTAAGCAAATGAAGTAATCAAATTTTACCGAATGTTTTGCTTCAAAATCAGGAATAACTTTATGACATAAATAGCCGTTAGGGCTAGCAATATCGTAGACAAATTTTATTTTCACCATTTTGTATTAACTAGATTAATATAATCTTAGACATAATTTTAATTTTTGGAATAGTTTTGAAAGGATCAGTAATTATTATCGGTGCAGGGCCAGGTTTAGGTTCCAGCCTAGCTAGAAAGTTTGCAAAAGAGGGTCATCATGTTTTTGCTGTCAGAAGAGAAAGACATTCTAAAGAATTAAATTCACTTTGCGATGAAATAACAGAATCTGGAGGTTCTGCAACAGCAAAACCTTCTGATGCAAGAGAAGAAGAACAGGTCATAAGTTTATTTTCTGAAGTAGCAAAATCTGGTCCCATTGATTGTGTTGTTTTTAATATTGGAGCTAATGTATTTTTCTCTATTGAAGAGACTACCTCTAGAGTCTTTAGAAAAATTTGGGAGATGGGTACATTTGCAGGATTTTTAGTTGGAAGAGAGGCTGCAAAACATATGAAAGATAAAGGAACAATAATATTTACTGGAGCAACAGCATCAATGAGAGGAGGATCAGGATTCGCCGCATTTTCTTCAGCTAAATTCGGTTTAAGAGCTGTGGCACAATCTCTTGCAAGAGAATTAGGGCCGAAAGGCATTCATGTTGCCCATACTGTTATTGATGGAGCTATTGATCATCCATGGATCAAAGAAAATTTTCCTGATATATATAAACTTAAAGAGGTCGATGGCATATTAAATCCTGATGATATTGCTGAAGCATATTACAATTTACACTTACAGGAAAAAACTGCATGGACTCATGAATTAGACTTGAGACCATATATGGAAAAATTTTAAGGAAATTATATGAGTAAAGAAGTAAAAGAATTCTTTTCAACTTATAGTGACTTTGTTACTAAAGTTACAAGTGAACCAAGCTTAGATTTAGAAGCTTTAAGAGAAAGCTTGCAAGATATTGAAAAAAATTCACCAGTAAAATCAGCAAGATTACTAACAGCGGCCCTTGGCTTAGGAAGTGAATCAGGTGAATTCGTTGAAATAGTTAAAAAAATGTTTCTACAAGGAAAGCCACCTTCTGAAGAAAACATATTTCATATGAAAAGAGAGTTAGGTGACATTATGTGGTATTGGGTAACAGCTTGTGCAGCACTCGATTTAGATCCTTATGAAGTTATTAGTGAAAATCAGAAAAAACTAGAAGCGAGATACGGCGAAAAATTTGAAATAGATAGAAGTGAAGTAAGAAAAGAGGGTGATCTCTAGTTGCACTAGAATCTCAGCAGAGATTACTAAGAAAGTTTATAATTAAGTCGCTTAAAATAAATTTTTCCTATGGTGGATAAATTGTTGCAAAAAAAAATCTCTTTGAGTGATAAGTACACTTCAAGAGAAGGAAAAATCTTTCTTACTGGAATTCAGGCTCTAGTAAGACTCCCGCTTATCCAAAAAGAACTAGACGAAAGCAATCACTTAAATACTGGTGGGTTTATATCTGGATATAAAGGCTCACCGTTGGGAGGGTATGACCTGGAGCTAGAAAGAGCAAAAGAATATCTTAAAGATAAGTCTATTTACCATCAACCAGGCCTTAATGAAGAATTAGGAGCAACTGCTGTTTGGGGTTCTCAGCAAGGAGAATTCAAAGATAGAGGAAACAAAGATGGAGTCTTTGGTATTTGGTATGGAAAAGGTCCAGGAGTTGACAGGACTATGGATGTATTTAAGCATGCCAATGCTGCTGGATCATCAAAATATGGCGGAGTTTTAGCTATCGCAGGCGATGATCATGCTGCTAAATCATCAACATTACCACATCAATCAGACCATAATTTCATAAGTGCTTTTATGCCTTACTTATATCCTTCTGGAGTAGAAGAGATAGTTAGATATGGTCTACTTGGTTTTGCAATGAGCAGATATAGCGGATGTTGGACTGGTTTTAAAATTGTTTCTGATATTGCAGACTCTGGGACAAGGTACGACACTACTACAGAGAAATTACCGATAATTATTCCTAGCGAAGAGTTTCTTGGCGAGTACAAAGATTTAGAAAGAAATATTTTGTTTGAAGATACTCCCAGAGATCAAGACTATCGACTACAAAGAGCAAAAGGTTTTGCTGCCCAAGAATTTGTTAGAGCTAATAATATTGATCGATCAATATGGAAAGATAATACCTCAAAGTTAGGAATAATAACGGCAGGTAAATCTTACAATGATGTAAGAGAAGCATTAAAGTGGCTAAAAATTGATGAAGCAAAAGCCAAAGAATTAGGGCTATGCATTTATAAGGTTGGAATGCCTTGGCCTTTGGAGCCACATGGAGTCAGAGAATTTTGCGAAGGATTAGATACTGTACTGGTAGTAGAGGAAAAAAGAGAACTTATAGAACATCAGGTAAAGTGGCAACTTTATAATTGGAAAGATACGGTCCGACCAATAGTCATAGGTAAACAAGATGAATATGGAGGTTGGCTACTGCCAGCTGAGAACGATCTTCCATTACAAACAATAGTAGAAGCTATATCAACAAGATTACATAAAATATCTGGAGATCCAGACTTAGTTAAACAATTAGAATGGTTTAAGAAAAGAAATGAACAACAAAAAGATTTAGAAGCACCTATCCAGAGGAAGCCTTTTTTCTGCTCTGGTTGTCCACATAACTCATCATTAAAATTACCAGAAGGAAAACGAGCATTAGGCGGTATAGGTTGTCACTATATGGCTGTTGATTCTGTAGAAGGAACTGAATTTTTTACACAGATGGGTGGTGAAGGCACGCCTTGGATTGGTATTGCTCCATTCTCAAAGGAGAAACATATATTTGCTAATTTAGGTGATGGCACTTATAAGCATTCTGGTATTCTTGCTATTCGTGCTGCTCTAGATGCAGATGTAAATATTACATACAAAATACTATATAACGATGCAGTAGCTATGACTGGGGGCCAAGAAATCGGAGGTAATTGGGATGTAGAAGGAATAGTTAAACAAGTTTTAGCAGAAGGCGTTAAAAGAGTTTCGATCCTGTCAGAAGAGCCAAAAAAATATAAGCATCTTAGGTCCAAAGAGGTTAAAAGCTTACATAAAGACTCTATTGTTTCTGAGCAAGAGAAATTAAGCGAACATGAAGGTGTAAGTGTATTAATTTTTGATCAGACTTGTGCAGCTGAAAAAAGAAGAAGAAGAAAAAGGGGGTTGATGAATGATCCTACTAAAAAAGTTCTCATCAATGATGAGGTGTGTGAAGGTTGCGGCGATTGCTCCATACAATCTAGCTGCGTCTCTATTGAACCATTAGAAACACCCCTCGGAAGAAAAAGAAAGATTAATCAATCGAGTTGTAATAAAGATTACACTTGCATGAAGGGTTTCTGTCCTTCCTTCATAACAGTAGATGCTCAGTTAAAATCTAAATCTGCTTTTCAAGATATTGGCGATTTACCAGATCCAGTCATTAAGTCAACAGATAGAGTTTCCAATATAATGCTTACCGGTATTGGAGGAACTGGAGTATTAACCATATCGGCTATTCTTGCCTATGCCGCTCATTATGAAGACAAAGATGCATCTATATTAGATATGACAGGACTTGCACAGAAGGGAGGCGCAGTTTGGTCTCATATTAAAATCTATGAGAAGGGTATCAAGCCATTTAGTCAAAAAATTTCACCAGGGTCAGCAAATGTTCTTTTAGCTTGTGATGCTGTAGTTGGCACTAAACCAGAAATACAAGAAGTAGTTTCAACTGAAAAAACCTTTGCCGTCATAAATAGCAATACAATGCCGGTCGCTGATTTTGTTACTAATAGAGAATTAAATTTTAGGAGTAATGAGGTTCTTGATCTCATAGAGAAAACCACTAAAGAAATTGTTTCTTCTATACCGGCAATAAGAATTTCAGAAGTTTTATCTGGTGATGCCATAGGCACAAATATCCTTATGCTGGGTTCAGCTTTTCAGAATGGTTTAATACCACTGAAAGAAGAAAATATAATTAAAGCAATCACCCTTAATGGTGTTGGTATTGAGAGAAATATATACAACTTCAATCTTGGTAGGCTATACAGCATTAACCCGGAGCATGAGATATTTACATTTTTAGCCAAAGACAAATTAAAGGAATTAAATTCTGTAGAGTTATATGAAGACAGACTTAAACGTATTGAAAAGTATGACAAAAGAATTGTTACTGATTTTGAGAAGAGTAAATTATTAATTGACGATATTCTGTCTAGTGAAGTAGATACAGAAAGATTAAATAAAGATGCGTTAAAAGAACTATATCGAGTATTTGCAATAAAAGATGAGTATGAAGTTGCTCGAATGCATTTAGAGACCACCTCAAGTATATTGGATAAACAATTTTCAAGTTGGAAAAATTTAAATTTTTATCTATCACCACCAATGCTTTCTTTTATTAAGGACGAAAGAACTGGAAGACCAAAAAAAATAAGAGTTCCAGGATTTATTGCTATTCCAATATTTAAAATTTTAAAATCACTGACTTTTTTAAGAAGCATTGGTTTAGATCCGCTACGATTTACCCCTGATAGGATTAGAGACCTCGAGCATAAAAAAATATTTAAACAGAAACTTCTAGAAATAAACAATCTAAGTAGTGGTCAAAAAGCAAATAAACTCAGGGGATTAATAGATGCATCAAGTTCTGTAAAAGGTTACGGACCAGTAAGGGATGAGGCATTTAGAAAATTTAAAAAACGAATACATGGAGTAGAAGTTAAGAAAGCACGATTTTTCAGAAATTTATTTAAATTCTCTAATAGAACATCTATTGTTGCTTCAAAAATTAAACAAAAAGATAGGAAGATAAATAGATGAAACAAGTTACAAAAAATTACTTTGTATCACCACAAATAGTCCCTGGTGATATTGGGCTGCTAAAAGAGCAAGGTTTTGAGGTTATAGTCTGTAACAGACCAGATAGAGAAGAGCCAAATCAACCAGATTTCGAGTCTATTAATAAAGAATGTTCAAGATTAGGGCTAAAATTTTACAACCACCCAATCAGTCCTGGAGATCTAAATTTAGAAAGAGTATTAAAAACAAAAAGTATGCTAGAAGAGAGCAAAAAGACACTAGCTTATTGTCGTACAGGAACTAGATGCATAATGCTTTGGGCCTGTGCAGAAGTTACCAATAAAGAAGTAAAAGAAATATTGAAAATATCTCAAGAGGCCGGATACGATTTAAATCATATGGAAGAAATTCTATCTAGTCTTAAGATTGCTTCTTAAATAAAAGAATAAACCAGACTATTGGTATTACTATCAAACATCCTGCAGTTATATTTATTGCAAGTTCTAATGGAAAATCAACTATAGCACCTAAAAAATCAGATAGAGTATTGCCAAACAAAGCACCATAGATCGCTCCATGTATGCCTGAACCTTTAAAATATTTATCAATATCTATGCCTAATAAAGTCGAGAAAGCTAATACCCCATTATCTATAAGGCCATATGCTATTCCATTTGGTACCCAATCTAACATTTTAAAAAATTTTCTTTTTCATTTGGTTAAGGTAAATACATAAGGTTGTAAACCAAACTAGTTCAAAAGCAGTAAAACCCCATAAGAAAGCTGAATTTAATTCACCAAATATCAGGGACACAATTCTTCCTAACAGTATCCCGATTATCACAAATATTAGTATCTTCATGAAAAGTTCTTCATGCTTGCTTTGAAAGACAGCAGCTAAGGCAAATAGACCAATTAGCAAATTTATACCGCCATATACAGAACGTATTTCTGAAGAGCCTAAACTAGATTTAATAGTTAATCCAACTTCATCTACGAAAGATATTGGATCAATTAATGCCCAACCACCTAATCCACCATAGATTACTGCAGTTATTAAAAGAAAAATTTTAGTTATCATTATTGATTGTTCTTATTTAATAAATCTATATTACCACCTGTTGCCATTACATTGTCAGTAAACGTTTTTTCAGTCACAAAACTTTTAAGATAATTTGGTCCACCTGCTTTAGGACCAGTTCCGCTAAGTCCTTGCCCACCAAAGGGTTGAACTCCAACCACGGCGCCAACTATATCTCTGTTCAAATAAAAATTACCAACTTTGGCTTTTTCAAATATTTTGTGAGCTTTCTCAGTAATTCTTGAATGGACACCCATAGTCAAACCAAAGCCAGTTGCATTGACCTCTTCCACTATTTTGTCCAAATCTTCACTCTTGTAACTTATAAAATGAAGTATTGGACCAAATTTTTCTCCGTCAACTTCATTAATATTGTCAATCTTAAAAGCTATTGGCTTTATAAAATATCCATTTTCTAGGCAATTTTTATCACATTCAATAAATTCCTTATTAGCTTTAAGTTTAGATGTATGATTAGTGAGTTTATTTAAGGAGGATTCATTTATGATTGGGCCAATATCAGTAGTTGGTTTACTAGGGTTGCCCAATTCTAGCTCTTGCATAGCCTCATCTAAGTAGTCCCAATATTCTTCTGCTATTTCCTCTTGTACATATACCACTCTCAATGCACTACACCGTTGCCCAGCACTTAAAAAAGCAGACCTGACAATATCATCGATCACTTGTTCTTTAAGTGAAGAAGAATCAACAAACATTACATTCTGACCACCGGTTTCAGCAATTAATGTTTTTATTGGGCCATTTGAAGTGGCAAGATTTACATTGATTTTTTTTGCAGCTTCTGATGAACCAGTAAAAGCTACTCCATTTAAAAATTCATTTTTTGTTAATTCATTTCCTACATCTCTTCCACCAATTATTAGTTGTAATGCAGATCCAGGAACACCAGCATTATGAAATATTTTTATTATTTCGTAAGCAACAATTGATGTATCTTCTGCTGGTTTGGCGATAACATTATTGCCTGTTACTAATGCTGCAGAAATTTGCCCGATAAAAATTGCCATTGGAAAATTCCAGGGACTAATACACAAGAATTTTCCTTTTGGTGCATGTAATAGATAATTCTTCTCCCCTGTTGGCCCTTCTAATTCCTTCTCAATAAACAATTCATCTGCTTGTTGGCAGTAGTAGTTAATAAAATCTATAGACTCTCTAATCTCAGCATCACAATCTTTTAAGGTTTTACCAGCCTCATTAGCTAAAAGATAAAAAAACTTATCTCTATTAGCCTGAATCTCTACCGCAACTTTATTTAGAATTTTTATTCTTTCTTTATGGTCTAATTGGGCCCAAGAACTATCTAATTTGTGCAATTCCAAACCTTTTAATTTATCTATAGACATATAAGAGACTTCGCCTATTTCCTTTTTGTTATCGAAAGGCATATTTCTTATCTCATATTCTTCAGCCACATCAAGACCATCAACAATCGAACAAGCTGTAAATTCATTATTATGAAAATCTTTCATATTATTTTCTAATTCTTTTATATCCTCTAAATCACCAAAATCAAAACCTATTGAATTATCTCTATTGGAGAATATAGCCATTGGCCTAGGAACAACTTTCATAAAATTCCCTTTTTCTAAATTTGCTGTAGCAGTTTCTATCGGATTTTTTACCACATCACTGACAGGAATTTCATTCGAAAGATATTTATTTACAAATGAACTATTAGCTCCATTTTCAAGCAGTCTTCTGACAAGGTAGGGCAATAGTTCTTTTTTTGACCCGACAGGTGCATAAACTCTTGTCAGTGGAAAATCTTTATACACTTTCTTAGCATTTCTATAAGTTAGATCACCCATTCCAAATATTCTTTGAAATTCAAATTGATCTTCTCTTCCTTTATAAAGCTCCATGATTCCTGCAATGGTATGAGCATTATGAGTTGCAAAATAAGGTCTAATATTCTTTGTTTCTGAAATAATTTTTGCAGTAGCTAAGTAATTTATATCCGTAAAAGATTTAGATGTGAACACAGGCAGATCAGTTGCACCTTTAGTTTGATGTATTTTAATTTCTTGATCCCAATAAGCACCTTTAACTAGTCGCATCATCATTCCATTTCTTTTTGATCCAAGCTCTTCAACAAGATCAACCACTATTGGAGCTCTTTTTCCATATGCCTGAATTGCTAAACCAAGACCGCCCCAATCCTGTATTTTTTTTCTTGAAGCTAAATCTTTTATTAAATATAGGCTTAGTTCTAATCTATCCTGCTCTTCAGCATCAATAGTAAGAGCAATATCATGCTGAGCGGACTGCAAACAAAGTTCATATACTCTTTCTAGAAGTTCCGATACTACTCTGTCTTTTTTTGTTGCTTCATACCGCTGATGAATGGCAGATAATTTAATTGATATTTCATGAAAAGAAGAAGATAGCAGGGCATTTTTTTCGCCTACTTTTCTGATTGCGTTTTCATAAGAGTCAAAAAAGAAATCAACATCTGATTGCGTTCTAGCAGCTTCACCTAACATGTCAAATGAACAAGGTACTTTTGGAGAATCAAATTTTTCTAAAGCATCTTCAATATCAATACCTGAAACAAATTCTTCGCTAAGAATTTCCATGCCTTTTTTAATAGCTTCTCTTAAGATAGGGTCACCCATTCTTGAAGTTAGACCTTGAAACCAGCTTATTGGATTTAAACTTATTGAATTATCCAGTTCGACCACTTGTTCTGCTAGAAATAAACCAAAGGTTGTAGCATTTACAAAGATGGAAGGAGATTTATTGAAATGATCTAACCATTTCTTACCACCTATTTTTTCTTCAATTATTTCATCACATGTTTGATTGTCAGGTATCCTTAAAAGTGATTCTGCAAGACACATTAAAGCGACACCCTCTTGATTGCTTAATCCATACTCAAGGAAAAAACTATCCAGTCTTGTTTTATTTCTGTCTTTCCGGCAATTTTCTACTATTAGTGAAGCATTCTGACTTATATCTGGATTATTAATCCAGACATTTCTATTAATTAGTTCGTTGACAAGGTCATGCTCTTCTGCGTACTTTAATTTTTTTAATTCTTTGAAATAATCATCAGCAGCCATTTTTCTACTAGTCAGATTTTGCTTGAGCGAAAGACTGTTTAATAAGTTTTTTTAGCCAAATATGACCAGGATCATTATCATTTGATTCATGCCATGCTAAAAAGAATTGAGATGGAGCTACTTCAAAAGGCAGGGTTTTAAATGCTAAATCATGTTTATTGGCAAATGATTTCGTGCAAGTCAGCACCATATCAGTGCTATTTAGTATCTCAGGAGACACTAAATAATGTTGAGCCCTCAATATTACCTTTCTATCTAACTGTAATTTTGCTAACGCATTATCGACTAATGCTGCACCTTGGCTTCTTGCTGACATTTTTATATGATCCAAATCTAAATATTGCTCTATGCTTATATTCTTTTCTTTAGCTAACTTATGATCTTTTCTAAACCCGCATACAAATATATCTTCAAAAATAAGCTCTTTCTTTATTTCTGAATCTGATGGAGGGAAAGGATCAACTGCAAAACTTACTTCATTCGCTGCCATTGCATGTTTTAGATCTTCACGGCTGGTGTAATAACTTGATAACTTAACATTGGGAGCAGCTTCATGAACTTTCTGCATCAAAATTGGCAGAATTCTACCTTCACTAATATCATTTAGCGATAGTCTAAATTTTCTACTTGAGACAGAAGGGTCAAATGAGTCAGGCTTCTCTAAGCTTCGCTGTAAAATCGAAAGAGCCTCTCGAACATGAATAATAATGTTTTCTGTTTTTGCTGTAGGTTTAACTCCTTGGCCAACTCTAATAAATAACTGATCATCAAAATATTCTCTTAACTTGGCTAATGCACTACTAACAGCAGGTTGTGTTATGCCAACAAGCTCTCCAGCCTTTGTCAGACTACCCTCTGAATATATAGCATTAAAGATAACTAAGAGATTTAGATCTAGATTATTTAATTTCATAAATAGCTTATAATTATTATACGTAGAGTTATATTATAAGTAACATTTATAGTGTTTTAGAAACTTTTTTTATATATATGAATTATGAAATTTGAGACAACAGAAAAGATTGAACATTATCTTCCAAAAGTTAAAGATTTTATCAAAGATGTAGTAATGCCAGTGGAGATGGAAATTCTAGCAAAAGAAATTCCAGAAAAAGACAGATGGCAGCCTTATCCAGAATTAGAAGAATTAAAAAACGAGGCAAAAAAACGAGGTTTATGGAATCTCTTTCTGCCTGATAGCGAATATGGCCCAGGTTTAAGTAATTTCGAATACGCACACCTAGCTGAAGAAATGGGAAGAACTCATTTTGCATCTGAAGCGATGAATTGTAGTGCACCAGATACAGGGAATATGGAAGTTTTAGTCCGATATGGCTCGAAAGAGCAACAAGAAGAATGGCTTAATCCACTTTTAGAAGGGAAGATACGGTCTGCTTTTGCAATGACAGAACCACAAGTAGCATCTTCTGATGCAACCAACATGGAAGCAACAGCAGAATTAGTTGATGGTGAGTGGATCATTAATGGGCAAAAGTGGTGGACTTCAGGTGCTGGCGATCCTAGATGCAAAATTATGATTTTTATGTGTGTAACTAACCCAGAAAATGAACGACATCAAAGGCACTCCATGATTCTAGTGCCGATGGATACTCCTGGAGTAGAGGTTCAGAGAATGATGCATGTATTTGGTTATGATGATGCTCCTCATGGACATGCACATATTAAATTTAACAACGTTAAAGTGCCTCATGAAAATGTAATTCTCGGAGAGGGAAGAGGTTTTGAGATAGCTCAAGGAAGATTAGGTCCTGGAAGAATACATCATTGTATGAGATCGATAGGTGCTGCAGAAGTAGCTTTTGAAATGATGTGTAAAAGATCATTAGATAGAAAAGCTTTTGGCAAGGAATTAGCAAGATTAGGCGGTAATTTTGACGTGATTGCAGATTCAAGAATGGAAATAAATCAAGCAAGACTTTTAACACTATATGCAGCATGGAAAATGGACAAATATGGCAACAAGATCTCCGCAAGTGAGATAGCCCAAATAAAAGTTGCAGCTCCAATAATGGCTTGTAATGTAATTGATAGAGCAATACAAATGCATGGGGGTGGTGGAGTAAGCCAAGATTTTCCTTTGGCAAGCATGTATGCACATATGAGATGTTTAAGGCTTGCTGATGGTCCTGATGAAGTGCACCGCAGAAGCATAGCTAGACTTGAATTAGCAAAATTATTTGAAGATTCATAATGAAGGTAGAAAATAAGGTTCTTCCTAATGAAGAGCAGTTAAAGGGTTTTACAGATGAGCCAGAAAAAGGCCCTATTAAAATGCTCAACCTCATAAAATTAAAAAATTATGCTGAATACGCTGATGGTAGAGAAACAAACCTTTCAGGTCTCGAAGCTTATATGCTTTATGGTGAAGAGACAAAAAAACATTTAGAGAAAGTTGGAGCCAAAATAATCTTTAGTGGCCCAGTTTCAAGGCTAATGATAGGTGAAGCTGATGATATGTGGGACCTTGTTGCTATTGCTGAATATCCAAATAGAAAAGCTATGTTGGAAATGATAATGGATCCTAATTACCAGGAAAGTGCAAAGCATAGAGAAGCAGCTCTTGAAGGCCAGCTTAATATTGAAGTCTTGTGAACAGACTTTTACCTAAAGTAGCAGACAATAATTTTCAGGGACAAAAGATAGCTTTTTATTTTTTTGTATTCTTCATGGTTATTAATACTGCAAGAAGCTTCATACATTTATTAGCTGAAGATGCAGGACTTAATTCTATTGCCAATATAATTATTTTTGAGGGCTCTCCAGACCCAAACAAAGTTATATATCTTTTTGGATCCCTTTGGGGAGAAATGCAAATATTATGCTGCTTAATTAGTTGGGTAGTAATTTTTAGATATAAAAGTCTAGTTCCTTTTATGTACTTAATTTGGTTATTGGAATGGCTTTTAAGAATAACTTTAATTAGTTATATGCATGGATTAGACACTATTTATACTACAGGCTCGACGCCTGGTTCCGATTATGCGCCTTTAGTCGCTGTTTTGCTTATAATATTTTTTATGTTGTCACTTAAAGAGAAATCAAAATGAAATTTATTAAATATTTGATCATTGGCTTGATCTTACTTGGAGCTTTAGCCTTTGGTCTTTTTCAGATATCAGCAGTTCAAGACTTTATTGCTAAAAAAGCTATTGAACAACAACTTCAGCAAGAAAATTTATCTTCAGATGAAGATGCTCTTTCAGCATTGGTTTGTGGATCAAGATCACCATTCCCTGACCCTAATCGCGCAGAAACATGCATATTAATTAAAGCCGGGTCTGATTTTTATGTGGTCGACATCGGAGGAGGCAGCGCTATGAATCTTCAAATGTGGCAAATTGATTTAAGTAAGCTAAAAGCAGTATTTTTGTCGCATTTACATTCTGACCATATGTCTGACTTGCCTGGATTGCATTTTAATTCTTGGTTAGCAGGAAGACCGTCAAAATTAAAAGTCTATGGTCCAGAAGGTGTTGAAAACTTAACGGATGGTTTTAGTCAAGCATACTCAATGGATACTAAATTTAGAGTTGATCATCATGGGGAAGGTATCCTGCCTCTATCAGTTGCTGGGTATGAGCCAATAACACTTAATTCAAATGGTGAAGTAATAATTGATAATGGAAATCTAAAAGTCACAGCCTTTACCGTAGAACATGAACCTATTGAGCCAGCTTTTGGTTTTAGGTTCGATTACAAAGGACGATCTATAGTTATTAGTGGAGATACGCTCTACAGCAAAAATCTTGTTGATAACTCTAAGGGAGTTGATGTTTTATTTCATGATGCGATATCTTTGGACACAGTTCGCATGTTCCGAGAAGTTGCTTATGAAGAGGGCAATAAAACTCTGGCGAAAATTATAGATGATATACAAACTTATCATGAAAATACGATCAGAGTTGCTGAACTAGCTAATGAGGTTGAAGCTGGATATTTAGTTTATTATCATCTAATTCCTTCCCCAAGATCTGATCTAGCTGAGAATATTTGGACCAGGGGAATTAATGAAGTGCGAAGTAAAAATTGGAAATTATCAAAAGATGGAACATTAGTTACTCTTCCTGTCGGAACTGATGAAATTATCTTTGATGCTATAGAATAATTTAAGAGGCCAGATTGCTTAGTACTATAGACCACTTAATCATTACTGTAGATGATCTCTCTTCTGCTGTAGAGGATTACACTAAAGTATTGGGTTTTTCTCCTACTTGGAGAGGAGAGCACCCTGAAATGGGAACAGAAAATGCACTTTTCCCATTTCAAAATACTTATCTAGAATTAATGGCAGCTAAAGGAGAGGGCCTATATGCAGATATAGTAAAAACACACCTTGAGAATAAAGGAGAAGGTTTATTTGGTATGGTTCTTGGAACAGAAGACCTAAAAGCCTTTAAAAATAATCTTACTGAAAATGATATTGAGACTGGGGAGATCATTGAAGGAAAGGGATTTGAGCCTAATCTTAACTTAACTAGAACTTGGAAAAATTTATTTTTAGATCCATTAATAACTAGAGATCTTTTTGTTTTTCCAATAGAACATACTTCAGGGGAATTACCATCTGTTAAAAAAGACATATCTCATGTCAATAGATTAGATGCTGCGGTTATTAATACAAATGATCCTGATGGCTTTATATCTCTATATCGAGATAAGTTTGGCCTTAGATTGGCCTTAGATAAGGTTATTGAACAATGGAAAACCAGAATATTATTCTTTCGTATCAATAAAACAACTATAGAGGTCATAAATAAAGAGAACCAAGCACAAAAAGTACAGGATTCTCTATGGGGTCTTTCTTGGGCTGTAGACAATATAAAATCAGCGCATGAAAGACTGGTAAGTAAAGGGGTAGAAGTGACAAATGTAAAAGATGGCATAAAGCCAAAAACTCTAGTCTGCAGTGTTAAATCTCATACTAGAGGAGTTCCCACACTTTTAATCCAACATCTGTAAAAATAGTGCTATATTTTAGGTGTAGGTGCTAAATATGCGATATCTAAATACAATAAATTCTTTATTTGGTCTTTGTTTTCTCTCATTTTCTATTTTTGCAGATGACTATGAGTCGAGTATAGATACTGTCACAGAAAAAGAGAATAATGGTTTGCTTTATATTGGGCTAGGCTCCGCAGATGACTCGGATATAGTTGGTGAAGAGCCATGGTCAGTAGGTTTTGTATTTCGAGATGAAAATAATTTCTATGGTCTTGATATAGGCGGCGAAGGAGTCAAGATAAACCAAGCGAGAGATTATTATGAAGGAACTTATTATGTTGAATCCACAGAACAAGCAACTTCATTTAACTTTATCGCTGGAATTAAAGTAAGTGGAGACTCCAAGTTGCGTACAGATCTAGGTCTTTTAGTCGGGGTAGTAGAACAGTCAGAGGAATGTCCTACTTCATATTCTGGATACAATTGTTACTACTCTTCTTATTACCAGAATCGGTCTGATGTTGAGTACACATTCAATTATGGTTTAGCTCTACATGCAACTTATGATCGAGTGACATTTGGAATCAGAGCCACAGGAGAAAGTACCCAAATTATTTTTGGATTTAATTTTTAGTATTTTTATAGGTAACTTTAAAGATTTGATTAGAACGATCATCTGAAATAAGCATAGACCCATCTTTTAAAACTAATGGTGCAGCAGGCGCACCCCAAGATGTCTCTCCTTCCAGCCATCCATCGATAAATACTTCACTTGATTCAATTAAACCATCACTAGTCTTCATAAAGAGCACTTTATAACCGACTTTTGATGACCTATTCCATGATCCATGCTGAGCTACAAAGATTCCATTTTTATAGTGGTCAGGAAACATTGTTCCATCATAG
>NZGL01000029.1 GCA_002690945.1 Gammaproteobacteria bacterium | reverse complement strand
TGGTAGGATTCGAACCTACGAATGGCGCCACCAAAAGGCGCTGCCTTACCACTTGGCCACACCCCAATCCGAAACAAAGTCATAGTATTCTAATCCTTTAGCAAGAAAAATTCTAAAATTCTTATCAATTTTTTCATTAAAGATTTCTATCTCATTTTCTGAAGGATTTTCTAAGAACAGTGTTGATCCAGTGCCACTTAATTTAAGCTTTTTAAAGGTTTTAAATGGTAATTGATTTCTAAGATATTTATAGAATGCCTCAAATTCTTTATTTTCTTTGATTAATACAGGTAAAAAGCTATTTATTTCTTTATTTAGACTGCTCTGAAATTCAAGATATTCTGAATCATAAAGACTCTGAGTTGAAACAAATATTTTTGGACAAAGCAGAAGGTATTTAGAAGAGCTGAATGACCTTTTTCCTAATATTTCACCTATCCCTGAAGCATGACAACTCCATTTATTTACAAAAATAGGCACATCTGCACCTAAGGCTAAACCTATTTCAGCATTATCGATCTCTTCAACTTGGATACTGTGAAATTTTGCAAGAAACTGTAAACAAATTGCTGCATTTGAGCTACCTCCACCTAACCCTGCACCTATTGGGATTAATTTTTTAATCTTTATTTTAAATTTTTGATTTACTTTGTATTTCTGATTGAACCATTTAATAGTTTCAGCTATAGAGTTATTTCTGTTTATTATTTTTTCATTTGAATCAACTTGGATTTCATCACTTTCTTTGAACTCGATTTCATCATATAAATCTATAATCTGAAAATGAGTATTGATCTCATGATAGCCATTATCTAGTTTTGACATTACGTTTAGGTGACTATTTACTTTTGCGTAAGATCTATATTTATACTTCATTTAATATTAAATTAATCCTTGAATCATTAGTCTTTCCAGCTATCTTAATATTGCAATCTTGACTGGCTCTACATTGATTTGCCAATAAAAAGTAGAATTCAGATGGAGATGGAAGTTCATTGTGAAATAGAGCATATCTTTCATTAGAGCTAATCCATAAATTGTTTTCATTACTGACTCTATACAGAAGATTAATACCTAATGTGTCATACACCTCTATAGAAGATTTTTTAATATTTGTTGATATTTTCACTTTAAAAATTGAAGATTGCGCCTTAGATATATAAGATAATTTTCCTTCAAGATTGTAACTTTTATTAGATGTATTTAAACTTGCACAGCTAGTTAGAATCAGAATTAGAGAAATTAGTTTTAAATAAGAATTAAAATAGTAACTATGGAATTTCATTGCTGGGGCATAAGTCATAAATCTACCTCTTTAGAGGTTAGAGAAAAATTTGCGTTTAATAAAGACAAGATTGATGAAATCTTAGCAAAACTTAAAACTTTGACCTCTTTTGATAATGGTATTTTCTTGTCGACATGCAATAGAACAGAGTTTTATTCATTTTGCTCAAGAATAGAGATAAAAAAATTTGATGCGCATTTAGANCATATNCTTGGNAAGGNNCTAGAAGTAAGAAAAAATGATCAATANCTNNTCTCTGATAATGATGCATTTGCTCATTTACTNCGTGTNATGACNGGNATTGATTCAATGATTGTNGGNGAGCCAGATATTTTTGGNCAAGTTAAGAAAGCATATGANAATTCTCGNTNATTTGNCTATTTAAATTCAANTCTNGANNCTATCTTTTCTAAATCNATNAATATTACAAAGGAAATNCGNTCAGCNACNNANTTATCAAAGAATCCAGTTTCNATAGCNTCNTTNGTNGAGANNATAATTNTNAAAGANGGNNANTCNCCTGTTCTGATNATTGGTGCTGGNGATNTAGGNAAGCCTNTATTAAAGCGANTAANTGCNAANGACTATNAAGTAGCNCTTTTNAACNGATCANAAGTAGAAGTTGATGGNATAANAAGCANNCCACTTAGTGAANTNANTNCAAATATTAANGANTNTAANACNATTGTNGTTGCNGCNCCATCAGANAAAGAATTTTTTGNATNNAANGATTTTAAAACTNCTGAANNTAGATTGATTTTTGATTTAGCAATNCCAAGAAATTTANANAGCAGCTTAAATNATNTNNAGANCNTAAAGCTTTTAACATTGGATGAAATAAGCATGATGGTNGAAGAAAATATAAAAGGAAGAAAAGANTCTGTAGCNCANGCTGAAGNAATNATTGAAAAAAANTCNGAAATAGAATTNANAANAATNAAAAATAANAAAAATANAGATNNTAANCAAAANAAATTTAGAGAAAGNNTNNCTGANACTAAAGNTGAAGCNGTNANTAANGCNAAGGAAAGNATNNTNAANGGNGATNANATNGAAAANATAATTNATGANCTTGCNAATGAAATTGCTTCTAANAATGCNTTTNAAGTATCAAAAATCTTAGNTAGNTCAACNAGAAACGANAAAAATAANCAANCATGAANCAAGGNATAAGAGATTCTTTNGATAATATTCAAAAAAANTCTNATGATTTAAGTNCNAAATTNTCTGATCCTANTATCACATCAGANATTAATCANNTNACTANNCTNAANAANGANTATTCNGAAATAAAAGATGTAGTTGAAAATTGGATTANATANCAANAGCTTGANNNNTCNATNGAAGATNTAGANAGTCTTANTAAATGATGAAGAAATGAAAANTCTTGCTTTAGAAGANAANNATNANAANNNGAAAGAACTTCAAAAANTNGAAGNNGAAATAATGNTTCAATTATTGCCAAAAGATAAAGATGATGAAAGAAATTCNTTTGTNGAATTACGTGCNGGNGCNGGNGGNGANGAAGCNGCAATTTTTGTNGGNGATNTATATAGAATGTATGGNAGATTTGCAGAAAGAANNAANTNGAAAGTNGAAAAAATAAAAGAAATNCCNNNNGGNNNAGGNGGATTTAAAGANATAGTAATAAAAGTAATTGGANCNGANTCATATGGNANTCTNAAATTTGAATCNGGAGTTCATAGNGTNCAGAGAGTTCCTNTNACNGAATCTCAAGGCAGNATACANACNTCAACNGCNACNGTAGCNGTATTNCCNGAAATNGANGATATNGAAGANAAAGATTTAGATATGTCAGAAATAAGAGTNGATACTTATNGAGCTTCAGGNGCAGGAGGACAGCATGTAAATAAGACTGACTCCGCAGTTAGGTTAACTCATNTACCTTCAGGAATAGTTGTNGAGTGCCAAGATGATAGAAGTCAACATAAAAATAAGGCAAANGCNTTAGGATTGTTATCCTCTAAGATTTATGACATAGAAAAACAAAAACTTGAACAAGANAAAGCAANTGAAAGAAAATCATTAGTTGGGACNGGNGATAGAAGTGAAAAAATTAGAACTTATAATTTTCCTCAAGGAAGGATAACTGANCATAGATTAAAGTTAACACTTTANAANATAGANAGTTTTATTGATGGCGATATTAATGAAATGGTTAGNTCANTNAAAGCACAAAGTAACGCTGAAAAGCTTCTAGAAATTGAAAATAAATAGNTCTTCAACTAAAAAAATAAAGTTAATCTGGGAGTCAGTATATAAAGATGAGTANGATGAGGGTTTCAGATTCCTCATTCTTGGACTCTTAGATAAAAATTTTGATTTAGATAAAGTATTTCAGGATATTAAAAGCAAAAAACCAGTCCAGTATATTATCAATGAGTGGAATTTTTATGAGGGAAACTATTTTTTAACTAAAGACGTTTTAATTCCAAGACCAGAGACTGAAATATTAGTTGATTATGTTAAGAATAATTTCTCTGAGCTAAAAACTATACTTGATCTCGGAACAGGTTCAGGCTGCATTGCAATTGAATTATCAAAAATTTATAAGAATGCAGAAGTTCTTGGTTCGGATATATGTGCAAAAGCACTTAAAGTTGCAAATAAAAATAATGCTCAAACAAAGAACAAAGTAAAATTGATTAAATCTAATTGGTTCTCAAATATTGAGGGACAGTTTGATCTTATTGTTGCAAATCCACCATATATAGCAGAAGGTACAAAACTTGATGTCAGCACTCTATTTGAGCCAGGAATAGCACTATTTTCTCGAGATGCTGGTCTAAAAGACCTAAAAAAAATAATTTCTGAGGCACTTAATTATCTTAAAATTAAGGGTGTATTAATTTTAGAACATGGACTTAATCAATCATCTGATCTAAGTGAATATATGAAACATTTAGGATACAAAAATATAGGTACTTTTAATGATCTAAAAAATATAAAAAGGTTCATATATGGATATAAATAATTCATTAGTTTCCAGATTCTATTCCCAGATTATTCTTGAAGATTTTTCTATCCAGGATCAGGAGAATCTTCTAAAAAAGGAAATCACAATAATTGGTTGTGGAGGCCTAGGCTCACCTGTGAGCATATATTTAGCAGCATCTGGAGTTGGAAGAATTAATTTGGTTGATCCTGATGTAGTAGAAATAAGAAATTTACATAGGCAAGTCTTTTTTCAAGAAGAAGATATTGGAGAATTCAAAGTAGATGTACTTAAAGACCACATTGAAAGATTAAATTCTCATTGCAAAGTTAATACCTTTAAAAGTAAATCCTGGGAAATAAATTTTAATGAATATTCATCGGAGATGATATTTGACTGCTCAGATAATTTTCGTACTAAGTACTCTCTTAACGAAGCATGTGTAAATAATAATGTTCCTTTTTGCAATGCTTCTGTATCCGATTCTGATGGGCAGATAGCTCTTTTTGCAAATAAGGTAGATTCCCATTGTTGTTATAATTGTCTTTTTCCAGAAAATGGTGATATTGATGCCAATGATTGTGCTGAAGCTGGAGTTCTAGGGCCTACTGTATCTTTAGTAGCCTCTTTGCAAGCTTTAATAGGCTTAAAATATCTGCTCAATAAGTTTAATGATACTGAAACTATCTTTAGAGTATCTTCAAAAAAAATAAGTATCGAAAAAAATAAAATTTTATCTAATTCTTCTTGTAGACTTAATAAGCTATGAAAANACTAGGCATTGTTGAAGGTTTTTATGGAGGGAGCTTAAATTTCCATGATAGAAATTCTATTGTTGAATTATTAAGTAAAAATAGTCTTAATTATTATCTTTATGCACCTAAAGAAGATCCTTTTTTACGAAATCATCTTGATTTAGACCCTACACCTGATTGGCAAAGTTCATTTAACGACTTTGTTGATCTATCTAGCAGTCATAAAGTGACTATAGGCGTCGGTCTAGCTCCAATAGATAAAAAACATGCTAATGAATTAAACAAAAAAATTGAATTATTTATGAGTCTAGGAGTTAGCAATTTTTCATTATTATTTGATGATATAGATCAAGAATTTTCTCTGGTAGAACAGTTAGATATTTTTCATGAAACAAAAAACAACTTTAATGATATAAGTTTAAATTTCTGTCCTACAGTCTATTGTTCTGAGCTAATAGATAAAGATAAAAATCACCAAGATTATTTCAATGAATTCTGTAGTATTTTTCCAAAAGATGAAAATTTCTTTTGGACGGGTGAAAAAGTAATTTCCAAGAATATAAATAAAGAGTGTGAAAAAATATTAGAACCATTTAATAAAAGTAATGTATGCATTTGGGATAATTATTTTACAACGGATTCATGTCCTGAAAGGCTGAATCTAACTTTATGCAACCATATCGAACGAGATTTGCTTGAGAATAAAGGTACCTACCTAATTAATCTAACTGGTATGCCAAGAACAGACTTGATGCTAGTAGACATTTTTGGTGCATTTATATCAAATTCTGGAATAGATTTTGCCGATATACTCAAAAAACATGGTGTAGAAAATAATCTAATAGAGCTGATTAAAGTCTTTGATCCTGCTCAAAAAATAAGGCTTTCAGAAGAAGAAAAGAAGAAATTACATGATATTACCTTTTCATGGTTTCACCCACTAAAGAATGAATGGTATCCTTATCTTAATAGGCTTAGAAAAGGGGAGTAATAATGAGCAATATGCAGAAATGGAGCAAAAATGTTGGTAGCTTAATTAGCTATGCGGAAAGGATTTTTCCTGATGTAGAAATAGTAACCAGAAACCTATCTGGAGAGATCACCAAATCAAATTATGGCGAAGTAGCAAAAAGGGCTAAGAAGTTAGGTTCCTCGCTTGAAAATTATGGGATAAAGCATGGTCAAAACGTAGGTTCATTGGCACTAAACACATATAGGAACATGGAGATGTACTTTGGTATTTCTGGTATGGGCGCAGTGATGCATACAATTAATTTCAGATTACACCCAGAACAAATTGTTTACATAATCAACCATGCTGAAAATAGAATTATTTTTGTTGAAACAGTATTTGCACCCTTGCTTGAAGCAATTCAAGATAATTGCCCAACTGTTGAACAATATGTTCTTTTATGTTCAGCAGACGAAATGCCAGAAACTAAGTTGAAGAATGTAATTTCTTATGAAGAATTTATAGAAGATGGTGATGAANAATATGAATGGCCAGAATTAGGAGAAGATGCACCATGCGGACTTTGTTATACATCTGGAACGACTGGAAATCCAAAAGGAGTACTATATTCTCATAAATCTACTCTATTACATACCTGGGCTGGATCATCTGCTAATGGAATGGGTTTAAGTGCAGATGACTCAATACTAATGGTAGTGCCTATGTTTCATGTAATGGGTTGGGGTCTTCCTTATATTGGAGCTATGAATGGCATAAAATTAGTTNTACCTGGAATGGGAATGGATGGAGCTGCNTTAGTTGAATTAATTCAGAAAGAGGATGTAACTCTTGCATTTGGAGTACCAACAATATGGTTGGGCTTATTAGGTTATTGTGAAGAAAATAAGATTAAGCTCGATAATGTAAAACAAACTATTATTGGTGGTTCAGCTGTACCTTATGCAATGATTAAAGAATTTGATGAAAAGCATGATATAAATGTTGTACAAGGCTGGGGAATGACAGAAACAAGTCCTTTAGCAACTGCTACTTTAAGAACTCCTGCAATGGATAAAATGCCAAAAGAGGAGAGATATAAATTACAGACCAAACAAGGCAAACCTATATATGGTATTGAGTTAAAAATCGTTGATGATGATGGAAACCGTTTGTCTGAAGATGGTGAAGCATTTGGTAAATTACTAGTTAGAGGCCCTTGGGTAAATAAAAGATATTACAAACATGATGAGGATGCTATTGATGCTGATGGTTGGTTTGACACGGGGGATATCTCAAGTATTGATCCAGAAGGCTATATGACGATAGTTGATAGAGCAAAAGACGTCATTAAATCTGGAGGTGAGTGGATTAGCTCAGTTGATCTAGAAAATGCCGCACAAAGCCATCCTGATATTATGCAGGCAAGTGTAATTGGAGTGGCACATCCAAAATGGGATGAAAGGCCATTACTTTTAGTAGTTCCAGCAAATGATAAAAAAGATAAAGAATCAATTTATTCATTCTTGGAGGATAAAATTGCAAAATGGTGGAAACCAGATGACATTGTTTTTGTAGAAGAGTTGCCTATNGGAGCAACTGGAAAAGTCCTTAAGATTGAACTCAGAGAGCAATATAAAGACCATTTAATGAAATAGGAGGAAAAATGGAAGCAATTAAAGCAGAAGAATTACATACATTAATCGGAAAAGTAAACAGCACATCTTGGTTTAAGGTTGATCAAGACAGAATCAATGCTTTTGCAGATGTATCTGAAGACCCACAATTTATTCATGTAGACCCAGAAAAGGCAACACCAATATTTGGCAGCACAATTGCTCATGGAGCACTAATGTTGTCCTTGTCTGTAGGTAAAGGCTATGAAACAGCAATTCCAATTGAAGGCACAAAAATGGCAATGAATTATGGGTACGATAAAATTCGTTTTATCAATCCAGTCCCTGTAGATTCTAATTGTAGGTATAACAGCACTCTTATAGAAGTTACTGATAAAGGTAATGGACGCTGGTTAATGAAAACAAAAATTGAATTAGAAGTAGAAGGTTCTGATAAGCCTGGATTTGTGGCAGAGAACCTGGCAATGGTTTTTGTTTAAGAAGCTATTAATATTTTTAGTATCAGCAGTTCTAGTAATTGTTATAGTGCTGCTTTTACTTGATCCTATATTAAAGCCTGAGTATAAAAATAAAGATGAGTGTAAATCATACGGCACTCTTGAGCTTCTATGCGGACTACAAAACCCTGAAGATTTTGCAGAAATTCCTGGTGAAAATGCTGTAATCGTCTCTCAATTTTCTGGTCTAGCAGAATTGAATTATGGAGAAACTAAATCTGGAATTCTTTCAAGGATGAACTTGGATACAAGAGAGATTGAAGATTATCAGATTAGATTTGAACTAGATAATAATCTTGGAATTGGAGAAGAGGGCTGCGAGCCATTTGAGGGACTATACCCGCATGGAATAGATGTTTATCAAAACATATCTATAAGAGATGAAAGTTTCAGCCCCTTTCTCAAAGAAGCTCATTTATTAGCTGTAGTGAATCATCAATTAGTTGATAGAATCGAGTTTTTTTTATTTTTCAGTGATCAAGTTGTGTTCTCTGACTCGAGTGCTAGAGAATTATTTTGGGTGGGCTGTGTGGCAGGGCCAAAAAATTCAACTTATTTTAATGATGTTGTTATCTCAGATGAAAATGGCTCATTCTATGCTACTCATCAATATGATAAAGATTGGGGATTCTCGAAACTATTTATTTTTAATATTTTTCGTTGGGATACTGGTTATGTATATGAGTGGAGCAAAGAAACAGGGTATTCAATTCTTAATAATTCAGAAGGAGCATGGCCAAATGGAATAGAAATGATTAGTGATACTGTTTTTGTTAGCTTCAGAATGAATGGATCTATTAGCGCCATAAATAATAATGGTGAAAGAAAAGATTTAAAATTTAGATCATACCTAGATGGTGGTTCTGATAATATAATTGCTAAGGATGAAGAGCTTTGGATTGCGGTACAAGATACAAACTTTGGAGGATTGACTTGCATGGAGCCAAATCAAATTCAATGTGCAACACCATTTTCAGTAATCAGAACTGATGCTGATTTAAACATTATTGAAGAAATAAATTTTGGTGATGTTTCTTTTGGTGGTTTATCAGTGGTGTATCCTCACAATAATGAACTATTTTTAGGCTCATATAAGTCTGATAGGATAGCAATTTACAATACCAATGATTAGGTTTTTACTTTCCTTCTTTTTCATATTTGATCTAACTGCAAGCACAAAGCTATATATTTTAGGGACAGGCACCCCCAACCCTAATCCTGAGAGAGCTGGATCTTCATACCTTCTTCTCATAGAAGATATACCTTATTTAATAGACTTTGGTTCAGGAGTAGTAAGACGGGTAGCTGCTCTTACAAAAACTTGGGGCGGTAATTTGGAAATCGATACAGAAGACCTAGAGCATGTATTTCTTACACATATGCATTCAGATCATAATTTAGGTTTAGCAGATCTAATTATTACGCCTTGGATAATGGGCAGAGAGCATAAGTTAGTCCTTCATGGTCCAAAAGCATTAGATAGAATGGCAAAGAATCTAATAGAAGCTTTTGAATTTGATATTAATTACAGAATCAATGGTACTCAACCACAAAATAACACCGGCTATAAGTATGACTTTAATCAAATTTTTGATGGGTATATATATGAAGATGATTTTATAAAAGTAGAAGCATTTAAGAATAGTCATGGTGATCTAGAAGAATCTTATGGTTTTGTTTTTCAAACACCACACAAAAAAATAGTATTTTCTGGAGATACTGCCCCTTCTGAAAAGCTTTTATTAAAAGCTAAAGGTGCAGATATTCTCGTACATGAAGTTTATTCCCAGGCAGGTTTTGAGAAAAAGACACCTGATTGGCAGATGTATCATGCAGCACATCATACAAGTCCAGAAGAGTTGGGAAGGATAGCATCCAAGATTAACCCTAAGAAACTTGTTCTTTCTCACATCCTTTTTTGGGGTGCAGAACCTGAAGATATTAAAAAAGAAGTGCAATTATTTTATGAAGGAGAAGTGATAGTAGCAGAAGATTTATTGCTTATTGATTAGGAGCTAAGTAATCTTTTTAAAATTTCATTAATAGATTTAGGGTTTGCTTTACCTTGGGTTTCTTTCATGACCTGACCTACAAAAAAACCGAAAAGTTTGTCCTTTCCAGAATTATAGGCATCAACTTGACCAGGGTTATTATCAAGAACTGATTTAGCTATTAATTCAAGTTCAGTCTCATCAGATATTTGCTCTAAGCCTTTAGATTTAATGATCTTTTCTGCACTATCTCCTGTATTCCATATTTCTTCTAAAATGTCTTTTGCAATTTTTCCTGAGACTGTACCATCATTAATTTTTATCATTAAATTAGAGAAGTTATCTGAAGTTATTTTTGAATCACTCAGAGAAACATCATTTTTATTCAATAAAGCATTCACTTCTCCCATGATCCACTTAGCAGACAACTTAGGATCTGAATTTTTTGAAACTTCCTCAAAGAAATTAGCTGTTTGCTTATCTGAACATAGCACCTTTGCCTCATAATCATCTAGTTCATAGACATTTCTAAATCTTTGTTCTTTTTCATCTGGTAATTCATCCATATTATTGCTGACATCTTTAATCAAGTCAGAAGATATATTCATGGGAACTAAATCAGGACATGGAAAATATCTATAATCATTTGCAAATTCCTTTGTTCTCATAGATCTTGTCTCATCTTTTGTGGAATCATACAATCGAGTTTCTTGCTCAACTGTGTTTCCTCCCTCAAGACATTTAATTTGCCTTTTAATTTCAAAATTTATTGCTTTCTCAACAAACTTAAAAGAGTTAATATTTTTGATNTCTGCTCTAGTTCCAAACTCTTTAGAATCGGGACGCATTATTGAAACATTTGCATCGCATCTCATTGATCCTTGAGACATGTTTCCGTCAGATATATCTAAATAGGTAATTATTTGATGAATCTTTTTAAGATAATCTACAGCTTCAGATGCAGATCTTATATCTGGTTCAGAAACAATTTCTAGCAAAGGGACTCCTGATCTATTTAAATCGATCACAGATTTAGAATCATATTGATCATGCATAGATTTTCCAGCATCTTCCTCTAAGTGAGCTTGATGAATTCTTATTTCTTTGCCACCAACATCGATAACCCCATCTTTTACAATTGGGAAGTGTAGCTGAGTGATTTGATAGCCTTTTGGTAAGTCAGGATAAAAGTAGTTTTTTCTATCAAAAATCATTGTTTTAGCAATTTTTGCTGAAGTAGCTAAACCAAATTTAATACCTTGTCTCATTGCTTCCTCATTCATAACTGGCAAAACCCCAGGCAGACCCATATCAATTAAATCAACTAATGTATTTGCATCTTCTCCAAACTTATTTTTTGCTGGAGAAAATAACTTTGTATTAGTTAATAACTGAACATGAACTTCAAGACCAATTACAGGCTGCCATCCATTTACTAAGGTGTCATTTTGTGCCAATCGGTTACCTCCTGAATCTTATTAGCCGTGTTTAACAAAAGTCCTTCATCAAAGTAATTTCCCACTAATTGACCTCCGGTTGGAAGTTTATTCTTCAAACCATTTGGGAATGAAATAGCAGGCAAGCCAGCTAGATTTGCTGGAATTGTAAGTAAATCTTCTTTGTACATTCTATTTGGATCAGAAGATTCTCTATCCTTCACAAAAGCTTGATCTAAAGTTGTAGGCATAAAAATAAGATCAACATTTTTAAATATTTCTTCAAATTTATTTTTGATAATTCTTCTAACTTTTTGAGCTTTTAAATAATAAGCATCATAAAAACCAGCTGATAGNACATGTGTCCCAATTAGGATTCTTTTCTTTACTTCATCACCAAAACCCTCTGATCTAGTTCGCATATAAAGATCAGAAATATCTTTTTGTTTTTCAGATCTATGCCCAAATTTAACTCCATCAAATCTAGAGAGATTTGAAGAGCACTCAGCAGGAGCAATAACATAGTAAGAAGATATACCAGAAGATAGCTCAGAGAAGTCGATTTCATTTAATTCATGCCCCAGACCTTGAAGAACNGTTTTTGAAGTTTCATAAGAACTTAATACATCTTCATTAATGTCTAAATTTTCAATATTTTTTATTACTCCAATTTTTAGATGGCCCAAATTATCGCCTAGAGATTTTTCATAGCATATGTCACTTCTTTTACTACAAGTCGAGTCTTTTAAGTCATAAGATGCCATAGCATCAAGTAAAGCAGCACACCCAAATGCATCTTTAGAAAATGGACCAGCTTGGTCCATGCTTGAACAAAAAGCAATCATTCCCCATCTAGAAACTAATCCATATGTTGGTTTCATACCAGTTATTCCGCACAATGCAGCTGGCTGCCTTATTGAGCCTCCAGTATCTGTTCCAGTTGAAATAGAAGTAATGTCTGCAGCAACACATGCAGCAGAACCTCCGGAACTGCCTCCGGGCACCAATTTTTTATCCCATGGGTTTGATACAGGTCCAAAAAAACTAGTTTCATTTGATGATCCCATAGCAAATTCATCCATATTTGTTTTAGCTATCATTATTGAGCCAGCAGCATTACAGTTATCTATGACTGTTGCATCATAAGGTGGCTTAAAGTCTTTTAACATTCTTGATCCACATGTAGTAGTTAGACCCTTAGTACAAAATATGTCTTTATGAGCAATAGGCACTCCTGCTAAGGGCAAATCCTTATAGTCATTAAAATTATTATCGATATGTTCAGCTTTAGATAATGCTTCTCTTTCAAAGTAATTAATAAAAATATTTAATTTGTCTGTTTTAGCTTTCTCTATTGTTTCCTGCACAGCTTCTTTTGCAGAAATACCTTTGGTTCTAAAGTTTGCTCTTTGTGTTTTGAAGTTCATTCTATAATTTTGGGTACTATGAAGTAATTTTCATCTGATTCAGGTGAATTCTCTAGAAAATATTTCTTTGCATTCCTATCATTATCAGAATCTTTTCTTGAGACATTATTTAACTCCAATGGATTATTAAGTGGCTTTACTTCCTCNAGATCTAATTCATTCATTTCATCAATTAGATCAAAGGTATTTGTTAATTTTTCTATGATTTTAGAGTGTTCTTTATCCTCAATGCGTATTCTTGCAAGAAATAATAGATTTTTTAACTCGATTTTATTCATTAAAAGCCGTATTCTATAAGATTCTAAATATTATAAAGATATATTAAGAATGTTTAAATTTTTACGTGGNCTTTTCTCAAATGATATATCCATNGATTTGGGAACAGCAAACACTTTAATCTANACAAAAGANCATGGCATAGTCCTTGATGAGCCATCTGTNGTTGCAATACAAGAAAANAATGGNCAAAAAANTGTNGTAGCNGTAGGCCATGATGCAAAGAAAATGTTAGGAAGAACTCCTGGCAAAATGGAGGCCATAAGACCATTAAGAGATGGAGTTATAGCTGATTTTAATGTCACTGAAAAAATGCTTCAGCATTTCATCAAAAAAGTATCAAACAATTCAATTTTAAGTCCAAGCCCACGTGTCTTAATATGCGTTCCATCAAAAGCAACTCAAGTTGAAAAACGTGCAATAAGAGAATCAGCTCTGTCCGCGGGTGCAAGTGTTGTAAAGCTCATAGAAGAGCCAATAGCAGCAGCACTTGGCGCAGGTGTAGGCATAGATAAAGCTAGAGGAAGTATGGTGGTTGATGTTGGAGGCGGCACGTCAGAAGTAGCAATATTATCTCTTAATGGAATTGTTTATTCTGAGTCCTTAAAAGTTGGTGGAGATAAGTTTGATGAAGCAATCCAGACTTATGTAAGAAGAAAGTTTGGAGTTGTGATAGGGGAGTCGACAGCAGAATTAATTAAACTACAGGTTGGGTGTGCAACCTTGAATTGTAAAAAAGAATTTGATTCATATGAATTTAGAGGTCGTAATCTTGCAGAAGGGATACCAGAGCTTGTTGTATTTAAGAAAGAAGATGGTTTTGGAGCTCTGGAAAATCAGTGTGCTGCTATCGTACGCTCTATAAGATCAGCACTAGAACTATCACCTCCTGAACTTGCTGCCGACATATCTCAAGATGGCATTGTCCTTACAGGCGGAGGCGCGTTATTACATTGCCTTGACACCCTAATAGAGCAATCTACAGGTATACCAACTAGAGTTTCTGAAGATCCTTTAACTTGTGTTGCACGAGGTGGAGGTATAGCTCTAGGGTTAATGGATAAAGATTTTGATTTATTTGCTGAAGAGTAATGTCAGCAGAAAGAATCCCTACAAAAAATAAAATTAGAACTTTAATCTTTAGTTTTACATTATTTTTACTACTGTTACTTGCATCCCAAGCAATAAATCTTAATCACAAAGCCCAAAGAGCTCTTTCTCAAATATTAGAGATCCCAGAAAGGTTTTTTATTCAAACTCTAGATCGTTTTCAGGAACTAGAAAACAGGAAAATTGCAAAATTAAAAAAGGAGATTTTAGTACTACAAGATTCAATTTATGAGAAAGATTTACAAATTAAATCTTTAGAAAATTTAAAATCTTATCCCCCAAATATTAACAATCAAAAAGACAAATCCGATGTTTATATATCATCATTTGATCAAATGAATTTTAACTGCTGTAAAAAACATAGGGTATATGTCTCTAATCCTAATCAGATAAAAGAGGGAGTATTTGCAGTATCTCAGGGAGATTTCGCAATTGGAAAAACCAGAATATTATCTAATAATGAGATTGAAGTTAGGTTACTTAGCGACCCTGAAGAATATGTATCTATCAAGACAACAAAAGAATTTTTTTGTATTGCAAAAGGAGAGGGGACTCCATCGACTATAAGCTGCTTTAATGAATCAAAAGCAGTTGAATATGAGGTTGGAGATACTTTTTTTACAACTGGTTTTGATGGCATCTACCCAGTAGGTTTAATTGTTGGAAGATTAAAAAGTATAGAGAATATCGAAAATAATTTGTTTCGTCAGAAACTCAAAATAGAATTATTTTTTGATCCATTCAAGTCAATAAATAAGAGAGCAATTTTGCATGAATGAGTTAATTAGAATTTTAATAGTATTTCTTTTAGTTGTTGCCAACTATATTTTTTTAACTTTGGAAGTATGGGTATGGCTTCCAGATATATTTTTGATCCAGACATTACTTTTCACAACTTTTTTAAATAAAATACCCAATGTTTATTTCTTCATATTTAAGGGCTTCTTAATTGATTTATTTTTTAGCACTTATACAGTGCCTTATACTGTTACGTTTGGTTTAATAGGTTTGTATCTTAATTTTGGTAGCTTAAAATGGATACAAAGATCATTTGTAGAACAAATTATTATGATTTTTGTAATTAGTTTAGTTCTTAATATGTTGCTAGGATATTTTAATAATTATTCTTCAAATGCTGAGATGAGAATTATTCTAAATCCATTTTTAAACTCATTTATCTGGATAATTATCTTCATGACACAAAGAAAAAAATGGCTTAAGAATTTTTAATTAAAGTACTAGAAAACTTATTATTCCCAAGAAGCTAACAAAACCAATTATGTCAGTAACTGTTGTAATAACGACACCGCCTGCAATTGCTGGGTCATAACCAAACTTTCTAAGAAATATAGGCAAAACGAAACCAAAAATAGCCGCTGCTAGAAGGTTAAAGATCATAGCAATTGATATAGCTAGAGATAAGGTGTAATCATTAAACCAGAAGCTCGTTATAAGAAATATTGCCACAGAAAAGACCATACAATTTGCCAATGCAACTATAAATTCTCTCCTGAAAAGATACCTAAGATTTTTTCTATTTAGCTGGCGCATAGCCTCTGCACGAATATAAATACCAAGGGTTTGAGTTGCTGCAATACCTCCCATACTAGCGACTATAGGCATTAAGATAGCTGCATAAACTACTTTCTCGAAAACATCTGCAAATAAACTTATTGATGCAGATGCAATAATGGCAGTTAATAAATTTACTGATAGCCAAATAAGTCTGTTCCGAATAGATTTCTTGGGTGATGCAAAAACATCTTCTTCAATTTGTGCAAAACCTATAAAATCTTGCTCCACTTCATCAGCCGCAATTTCAATAATGTCGTCCACTGTAATTCTTCCTACTAGTAAATTATTTTCGTCTACTACTGGAGCAGAAAAGAGATCTCTAGTTTTAAATTCATTGTAAACATCAATTTGATCAGTGTCAGATTTTATCGGCTGAAACTCTGTATCCATAACCTCTCTAACGGTTAGACCTGGATCAGATGTAATAATTTTTGTTATAGGTAGTATGCCAAGATATTCATCTTTCCTGCTCAAAACATAGATGTCATCAGTATTTCGAGGCAATTTTTTTAAGAACCTTAAATACCTCATTACAAGCTCTATAGAATTTTCAGGCCTTACTGTTATTACATCTGTATTCATAAGCCCACCTGCTGATTCCTCAGGAAAATCAAGGATATTTTCAACTCTACCTCTATCTCTTGAATTCATAAGGCCTAAAACTTCATTAGTTATCTTGTCTGGCAAGCTTTGCAAAATATCTGCAAGATCATCAACCTCTAAGTCACTTATTGCTTTTGATATTTCTTCAGGATCCATTCCCTCAAGCAAATCATCTCGAAGATTTTCATCCAACTCACCTAGTACTTCTCCTTCAGTATCAAGCTGTATAAGATCCCAAATTATTTTTCTTTCTTGAGGGGGTGAGGATTCAATGACATATGCTAGTTCACTAGGTGTCATTTCGTTTAAAATGCGTCCTAGTTTAGATTTAAATTCTGGATTAGTTAAAGTATCTTGAATTACTTCAAACTTTGCATCTAAATTTTTTCTAGCCATTTGGCTATTTTACAGGATTATTTCTTTAATTCAGCTCACCAAAATAGAATTTCTTAGCAATAGGATCGTTTTTAACTTCATCTGGAGTTCCCTGCATAAGGACTTCGCCTTGATTTAATAGAATGATCAAGTCACAAACATTAATTACATCTCTAAAATTATGGTCACTAATAAATATTCCAACATTTCTCTTTAAGTCTTTAAGAATCTTATTTATTTCTTCGACAGATATTGGGTCAACCCCAGCAAAAGGCTCATCTAATAGTATAAATTTTGATTCAAGCAATATAGCTCTCAATATTTCTGTTTTTCTCTTCTCCCCTCCAGAAAGATTTTTAGCTTTAGTGTCTCTTTTCTCGGATAAATTCATCTTCTTTAGTAGAGATTCAGTCTCATTGATTTTTTTATCTGTTATATTTCCAAATTTTAACTCGATTACTGCCATTAAATTTTCTAATAGTGTTAAGTCTTCAAAAAGTGAGTTTTCTTGTGGAACATAACTAAGACCAGCAGTAGCTCTTTGTTCCAGAGTCATGTCTAAAAGATCTTCATCAAAAAAAGTAAGCTCTCCAGAATCTATACTAGAAAGTCCAGCTATTGCTCTAAAAAGGCTAGTTTTGCCTGCACCATTTGCACCCAATAAGCCTGTAATCTGATTGCTTGGGAGTTCAAGATCAATATTATTAAATAAAACTTTAGAATCAACTGCGCGTTTAAGTGATTTAGTCTTGATCATTGCTGCTAAGCTTAATTATTATTTTATCTGATTTAATCTTATTGCCAGATCTAGTAATGCTAACTTCGTTTTTTAAGATCAAACTATCGGAAATGATCTCAATTAATTTAGCCTCACCTTCTATAAACTCAATTCCATCAAAAAATTTTATTTTTATTGGATCTCCGAGCGCTGTAAATGCTTCATTAGTTTGATCGATATTAAGTGTATCAGCCTCAAAGCTAATATTATTTGAAATAAATGTGACATTATTGCTATAAGTGATGGTATTTAGCTCAGTATTAATCTCAACTTTGTCAGAATTAATCTCGTACTCTTGTGCACAAAGATTAAGAGATAGAAATAATAGCAGTAATCTATAAAACATTTGCTTCGAGGATTTCATGCATGGTTAATATTCCAACAATATTGTCTTTTTCTTCAACAAGTAAGCTGTAAACTTTATATTTTTTCATTCTGTTTGCAGCTTCTAATATAAGCTCATCATCTTTAATAGTTTTGAATTTTCTTTTCATCACTGACTCAACTTTAGTTTTTTGAATATCTACATTTTTTTGTAGTTGTCTTCGTAAATCCCCATCTGAAAAAACACCTGTAATCTTGTTTAATTTTTTTACTAGAGCCAAGCCCTGCTTTTTAGATGAAACCTCAAAAATTAGCTCTTTTAAAGAGCTATTTTCCTTTACTATGGCTGCTTTAGATATTGGTATCATTATATCTTTTACTCTTAGCGTGAGCTTTTTTCCTAATTTACCGCCAGGGTGAGATTTAGCGAAATCTTCAGATGTGAAACCTCTAGCTTTCAATAATGAGACTGCTATCGCATCTCCCAATGCTAATGTAACTGTTGTGCTTGAAGTCGGAGCAAGGTTATTTGGGCATGCCTCTCTAGCTACTTTAACTAGAATATGAGATTCGGAAGAGGAAGCAATAGTAGATTCTTCATTTTCTGTGATTGAATATAGCGGAATTTTCTTTAGTTTAATTGCAGGAATGAGTTCACAGATTTCCTTACTTTCACCAGATTTTGATATTGCCAAGATGGCATCTTTTTTTTCTATCATGCCTAGATCTCCATGAAGCGCTTCTGCTGGATGTATAAAAAAAGAGGGTGTACCTGTACTAGAAAGAGTGGCTGATAACTTATTTGCTATATGTCCAGATTTGCCCACTCCAGTTAAGAAAATTTTCCCTTTGCAATTCTTCATCTTTGTGCAAAGGTCCTCTACATTAAAGTATTTTGACCTTGCAAAGGTCTCCATTTCCTTTAATTCAATCAAAAAAGCCTTTTTTGCTTCTTTTTGGAAAATATTCTTCTTCATTTCAAACTATAATCTAAACATGATACGATTTTTTTTGAATATTTTTTTATTTCTTTTACTTTTATCACCATTTCTTTCGGCTGAGAAAATACCAGAAATTCATCAATTCATCGATAAAAATGCTCAATACTTTTTGACGGTAATCAAGGATGAAGGTTCAAATTATCAGACTGAACCTGAGGAATTCAAAACAAAACTTAAAAATATTTGGGAGCCTATGGTCGATGTGTCAACTGTATCAAGGCTAATTCTTTCGAATGCTTATAAAGATGCAACGATAGAACAAATTCAATTATTTGAAGATAGGACTAAGAGATTATTACTTGATACTTATGTAACAACACTTCTCGAATTTGAGGATTATGAAATAGAAACCAATAAAGAGATTAAGGTAAATAGAAAAACATATGAAGTTGAAATTCAATTTATTTCTGATACTAGCTCTTGGACTGGTAAAACTAAATTTACAGTGTATAGAAATAAATCGGGCGAACTTAAGATTGTTAATATAATTATTGATGGTATAAACTTGGGCCTTACTTTTCGCAATCAATTCAAAGATATTTTAGAAAAGAATGAGTTTAATCTTGATATGGCAATCAATGAATGGAAACCACTCAATATAACAGAGCAGTAGATGGAAAGACTTATCATTAGAGGAGGTAATCAGCTTCATGGAGAGGTAAGCTGTTCAGGAGCTAAGAATTCAGGACTGCCAATATTAGCTGCTACTATACTCTTGGATACACCTGCAAAAATTGGCAATTTACCTCACTTGCAGGATATCACTACAATGCTTGAGCTTCTAAACTCAATGGGGGCGTCAATCAATTTTGATGAAAGTGGCTATATTGAGATTGACGCATCTAATATTCTTTTACCTGAAGCAAGATATGAATTAGTTAAAACAATGAGAGCATCAATATTAGTAATGGGTCCTTTAGTGGCTAAATATGGGAAAGCAAAAATATCTCAACCAGGTGGCTGCAATATAGGCACAAGACCAATAGATTTTCACTTGGACGGACTTGAGAAAATGGGTGCAAAAATTAAGTCAGATTCAAAATATATTTATCTTGACGCAGGCAAATTAAACCCTATAGATTTTAATTTTCCTAAGATTTCTGTAACTGGCACAGAAAATTTAATGATGGCAGCGGCTATTGTTGAAGGAAAAACTATATTAAGAAATTGTGCTAAAGAGCCTGAAGTTGTTGAACTGGCAAATTTTTTAAATAACTGTGGAGCAAATATTATTGGTGCTGGGGAATCTACAATTGAAATCAATGGAAGAGCATCATTAAAATCAACTGAATGGGAAGTATTGTTTGATCGAATAGAAGCGGGCACATATATGGTTGCAGGAGCTATAACTAATGGACATGTAAAAATTAATAAGATTAAGCCTGAAACAATTCAGATAATTAGCTCAAAACTTATTGAAATGGGAGCAATCGTTGAATCTGGTGGTGACTGGGTTGAAGTTGATGCTACAACTGCAGATCTTATTTCAAAAGATATATCTACTGAACCATTCCCTGGATTTCCTACTGATATGCAAGCTCAATTTATGGCCTTGAATGCAATATCAAATGGACATTCGATCATTGAAGAAACTGTTTTTGAAAATCGTTTTCAACATGTAGATGAGCTTAAAAAAATGGGAGCAGATATATCTTTAGAAAAAAATAAAGCATCAATAAAAGGAGTTTCAAATCTTTTCGGTGCTATTGTTTCTGCATCTGATCTAAGAGCTTCTGCAAGTCTAGTTTTAGCAGGGCTTGTTGGGAAAAACAGAACACAAATCGAAGACATATATCATATTGATAGGGGATATGAGTGTATAGAAGAAAAACTTACCAAATTAGGCGCTGAAATTTTTAGAGAACCTGCGGAATATTAGGTCTTTGTCTAGTTACTATTTTTAGCAAAATAATTTCTCCAGACCTATCAATTGTTAGCTCTAATATTTCTCCTGGAGATATACTATTTACTGAAGCCTTTAATATATTCCATCTTGCTTCTGAACCTTTTATGTCTATTATTATATCGCCATCTTTAAGTCCATCCTTAATATTTGAATTATCAATACCAAAAACATATAAAGCTGGCAGTCTGTCGTTGTCTTTGTTGTAATAACCTCTCTTAAATTGAAAATCACCAATCCAAGCTCTATTAATTTGTCCATATTTTATTATTTCATTTGCAATATAAATGACTCTTTCAGCTGGTAAAGCAAAACCAACACCATCAGAACCACCCGAAATTGAAGCAATCGAAGTGCTTAATCCAATTAATTGTCCATCAGAATCTATAATTGCACCACCAGAACTACCTTGGTTTATTGCTGCATCAGTTTGAATAATATCTAAATAAGGGTTTCCAAAATTTCTTCCAGTGCCACTAATTATTCCCTTTGATACCGAAATTCCAAGGTTGTATGGATTACCAATTGCAAAAACAGTTTGCCCTATTTTTAAATCAAAATTATTTGGAAAATCTATAGACCTTAAGTTATCTTCATTTATTTTTAGAACAGCTAAATCAGCATACTCATCGAAACCAATTAAATTTGCAATATATGCTTTCTCATCAATTTTTACTGTGCTTAATGATCCTGAAAGTATATGAAAAGCTGTCACTATGTAACCATCACTAGAGATTATTACACCTGAACCAAATTTCTTCTGCGGAGTATTAGGAACCGATTCTATTGATACAATTGACTGAGAAATATCTTCAAAATCTATCTGCACATTCTTATTGAGAGAATTTTCGAAGTAGACAATCTGTGCTCCAAAAAACAAGCCGAAAAATAAAATTAATAAAAACAGGTTCCTCATGTTTAAAATCCCTTATCAATATATTAATATATAGCGACCCAACTTTGAGGATTAGATGAAAACAACAGCATTAAGAACACAAGATATTGAGCAAAAATGGTATCTAATGGACTGCTCAGGCAAAAGATTGGGCAGGTTATCTGTACAAGTAGCGAATATCTTAAGAGGCAAGAGCAAGCCTGAATATACACCAAATTCTGATGTTGGTGATTTTGTTGTTCTTGTAAATGCAAAGAATATACAAGTTACTGGCAATAAATCAGAAAATAAAATCTATCATAGACACACTGGCTACCCAGGAGGAATTAAGAAAATATCTTTTAAAGATCAATTAGAAAAAGATCCAGAAAAAATTATTAGGGATGCTGTTAAAGGAATGTTGCCAAAAAATAGACTAAATAGACAAATAATAAAGAAATTAAAAGTATATAACGATGAGGTTCACCCACATGAAGCTCAGAATCCAGAGGTAATAAAATAAATGTCTACAATATCAGGAAGAAGAAAAGAAGCCACAGCGGTAGTGCGTCTGACCAAGGGCAAGGGCACTCTTACAGTAAACAAAAAGAATATAGATGAATATTTTGGCAGAGACGTCGCTAAAATGATAATAAGACAGCCTCTAGTCCTAACTAAATCTGAAAATGTATATGATATAGATATTAAAGTTCAAGGTGGAGGTTCATTTGGTCAAGCTGGAGCAATAAGATTAGCAATTTCGAAAGCACTTATTGAATTAAATCCAGAACTAAGAGCAGAGTTAAAAAAAGCAGGGTATCTTACAAGAGATTCAAGAGTAAAAGAAAGAAAGAAAGTTGGCTTGAAAAAAGCAAGAAAGTCCCCACAATTCTCTAAGAGGTAGGATTTTTTTCTTGAACACTTATATTTTAATGTTCAAAATTATTTAATTTAAAAAAAATAATTCTTTTTTTTATAAATTCCGTATATAATCGATAAAATGCTTAATAAGGGTGGGTCAATAAAGCTTTTTCAATTAAATTTGAACACAGCTTTTAATGTTCAAAATGTCTAAAAAAAGAAAACATATCCACATACTTGATGGTATGTCACTCTACACTAGAGATAGATCTCCATTCTATTGGGGTTATCTGAATATTGGGGGGAAGATTTTTAAGAAGAGCCTCAAAACCACTGATAGAAAAGAAGCCGAAAAATTACTTTTTGCATGGAAGAATGAAATATTCTCTAACTCTATGAATTTAAGTGATGATCAAGATCATATAGAAGATCATGATCATTCGAAACAAGAAGTCATAGTTGATGACAAAAGAAGGAAAGCCTTATTAATTACATCTGGAATAATGGGAGCAGTGACAGTAGCTGGTTTTGCAGTGCCCTTTTTGAGCGCATGGAAACCAAGCGAAAAAGCTAAAGCATTAGGCGCTTCAGTAAAATTTGATTTATCCAAGTTGCAGCCAGGTGCTATGGCAATTGTTGAATGGAGGAGAACACCTATTTTTGTAGTACATCAAACTCAAGAGGCCATAGATAATCTTCCAAAATTGAATAGCAAAGTTACAGATCAAGCAAATGATGTTTTGCCATCTAGCAACAATAAGTTTACCGTATTGAAAGGTGTTTGCACCCATTTATCCTGCGCTCCAAAGTATCATCCTGAAATCGAACCAAAAGCCTGGGATCAGGATTGGCTTGGAGGATTTTTTTGTCCTTGTCATGGCTCCAAATTTGATTTAGCAGGAAGAGTTTATAAAGGTGTGCCAGCACCAATAAACCTTGAAATTCCACCACATACATTTTCTGGAAACACTTTAATTATAGGAGAGTCTGCATAATGTCAGAAAAAGAAAATTCGAAATCATTTATGTCTTCAATGATGTCTTGGATCGATAGAAGGTTTCCAGTAACTGAGAACCTTGAAAGACATTTAACCAAACATCCTGTACCAAAGAAAGTTAATTTTTATTATCTTTTTGGTGCTTTGTTAATGGTTGTATTCATGATCCAAGTGATAACTGGTATTTGGTTAATGATGTTTTATACAAACACTGAAGAAGGTGCATTTGCGAGTATTGAATATATCATGCGTGATGTCGAATATGGGTGGTTAATGAGATATATGCATAGCACGGGAGCGAGCGCTTTTTTCTTTTTGATGTATTTTCATATGTTTCGAGGACTTCTTTATGGCTCTTATCAAAAACCAAAAGAATTGGTATGGCTTTTTGGTTGTTTTCTTCTATTTCTTCTTATGGCAGAGGGGTTTCTCGGTTATGTTCTTCCATGGGGACAAATGTCCTATTGGGCAGCAAATGTAATATTGTCATTATTTGGAGCAATACCCTATATAGGGCCTGATTTACAAGTTTGGATTCAAGGAGATTTTGTTCTTTCTGGAATAACACTTTCAAGATTCTTCGCACTACATGTTGTAGTGGTGCCGCTTCTAATGATTGCGTTAGTTGTCTTTCATATATTTGCTTTGCATGAGGTTGGTGCTGGCAATCCAGAAGGTGTTGATATAGAAAAGCATAGAGATGCAAAAGGTATGCCTCTTGACGGCGCTCCTTTTCATCCTTATAAAACTTTTAGTGCACTACCAGCTATGGGCATATTTTTTATTGTATTCTTCGCAATTGTTTTCTTTGCACCAACTGGTGGCGGATATTTAATTGAGAAACCAAATTTTGAAGAAGCAAATTTCTTAAAAACTCCTGACCATATTGCTCCAGTATGGTATTACGCTCCATTCTATTCAATTCTCAGAGCTGTAACTTTTGGAATTCCATTTCTTGGAATTACAAGCAAGTTTCTTGGATTTATTATTTTTGCAGCAAGTATTGCCATTCTATTTGTAGTCCCATGGCTTGATAGATCAAATGTTCAAAGCATTAGGTATAAAGGTATTTATAGTAAAATTGCTATGATCTTATTTGCCTCTTCTTTTATTACTTTAGGCTATTTAGGAACTAAACCAGTTAATGAATTAAGGACTTTAATTGCACAAATATGTACTATCTTTTATTTTGCGCCTTTTATATTGATGCCAATCTACACTAAATATGAAAAGACATTAGAGGTTCCTGAACGCTTATGAAAAAGTTTTTAATTTTACTTATACCCTTATCTATATTTATATATTCTGCAGGGGAAAATAAGTGCGGCTCTCTAGAAAAATGTGACTATTATAGCGCTGATGTCCATGATACGTATTCTCTTCAAAGAGGATTAGGCATATATATGAATTATTGTTCAACATGCCATACTCTTGAACTTTTAAGATGGAATAGACTCCAACGTGACCTCGATATACCAGAAACAATCTTGATAGAAGATCTTATCGCTAATCCAGATATAAAAATTGCTGATTATATGACTTTTGGGTTGCCAGAAGTATCTGCAATTGGCGCACCAGACCTTACTCTTAGAACTAGAGTAAGAGGAGAAGATTGGATATATACATACCTTCGAACATTCTATGAGGATCCCGAACAATTAACAGGAACAAATAATCTTGTATATCCCGGTACCTCTATGCCGAATATTCTGGTTGGGTTACAAGGCATACAGACACTTGACAACGATGGTACAATAAAACTTAAGTCTGAAGGTTCCCTTTCAAGAGCAGAGTTTGATGATTCAATGAAGGATCTTGTAAATTTCTTAGCTTATGCAAGCGAGCCTGCAAGAATTACAAGAGAAAAAAATGGAATTTTCGTAATTTTATTTTTTATTATTTTTACTGCGGTCATGTGGCTGCTATATAGAGAATATGCAAAGGAGATAAAATGATTTTTTATTCGGAAGAAAAAGGGCACTATAGCCATATGGTTAGGATTGTCCTAGCAGAAAAAGATATATCTTGTGAGATAAAAGAATTTGACCCAAATGGGAAATTGCCGCCAGAATTAGCTACTATCAATCCGTACAATAGATTACCTGTACTGGTTGATCGAGAGGTAACAATTTATGAACCTAGAATAATATCAGAGTATCTTGATGAGAGGTTTCCACACCCACCACTTTTACCTATTTACCCAAATGAAAAAGCTGAATGCAGACTTTTGATACATAGAATAGAAAGAGATTGGCTTCCAGTAATGGATAAAATGATGGCCCCAAAGATTACACAAAGAGAATTTGATAAATTAAAAAAAGAGCTTGTATCTCTAGTTGCAGGGATTGTTTTGGTGCTTAAAGAGAAACCATATTTTATGAGCGATGAATTCACGCTGGTTGATTGTTATATGAGTGCAATATTATATAGATTGCCTTACCTTGGTGTCAGCACACCAAAATCTAAGTCTTTTGATAGTTTATATAGTTATCAAGATAAATTATTTGCTAGACCAGGATTTGATTTGTCTCTTACAGATTCAGAAAGAGATTTAAAATATTCTTTTAATTAATATAAGAATTAATTTCTATTGAATCTGAATCAATCTTATAAATGCCAAGAAGCCCTCTTATCTCTCCTTGAATACCATTGCTTATGACATAAGCTAAAAGCATTGAGTCATAACCCAAGCAAAAGCTTCTACTTTTATTTAGATCGTAACCAAATCTATTTTCATATGTATGATCAATCAAAGATATATCATGAAGGCCAATTTCATTCTGATCAATTGCATCATCTAGTTCAGATGTTATTGCTATGATTTCATAGTCCAGACCATAATTAAACCTTACAAGAGAAGCCAATTCATACAACCTTGTTGCTTCTTTTGGAAAAATTAAAATTTGTTTAATGTCGTCACGAGACCTAGGAATAAACTCTAAGGATGAGAAGCTTGCTTTACTAATCTTGTCAAAGCGTCCAATACTTTCTGATACATCGAGAAAATTTTTAATTCTTGAATCTGAGTCTATATATGGATCAGAATCAATTGTTATTATGTCTCTAGAACCATTAAACCAGCTATTCTTAAATATTTTTTCAGAATCTTTATCGCCAGTACTATCACTAATGATTCCAACTCTACTCACTTCATTTGAATCTAGATATTTGTTTAATGTATTTAATTGTGAACCTCTTCCTAGCGAAATATAAAAATTTTTATTAGCTTCATTTAGAAACAAGGCCCTATCTTTAGGTATCAAACCATCAATTTTTTTTACTGACTCTTTGCTTACTGGACCGATAAGAAAATTTTCTCTTATTTTGCTGGTATTTACCTCACCTTGAAGTATAAATTCAATATTATTCTCTATCCCTTGATCTTTAATTGCTTGAATCATTCCAAGCTGAAAAAAATTATTAAATTCAGAGAATCTTTTATAATCTGGTAAAGCAACTACATAAGAACCATTATAATTATCTTGGTTTATGATTAGATTTAAATTAGTTGTGCTGGTAAAAATAAAGGCATTATCATCAGAATCAATAAATTTTTTTTTATCCACTTGATCAGGAATCGATGAGCAACTGATAATAATTAAAATATAAAATATGACTGAAAGAATTCTTAACAACATGAACTTTTATATTATACCTTCTCCTATTGGTAATCTTGATGATATTACTATTAGATCAATCCAAGTCTTAAAGGAATTAGATCTTTTAATCGTAGAAAATGCAAACAAAGCCAAAATTATCTTAAAACACTATGATATTAAGCCTAAAAATGTCCTTGTTTATAATGATAAATCTACTGATAAAGATAGAAAAAAGATAATTAGTCTACTAAAAAAAATACCTTCAGGAGGTATTATGTCTGAAGCTGGAACACCATTAATTTCTGACCCTGGTTTTAAATTAATAACTGACTTAATTACTTTAAAAGTCAAAATTATTCCACTACCAGGCGCTACTTCAGTCATTACTTCTCTAGTTGCTAGTGGCTTACCTGCAAATCGCTTTCAATTCATCGGCTTCTTTCCAAAAATTAAAAAAGATGCAGAATCTTTATGTGGTAGTCTCTTAAACTTTAATGGGACGACGATAATTTTTGAATCTCCAAAAAGAATAATAGACACTCTTAATTTTTTAGATCAGAAGTTTGGAGACTTAGCTGAAGTTTGTGTTGCTAAAGAAATAACAAAAATACATGAAAATTTCTTTAGAGGCAGTCCAAAAAAAATTGAAAAACTTTTGTTAGAAAGTAAGGATTTAGTAAAGGGAGAATTTGTAATTCTAATTAAAGTTACAAATATAAATGAATCATTTTTATTAGCAGACAGAATTTATAATCAATTATTATCTAAACTTTCATTAAAGGATCTCTCAAAAGTAGTTTCTGAAATTACGGGCATTAATAAAAACAAAATTTATAAAAGATTCTTATCTTTTTCTAAAAACTCTTGATATTATATGTGGCTGAGTTGGTCGAGCTATCGCTTAATTTATTAAGAGGAAAGTCCGGACTTCAAAGAGTAAAGTGCCAGTTAACGACTGGGAGACGTGAGTCTATGGCTAGTGCCACAGAAAATATACCGCCATTTATGGTAAGGGTGAAAAGGTAAGGTAAGAGCTTACCGCCTGAGTAAAATCAGGGCATGGTAAACCCCACTTGAAGCAATGCCAAATAGAGATTAAATTGCGTTGCTCGCGCATAATCTGGGTAGGCAGCATGAATGTTTTGGCAACAAAACATCTAGATAAATGATAGCTGTTAACAGAATCCGGCTTATAGACCAACTCAAACCTCTCATATAAAATTCTATTATGACTTGGGAAATCTTAGACTCTGATTACGAGCAAGCAAAAATAACAGTTCTTGGAATTGGAGGCGGCGGCGGCAATAGTGTAAGCCATATGATTAATTCGGGAATCAAAGGCGTAAACTTTATATGTGCAAACACAGATGCCCAAGATTTAAGTAAAATACATAGCGCAAAAAAGATAATACTAGGCCAAGAATTAACTAAAGGACTTGGCGCTGGCAATGATCCAGAGAAAGGTAGGGCCGCAACCGAACAAAGCATAGAAGAGATAAAAGAACATCTTGAAAATACTGAAATGCTTTTCCTTACAGCAGGTATGGGTGGTGGTACAGGTACAGGCGGAGCACCTATAATTGCAAAACTAGCAAGAGATATGGGTATATTGACAGTTGGTGTAGTGACGACGCCTTTTAAGCATGAGGGCTCAAAAAGAGCGAATCAAGCAAAAGTTGGCATTTCAGACCTTATAGATAATGTAGATTCATTAATTGAAATAGATAATGAAAAGATTTTTCAAGTATTTCCTGAAGATTCAGACTTACTAGAAGGCTTCGATGCAGTAGATAACGTATTAACCAACGCACTAAAAAGCGTTACTAATGTAATTCTGACGGATACAGCTAGAATGAATATAGATTTTGCTGATGTTAAGGCTGCCATGTCTCATAAAGGAATGGCCATTATGTGTTATGGCACTGCAGCTGGACCAAATAGGGCTGCAGAGGCCGTTAATAATGCATTAAATAATCCATTTTTTGATCAAGCAGATATGAGGAATGCAAAAGGTTTAATTGTAAATGTCTGCGCTTCAGCTTTAGAAAAAGAAGAACTACTTGAAATAATGAATCATGCTCAAAATATTGGTAAGGAAAATATCGAAGCAATATCAGGATTAATGACAGATAAATCATATGGAGATGAAATATCAGTAACAATTATAGCTACAGGACTTAGAAGGTATAATCTTGACGAATTTAGACCTTCGTATATACCTTCACCTTCAATTAGCCCATTAAATGGAAATACAAATCCAAGTTCTGATGGATATGTAAATTTAAATAATTTAAGAAAAATTGATATCAAAGAAACTCTTAAGGGGTTAAAGGATTAAACATTACCCTGTATTACTCAAAGAATCAGTTGACCATCTACTGACAGATAGAAATGGTATATATGTAGATTGTACTTTTGGTAGAGGCGGACATAGCAAAGAAATACTGAATAGAATAAGTAAAAGCGCAAAATTATATTCTTTTGACCTTGATCCGGATGCATTGGTAGCATCAAAGGAGATTAAATATAGAAATTTTAATTTTATCCATGATAATTTCCGTAATTTAGATCATTATTTCGATAATAGCTCAATTTCAGGAGCAATAATTGATTGTGGCCTATCATCACCTCAACTTGACTCTCCTGAAAGAGGCTTTAGTTTTCAAAACAAAGGACCTTTAGATATGAGATTTAATAATCAGTCAGGTATAACATGTTCAGATATAGTTAATAGTTACAAAGAAGAAGAAATAAGTCATATATTATGGACCTACGGTGAAGAAGAGGAATCTAGAAGAATCGCTAAAGCAATAGTCGAAAGAAGATCAGATAAGCTTTTCACAAACACATTTGATTTATCAGACTTAATTAAAAAGAATAAAAAAATAAGAACAAAAAAACATGCAGCAACAAAATCGTTCCAAGCTTTTAGAATTGCTGTAAATGATGAAATTATNAATCTTAAAGAATGTCTTGAAGAGCTCAAGAAAAAAATCGTAAAAGGTGGAAAAATCGTGGTTATTTCTTTTCATTCATTAGAAGATAGACTCGTAAAAAATACATTCAAGGAAAAAGTAAATATTCATGAAAAACGAATACCTATAATAGAGGAAGAAAAAAACCCCATATATAGAACTCATAAGCTTATATATCCTTCTAAAGGTGAAGTTAAAATGAATGTAAGATCAAGAAGTGCAAAAATGAGAGTAATCGAAAAATTATGAAGTTGTTAGATTTTGTTTTATTAAGCCTACTAGTTTTAGTGACTTGCCTTGCTTTGGTCAAAGTAAATCTTGTTTTTGAATATAAAAGAAATTTTGAGCATTTAGATAAAGTTCAGCAAAAAATATCCTCCTTAGAGAATCAGAATACAAAACTAGATCTTGAAATATCTTTAATAAAATCATCGCCCTTCATCTATGAAAGGGCCTTAGATCTAAGAATGAGAGAACCTGAGATTGAAGACTAATGATAAAACTCAGAATTATTTTTTTGATCTTTTTTATTCTATTGTTATTGCCAATTTTCAGGTATTACGAGCTTAGTAAAGATAGAGATCTCTACGTTTCTAAAGGCATAAGTCAGAGCACGGTTACTGAAATTAATTTCTTACCTAGAGGCAAGATAGTTGATAGGAATGACAATCAATTAGCTCTCGACATAGTTCGACAAACATTACTTTTTGACAGTCAAGCACAAAAAGAAAAAGTATTAGAACTTGCTAAAGCTGAAGAAATTACCATCTTTCTGAACTCTAATAGAAGGCTATGGTTTGAGAATGAAATTGGTATAGATTTTTTAAAAAAAGCTAAACTCGCATGTAGTTGTTCTCCGATTCAAGAACCAAGATCTAGAAGGTATTATCCCTATGGCTCTATTGCAAGTACAGTAATAGGATTTTCAGGTACTGATGGTGGTCTTGAAGGTGTTGAAAAAGTCTTTGAAAATGAAATTTCAAAAAGTGAATCATCTCAATCTTTTTTGCGAAATAGGCGTGGTGGAAAAACTTTTGGCGACTTAACTAGTTTCGATCTGTCCAGCAATAAAAAAAACTTAAAGCTTACATTAGACATTACTCTGCAATACAAACTGTTTGATGAGCTAAAAAATGCAATTTCTTCAAATAATGCAAAAGGGGGCTATGCATTATTAATGGATGCTAAATCTGGTGAAATTTTAGCTATGGCGAGCTACCCAACATTTAACCCTAATGATTCTTCAAGAATTATCGAAAAAAATAGATTAATTGATGATTTCTATGAACCGGGATCTCTTATAAAACCATTTACGGTAGCAGGAGCTTTACAGCTTAATCTAATAGAAAAAAATACTGAGCTAGATACTAATCCTGGGTGTATAACGCTTTCTAAATATAACAGATGTGAAGCTGGAGGTAAGAATTTCGGAAAAATATATCCGCATGAAGTCATATCTAATTCTTCACAAGTTGGGACAGCAATGATTGCTATTAAATTTTCAGACCAACTTTTAAGAGATAATTTAAGTCAATTTGGTTTTGGGGAGCATTTAAATATGAATTGGACTACCAGTTATCCAGGCTTAATTCTCGATAGGCCTAAATTGTATGAAATTGATAAAGCCTCTCTAGGTTATGGGTATAGCATGGCTGCAAATTCTTTACAGATAGCTAGAGCATATAGCGTATTTGCAAACAAAGGTTATATGATTGAACCAAAAATTAAATTTGACGAAGAAGTACTACGAAAAAAAGTCTTAGACGAAGATATCGCAATTTTTATTCTAGACGCTTTAAGGGATGTTATTCTTAGTGGAACAGCAAAAAATTTACAAAATACATCTATAAACTTAGCAGGCAAAACAGGTACATCTGAAAAATATATTGAAGGATTAGGCCGGGCAAAAGATGGAAGATACTTATCAAGTTTTGCATCTATTTTTCCATATGAAGATCCAAAATTTATAATGGTTGTTACCATTGATGAGCCCGATCCTAATAATTATTTTGGCGCAGATGTTGCAGCTCCCGTTGTTGCAAAAATGTCTGAATTCATGAAGAGGTTAAAGCTTTTATGATAAATCCTCTAGATAACATGAATCTTGAAAAGAGAAACTTTGTTTCTCATTCAAAATATATAAAAGACGATGATATTTTTATTTCTTTAAACAATGGAATTAAATATCTCAGTCAAGACGACATCAATAAGCTTTCCTTAATTCTAATAGACAGCAAATTTGCGGAGTATGACAATCCTAAAATATTGAAAATAAACAATCTTGAAGAAAATTATCTCAAATGGATTGACGAAATTTATGATATTCAGCAAGCAAGCTTTAAAAATTTTTTTGTTACAGGTACAAACGGAAAGAGCACTACAATAGATTTACTTAGCCAGGCTTTTTCATTTAACTCTATCTCTAATTCTACAATAGGCACCCTTGGAACATATTTAAATGGAAATAAATACTTTAGTAATAGCTTAACAACTGAGGAGCCATTATTTATTAGATCAGTAATGCGTAAATGCTTGGAAAATAATATCAAGAATATTTTTATTGAAGCATCATCAATAGGATTGCATCAGAATAGACTTAAAGGCTTGACCATTGAGCATGCAGCATTAACTAATATTTCAAGAGATCATCTAGATTATCATAAAAGTTTTGATGAGTACTTAGTATCAAAGCTTAAATTAGCTGAAAATAGCACTCTAAAAACATTATCTTATAACTTAGACGAAGAGCATTTTTCAAATATTAAGACTACATTTGTGGGCGAAAGAATTTATTCAGTTTCTAATAAACAAAAGAAGGCTGATATTTACTTTGAAATTAAAGAATTTAAAACAAATGGCAGAATAAATTTTTCTGCAAAAACTCCATGGGGCGAGTTTAATTCATGCCCTCAACTACATGCAAAATATAATATATATAATTTGCTTCTTTCATTACCTTATTACTACTCTATAACTTCAAATTGTACAGAATTTTTTTCTGCTGCAGAAGAAATGACATTGCCCAGTGGAAGACTTCAAAAGATTCCTAATGAAAACATATTTATTGATTTTGCTCATACACCAGATGCTCTAGATGCAGTTTGCTCTGAACTTAAGAAGAAAAATTATAAAGGGTTAAAGTTAGTTTTCGGTGCAGGAGGGGGTAGAGATCAAGGCAAAAGAGAACTAATGGGAAATGTTGCTCAAAAATACGCAAAAAAGATTTATATTACATCTGACAACCCGAGATTTGAGAAACCTGAAGAGATTATAAATATGATCGCAGGAGGAATATCTGATAAAGAGAAAGTGGTCATTGAACAAGATAGAGCAGAAGCAATTAACATGGCAATTAATGAATTAAAAAAAGATGAGATTCTTTTGATAACAGGAAAAGGCCATGAAGAATATCAGATAATAGGAGATGAAAAGAAAGCATTCTCAGATTATGAGGAGATTTTGAAATGTATAAAGTAAAGGGGTTAAAAAAACTAAGCGATTATGCAAATGTATTAGATATAACTTGTCTAAATAAAGATTGTGATATTACATCTATAAAATTTGATTCAAGGGACTCTAAGAGCAACGATATATTTATACCGCTTAAAGGACAAAAATTTAATGGAGAAGACTTCACCGAATCAGCCTTAGAAAATGGCGCTGCTGTAATTACGGAAAAGAATTTAAATGGCTTAACTCTGAAAGTTACAGATGTTTATGAATGTTTGTTGAAGTTAGCTAAAAGAAATTTAGAAAACGTAAGACCACAAATTATTTTCATTACTGGCAGCTATGGAAAAACGACTATCAAAGATATGTTGAAGCATCATCTTGGAAATCAATGTCACTGCAGCAAAGAAAATGAAAATAATGAATTTGGCATACCATTTACAATCTTAAGCATGCCAACAGATACAAAGTTCTTGGTTGTTGAATGCGGTGCAAGAAAAAAGAATGATTTCGATTTAATTTCACAGAAACTATTCTGTGATATTTTTATATTGACGAGTATAGCAAGCAATCACTTAGAATCTTTTGGAGATTTAGAAAGCATTACGAAAACAAAACTTAAACTCAATAACTGTTTAGTTAAAAAAGAGAATTTTATAGATGGACGAAAAATATCTGAAGATAATTTTCTATTACATAATCAAAAAATAGTTGATATGACTATGAGGTTTTTAGGTGTTACCGATTCTCTAAATCATGGTTCATTTAAACCTACAAAAGGAAGAGGAAATAGAATTAGTAGATCTAATGGAGAAATAATTGATCAAACGTATAATGCACACCCAAAAACTATTTATGAGACTGTCACTATGGAAGATCCAAAGAAAACTACTTTAATACTAGGGGATATGGCTGAGCTTGGTAAAGATCAAATTAGTATTCATATTGATATGCTGACAAAACTTAAAGAATATGAAATTTTCGTAACAGGAAATTTATTCAAAAAAGCCCTCGAACAATTAAAAACTTCAAATGTTAATTATTTTCATGGTTTAGGAGATTTTCCAAAACAAACCTTAATTAAAAAATTAGATGCAGGAGAAAATTTATATTTTAAAGGTTCAAGGTCTAGTAAAATGGAGCAATATTTAAATTTGATAACTGATGATTGATTTATTACTTAACCTCCTCCCGGAAAAATCAAACTTTTTAAATCTATTTTCCTATTTAACAACTAGGACTATTTTGGCAACTCTGACTGGACTAATGATGGTTCTTTTTCTTGGAGAAACATTTATTAAAAAAATTAGGTTACTTCAATTCCAGCAGTCCATCGGTGATCGTGGTCCAGATAGTCATAAGTCTAAAGATGGTACTCCGACTATGGGAGGTTTATTGATAATTGGAAGTGTTATTTTGTCCGGTTTTCTATGGGGAGATTTAGCAAATAAATATCTTTTATTGTCTATCTTCTGTTTATTTATGTTCGCTCTAATAGGTTTTGCCGATGATTACAATAAGATAAAACACAAAAACCAAGAAGGTATATCTGGAAAGTCTAAAATCTTTTGGCAATTTATCTGTGCATGCATCATATCAGTTGTTCTATATACTACGGCTGAAAATAAAATAGAGACTTCATACATAGTCCCTTTTTTTAAAGATGTGGTTTTGGATTTTGGGATTTGGTTCATATTTATTTCTATCTTTATAATCATCGGAAGTTCTAATGCAGTTAATTTAACTGATGGTTTAGATGGCCTTGCAATATTGCCAGTAATAATAATAACTTCAGCACTTGGTATAATTGCATGGGCTTCTGGAAATATAATTGCTGCTGAATATCTCTATATACCTCATATTATAGGCACAGGAGAATTATTAGTTTTATGCGGAGCAATGGTTGGCGCAGGAATAGGCTTTCTATGGTTTAATACTTATCCTGCTCAGATATTCATGGGTGATGTTGGGTCTCTTTCAATGGGAGCATTTATAGCACTTATAGCAATAATTGTTAGACATGAAATAGTCTTTGCGGTAATGGCAATGGTTTTCGTAATGGAAGCAATGAGTGTAATTCTGCAGGTAGCTTCATTTAAGATAAGGAAGAAAAGAATATTTAGAATGGCTCCTATTCACCATCATTTTGAACTTATGGGCTGGAAGGAACCTAAAATAATTGTCAGGTTTTGGATCTTAACTTTTATTTTTGTGCTAATTGGCCTATCTCTACTGAAAATTAGATAATGAAATCATTGATCTTTGGTTATGGACAGACAGGCAAGTCTTTCGAAAAATATTTAACGAATAAGAATATAGTTTTTGATATTTACGATGATGATGTGAATAAATTGCCAGAAGCTCATCAAGGAAAACATATAAGCCCAGCATTTAATTCCCTAGAAAATTATAAAGATATTTATATTTCACCAGGAATAAAATTACAGAATTATTTAACTAGAGAACAGATTACTAATTTAAATCTCAAAAGTGATTTAGATATATTTTTCTTAGAGCACAATTCATTTAAAATTGGAATTACCGGCACAAACGGAAAGAGCACATTGGTGCATTTTTTAGAGCAAGCCTTAAATCACTCTAGTTCAGCCATAGCTTTAGGTAATATTGGAAATCCAGTATTAGAAAACCTTAATCACCAAAAAAAATATAGTGTTATTGAAGCTTCAAGTTATCAATTGGAAAAAATGGAAAGCAATTTATTTGATTTAGCTATCATCACTAATATAGAACAAGATCATATTAAGTTTCATGGGACTTTCAAGAGATATAAAGAAGCGAAGCTTAGAATATGCAGAGATAAAATAAAGACTATCCTATGTGATGGCCATGACTACGAAACTATTGCCAAGAAAATTGCTAAAGACCTGGAACCTAATTCAAACTATGATGACCTAAAATTATCTTCTCTTCCGCATAGGCTTGAAGAGTTCGCAGGAAGGTTCATAGATGATTCTAAATCAACAAATTCATCTTCGTTGAAGCATGCAATATCAAAATTAGACTTTTCAGGAACACTGATTATCTGTGGAGATCCAGATAAAGAATGTTTAGATGAAATAATTATCAAAGGACCGAAGAGGGTCTACATTTTTGGCAAGCATAGAAAAGACCTTCTAAAGATAATGAAGCATGAAAATATTAAAGATTTTGCCACTCTTGATGAGGCTCTTAAAGACTTGAAAAGTTCAAATGATTCCTCAAAAATTTTATTTTCACCCGGCAACCCTAGTGGAAAGGATTTTCAGAATTTTAGTGAGAGAGGCCAATACTTTAAAAATAAAGTATTAAAATATTTTGGTGAATAAAAAAGAGAGTCTTTTAGATAAATCTTTATTAATACCATTTGGGATACTTACAGCTATAAGTATCGTTTTTATATATTCATCTTCTAGTGTTGTAGCTGATGCAGATTTTGGCAATCAGTACTTTTATCTGCAAAGACAATTAGTAGCTTTATCTATAGGGTTATTTGCTGGAACCATATTTTTATTTGTTCCAATATCTTTTTATAGAGAAAATGGACTTTTACTTATATTAATATCAGCANTTTTACTTTCTTTAGTATTTATACCTGGAATCGGTGTTGAAAAAAATGGAAGCTTAAGATGGATTAATATAGGCTTCAATATTCAACCTTCAGAAATTGCAAAAATTTTTGTCCCTATTTATCTTTGCGGTTACTGTCTAAGAAGAAAAGATCAATTAGAAAATTCTTGGTGGGGTTTTATTAAGCCATTAATTCTGACATCAATTATAAGTATATTGCTTTTACTTGAAATGGATCTTGGTGCAACTGTTGTTATATTTGCTATAGGAATATTGATTTTATTTATAGGAGGGGCAAAGTTTAATCAGCTTCTTATATTATTTTTAGTGTTCATTTCAATAGTCATTTTAATTGCCTATTTTAATGAGGAAAGATGGAGCAGAGTTGTAAGTTTTTCTAATCCTTGGGACGATGTAGGAGGAACTGATTATCAGCTAATAAATGCTTTAGTTGCTTCAGTGCAAGGTGGTTTTTCTGGATTGGGTATAGGGGAAAGCACTCAAAAATATTACTTTCTACCTGAATCGCATACTGATTTTATATTTTCAATTTTTGTTGAAGAAACTGGAGTAATTGGCATGGCATTATTATTTAGCTGTTATTTAGTTATTCTGTGGAGACTATTCAAGCTTGCCGATAGTTCTATGAAGAAAAACTTCTTTTTTAATAGTCTTTTAATATCTTTTTTTGCATTATTATTTTTCATGCAAACTTCTTTAAATATTTTCGTAAATTTAGGCCTAATCCCAACAAAAGGACTAGCATTGCCATTTATAAGTTATGGGCGCAGCAGTGTTATTATGAATTTTATAGCTTTAGCTATCACATTAAGAGCTAGCTGGGAATTTAGGAATAATATTAAATGAAAATTGCAATTTTTGCTGCTGGNACTGGAGGNCATATTTTTCCTGCATTATCTATAGCAGAAGAGTTTAAAANAGANGATGTANTNTTTTTTGCATCAAGNAGNGANNTAGAGAAAAAAATTTATANAGAAACNGAATATAAAGTTATTTACCTANANATCGANGGNTTNAGAGGNAANGGNATANTTAAGAAANTAATATGGCCNATTAGTTTTATTTANAATTTATTTAAAGTNATNTNNATTNTAATTAATGGTAATCCAAAAAAAGTTCTCTTGATGGGCGGGTACATTTCATCACTTGGATTGGTGGCAGGAAAGATCCTTTTTAAAAGTCTATATATACATGAACAAAATTCCATTCTTGGAACATCAAACAATATTTCAAAATTTTTTGCTAAGAAAGTATTTACAGGCTTCAAATTAGGTCTGAGAAATGAATGTAATTCTGGAAACCCAATAAGAAAAGAAATAAGAGGATCAAGTTATTTTGATGTTCCAGATAAAGACAATATATTAATAATTGGTGGCAGTCAGGGCTCAAATTTTTTTAATGATAATTTACCTCAAGCATTAGTTGAGTCAGACATATCAGAAAAAATTATTTTTCAGAAAGGCAGCCATACAATTAATTTTGAATCTACCCAAATTGAATTTATGGATTTTATAGATGATATTTCAAAGGTATTTGCTAAAACAAAATTTGTGATATGTAGGTCTGGGGCCTCAACAGTAGCTGAATTACAATCTTATGGTATGCCAGCACTATTTTTTCCTTTACCAAGTTCCATAGACGACCATCAAAAATATAATGCTAATTATGCTGCAAAGGATGGCGGAGCTAGAGTTTTCAACGAAGAGGAATTCAACAAAAAAGAATTTTTAATAGAACTAAATAGATTTAATTCCTTAGATTTAAGAGAATTAAGCAAGAAGATTAAAAAAGAAATACATTTAGATGCAGCAAAAAAAATAGCAGATGAAATTAAGCAAAATTAAAAATATTCATTTTATTGGAATTGGTGGAGTTGGAATGGTTGGAATAGCAGAGATGCTGTTAAATCAGGGCTTTACTGTTACTGGTAGTGATCTAGTTGAGAATAAAAATACTGAGAGACTTAAGCATCTAGGAGCAAAAATTTTTATTGGCCATACTGAAAAGAATGTAAGAGATTCAGATGTTGTTGTTTACTCTACAGCAGTCACTCAATCTAACCCTGAAATGCGTTGTGCAAGGTCTTTAAATAAAACAATCATTGCAAGGGCAGAAATGTTATCAAGTCTAATGCGTGGATTTCAAAGTATAGCTGTAGCTGGCTCACATGGAAAAACAACCACTACTAGTCTAATAGCTAATATTTTTATTAAAGCCAAATTTGACCCTACATACATAATTGGTGGGAGAATATTGGGACAAGAAGACAAAAGTATTCTTGGCTCTAGCGAATATCTTATTATTGAGGCTGACGAAAGTGATGCATCATTTCTACATTTAAGCCCAGAGATAAGTGTTATAACTAATATTGATAATGATCACTTAGATTTCTATGAAAATAACATAGAAAAACTTAACGAAACATTTCATCAATTTCTTGAAAATTTACCTTTTTATGGCACAGCAATAATTTGTATAGATGAAGAAAAAGCTGAAAAGCTTTTCAATGATCTAGCTAGACCAAAAATATCATATGGATTTAGCAAATCAGCAGATTACTATTTAAAAGATTTAAAACAAGTAAGTAATTTTCAGGAATTTACTTTGGTAAGAAGCTCAGTTGGTAAGGAAGTTAGATTGAAATTGAAAATTGCTGGACGCCACAATGCACTGAATGCAACAGCTGCATACATAGTTGCAAAGGAAGCAGGCATAAACACAAAAACTATAAAAGACTCTCTAAAATCATTTGGAGGAGTATCAAGAAGACTTGAATTCAAAGGAGACCTAAAAATTAGTAATAAAAAAATAAAATTACTTGATGATTATGGTCATCATCCAACAGAAATTAGTGCAACAGTAGCAGCGATTAAGTCTTCTCATAGAAATAAAAAAGTTAATATGATTTTTCAGCCCCATAGATATTCACGATCCTCGATACTTTTTGATGATTTCATAGATTGTCTTGGAGCAGTAGATAAAGTAATTATTCTAGATATTTACTCAGCGGGAGAACAAAATACTCAGAATATAAGCTCTTATGATTTTGTTAATTCTTTACTGAACAAGGGCAAGAAAGCCTTTTTTGCTAAAAATTTAAATGAAATTTCAAAAATCCTTGAAGCTGAAGTAAAGAACAATGAAATTCTTGTTACTCAAGGAGCTGGTAACATAGTTGATATTTCAAATTCTCTATTGGCAATGTACAAATGAAAGAAGTCATTATTCTCTATGGAGGCAATTCAGATGAGAGTCAAATATCTGAACTTACCGCAAATTCAATAAACAAACATATAGACAGAGAAACTTTTTTACCTACTTTACTTAATTTAAATGATTTCAAGGTCAATAAAATTGATAAAAATTCAATTGTTTTTATAGCAATTCATGGTGTTGGAGGCGAAGATGGTGAGATACAGAAAATTTTAAATGAGCAAGCAATAACTTTTACTGGCTCAGATCAAAAATCATGTGAAAATTGTTGGAATAAGATTCAATCAAAAAAAATTCTTATAGAAAATCAACTTCCAACCCCTGAATATATTGTTTCAAGTAGAAATAAAAAAATTCATCCTGATGCTGATTTCTTAAACTATCAAGGTGGTTTTTTTGTTAAGCCTAATTGTAATGGATCAAGTTTAGGAATTTCTAAAGTAAAAAATAAAGAAATGCTACAGGATGCAATAACTTTTGCTAATGACTTTTCAGAAGATGTAATAATAGAAAAAGCATATAACGATTCCGAATATACAGTAGGCATTCTTAATGGAAAAGCATTAGAGCCTCTACAAATTCTGCCTGATTCTAATAGAAGCTTTTACGATTATACAGCTAAGTATGAATCTGCAAAAACAAAAAAGACTCTTTTAAATGACCAAGGTTTAAAAGATGAACTAAAAAATATTGCACTTAAAGCATTTTTTTCTCATGGCTGCAGGATATGGGGGAGAGTCGACTTTGTCTTTGATGGTAAAAACCTAGGTATTTTAGAGATTAATACTGTTCCAGGATTCACTGAAAAGAGCTTATTCCCTTTGGCTGCAAAGGAATCAGGGATAAACTATCAAGAATTAATAACAATGATAATTGAAGGATCAATTAAAGAAACATGATTTGTATTTTAGATTTTGGTACATCAAAAATAAGCTCTATTCTAGTTAAAGATGAAGATGTATCCCCTGAAGTCGTAGCATTTTCATCGGTTGAAACTTCTGGCATTAAAACAGGATCAATAATAAATATTGGCCAAATTTCTGAAGATATTTCAAAGTGCATAAATGAATTAGAAAATAAAGCTGGAGAAAAAATAAAAGATGTTATTGTAAGCTTCTCTGGAGAACAAATATCTAGTATCAATTCTACTGGCTCTGTAATTATTAGACAAAAAGAAGTCACTGCTCGAGATGTTCAGTCTGCACTTAATATGTCTTCAACTTTAAAAGTGCCAAACGATAAAACACTGCTTTATGTATCACCGAATGAATATATTATTGATGGACAGCCTGGCATTGCACAACCAATAGGAATGAATGGTGTAAGACTAGAAGCCAAATCTCATTTAATATACTGTTCACAAAATACCAAAGAGAATATCTCAAAGTGTATTGAAGAATTGAATGATTTAAGAATTAAAAAATTCTATTTCAATCAATTGGGCGCTGCTGAAAGTGTTTTAACAAAAGATCAGAGAGAGCTCGGTATTTGTTTGTTAGATATAGGTGCTGGAACAACTGATCTGACAATTTACAAAGGAGGATCAATTCGATTTTCAAAAGTTTTCCCTTATGCGGGAGATTTTATTACTGAAACTATTGCTACATCACTCAAAATTACATCAATGCAAGCAGAAGAAGTTAAAAAGAAATATGGGTGCGCTATTTTAGATTCAGATTCGCAAGATTCATTAAAAATAATGGGAAATAATGGAAATAGAGATACGGAAATATCAAGAAAAGCACTTTCTGAAGTGATTGAGAAGTCTTTAACTAGGATTATAAGACACTGCGCTATTTGTGTTGAAGATAATGGTATGTTGAGTTCTATGCCCACTGGTTACGTTCTTACAGGCGGAACAGCAAACCTAGAAGGCATAAAAAAATTAGGAGAGAATGTTACAAAAAACAACTTTGAAATAGGCTTTCCAATAATTGAAATGCCCACCAAATCAGAACAACTAATTAAACCACAATTCAGCCCTATTCTAGGAATGATAAAATTTTGCGCCATAGAACAAAATAAACAGTTTACCTTTAATCAAAGCAGGGGTATCATAGGCCGGATGCTTGAATGGTTCAGGTCAGAATTTGGTACTTAAATAATGCAGAATTATGAATTAATGCTTCTTCTAAATCCAAATACAATGGATGAAGTTGATGAATTTCTTGATGGTCTAAAAAAGATTATTCATGAAAATAAAGGAGATTTAGTCGACACAAAGCTGCTAGGTAAGAGGCAGTTAGCTTATCCAATTAATAATATGAATTATGCAAATTATGTTCATCTTGATGTAAAAATTGAGCCTGAGACTTTACCAATATTAGAAGAAAAATTTAGATATGATCAAAACGTATTTAGGCATTTGACTGTTAAATTAGGCGTTTAAATGGCAGAAGAGAAGAAAGTAAATATTGATTATAGGGATCCAGAGTCTCTAAAGTACTTTATATCTGATAATGGAAAAATTTCTTCATCAAGATATACAAGATTAAATGCAAAGGATCAAAGAAAACTGACTAAAGCCGTCAAGAAAGCAAGAATTCTCGGATTTTTACCATTTACAGATAAGCATAAAGTTGAAGAAAGTAGATGAAAGTTGTACTAGTTACAAAAATTAAGAATCTTGGCAACATCGGAGATATTGTTGATGTAAAGTCTGGATTCGCAAGAAATTTTTTACTTCCATATCATAAAGCCTTACCAGCCACAGAAAAATACATAAAAGATTTTGAAGAAAAAAAAGAAGAATATCTCAAGAAAGCGCAAGATGAATTATCTCTTGCAGAGGCAAATGCTCTTAAAATTGAAGGATTAAAATTAGTAATTTCTGCTAATGCACAAGAGAGTGGAGCATTATTTGGCTCGGTTGGGATTGCTGAAATACTTGAATCAATTCATGAAAAAGGCCTCGATTTTGTAAAACGCTCATCAATAATTTTATCGACTGGACCTATAAAAGAAGTCGGAGAATTTGAAGTAAACGTTGAACTTCATGCAGAAATAGTTAAATCTATATCTATAGAAGTAAAAGCAAAATAATGCCAAGTAACATTGAAGCTGAACAAGCAGTATTAGGATCGTTATTATTATCAAAGGAAAAATATCCCGAGGTTGACGCTCTAATTAATCCGGGTGATTTTGAGTCTGAAGCTCACAGAGAAATTTATGAGTGCATAAAACAGCTAGCAGATGAAGGTAAGGGTATAGATCATATCACTGTATCTAAACAATTAGATCGAAAGAATTCTCTCCAAAGAGTCGGTGGTGTTGATTATTTAAAAGAGCTTCAAAAAGTTCCTGTTTCTGCTTTAGCTGCAGATAGTTATGCCAATCTTGTAAAAGATCAGTCAATTGATAGAAATTTAAAAAAAGTACTACAAGAAATAATTAAAACTTCAGATGATCCCAAAGGAAAAACTAGTGATGAGATTCTAAGCGAAGCTGAGGCCAAGATATTTGAATTATCTGAAAATAGAACTAAAGATGATTCATTAAAAAAGATTGAAGAATATGTAGGACCAACATTAGATAGATTAGAAGAATTATCAAAAAAACAGGGAGAATTAATTGGTATCTCTTCAGGTTTTAAAGCAGTTGATGGCGTAACTCAAGGATTGCAAAAAGAAGATCTTATTGTAATTGCAGGAAGACCGAGTATGGGTAAAACATCTTTAGCAATGAATATTGCTGAAAATGTAGCAAAAGATGAAGATGGTTGTGTTTTAGTCTTTAGCCTGGAGATGTCATCAGAATCTCTTACTTCAAGAATGTTAGCTTCTATGGCAGGTATTTCACAGCAAAGTTTTAAATCTGCAAATCTAACGGATAGACAATGGGAAAAAACTATTCAACAAGCAAAAAAACTTGAAAATATGGATATCCATATAGATGACAAGCCAAATATCTCGCCTATGGAGATTAGGGCCAAGGCAAGAAGATTAGCTAAGAAACATAGAAATGATGGTGGAGTAAAGCTTATTGTCATTGACTATATTCAATTAATGCAGATGCCCGGAAGGACTGAAAACAGAGTTAACGAATTATCTGACATATCACGATCATTAAAATATCTAGCTAAAGAGGTTAATGCTCCGGTAATTGTATTGTCTCAGCTAAACAGAGCTGTAGAGCAGAGACCTAACAAAAGACCACAAATGGCAGATTTAAGAGATTCAGGAGCCATTGAGCAAGATGCCGATCTTATATTCATGCTTTACAGAGATTATCTCTACACTAATGATGAAGATTGGAAAAATGTTGTTGAGTTAAGGCTTGTCAAACATAGGAATGGTCCAACAAAAGATATACTTCTTTCTTTTAGAGATGAGTTAACAAGATTTGGAGATTTAGCTCCAGAAATTATGAACAGTTATGCGGAAAACAGAACTGCAGATTAATCTTTCAAACCTCGAGAACAATCTCAAAGTAATAAAGTCCACAACCTCTGCAGAAATCCAAGCAGTAATAAAAGCAAATGCTTATGGTCTTGATATCAATGAAATTTGTGAAACTATTGAAAATGAGGTTGAATCTTTTGCTGTCATCACAGTAGATGAAGCTCTGAATTTAAGAAAAAAAACAAAAAAACCCATTCTAATTTTGCAGGGAGTTCATGAAATTGCAGATTACGATAAGGTAAAAGATTTTAATTTAGATTTTGTTATTCACTCTGATTGGCAGCTGGATTCTATGCCGGAGGTAGACCTTTCTAATAGTAGAGCTTGGTTAAAAATAAATACTGGAATGAATAGATTGGGATTCCATCCAGAAGAATTTATAAATCGATATCAAAAATTAATAGATAAAAATTTGAAAGAATTAATTCTTATGTCACATTTGGCTTCATCAAGCGAGAAATCAGATCCAAGAAATATGGAACAAATAAAGCTTTTTTCTAATTTGACTGAAAATTTTGATAACAAAAGAAGTCTTGCTAACTCCGGAGCAATATTTAATTTTTATGAAGCTCACTTTGATATTGTCAGACCGGGTATTGCTATTTATGGTGGCAAATATTTTGAACATGGAATCAAGCCTGTTACTTGTTTAAGGTCAAAAATAACGATGTTAAAAAATATTAAAGCTGGCGATAGTGTGGGGTATGATGGTTCTTGGATAGCAAGTTCTGATTGTATTATTGCTGGTATACCAATCGGCTATGCAGATGGATACCCTTATTCTTCGAAATCAGCTGAAGTAAGCATCAATGGGAAGAAATTTAAAACAGCAGGGAAGATTAATATGGATTTAATAACAATTAATCTGGAGCAAGATTCTAGTATTAAAATAGGTGATTGGGTCGAACTGTGGGGTTTTGATACTAATTTGACTAGCTTTTCACAAGAATTTAACTCAATTTCTTATCAATTATTAACTAATATCTCGGGTAGAGTTAATAAAAATTATTTAGAATAACGTAAGGATTTTATTTTGCTAAAAGATACGAGGTTTATTTTCGTTACAGGTGGTGTTGTCTCATCTCTAGGGAAAGGAATCGCTTCAGCATCTATAGGTTCAATTCTAGAATCAAAAGGTTACAAAGTTTCAGTAATTAAACTTGATCCATACTTCAATGTTGATCCAGGAACTATGAGCCCATTTCAGCATGGTGAAGTATTTGTTCTTGAAGATGGAACAGAGACAGATTTAGATTTAGGGCATTACGAAAGATTCATAGATAACGTATGTAGCAAAAAAAATAATTTTACTGCTGGAAAAGTCTATTACTCAGTATTGAGAAAAGAAAGAAAAGGGGAATATCTTGGTAAAACAGTACAGATAATTCCACATATTACAGATGAAATTAAGCGCAAGATTCTAAATGGTTCTAAAAATTGTGACATAGCTATTGTTGAGATAGGTGGAACAGTAGGAGACATAGAAGGTCAACCATTTATTGAAGCAATTAGACAATTAGGGCTCGAGCTAAAGAATTATCAAACTTCTTATTTACACCTGACTCTTGTTCCTTATTTATCTAATGCAGGCGAATTAAAAACCAAACCTACTCAGCATTCAGTAAAGGAGTATCGAACGCTTGGAGTTCAGCCTGATATTCTTATCTGTCGTTCAGAATATGCTCTGCCACAGGAAAGTAAAGAAAAAATTGCTTTATTTTGCTCAATGCCAAAAGATGGAGTTATTTCATTACCTAATTTAGAAACTATTTATCAAGCACCTTTATTTTTAGCTGAAGAAGGAATCGATAAAATACTTACTAAGAGATTACAACTCGATAGAACTACCCCAAATCTTAAGGATTGGAAGAAAGTTGTAAAAAGAAAAATAAAACCTTCAAAAGAATTAAATGTTTCTTTCGTTGGAAAATATGTTGATTTAAAAGATGCATATTTTTCTTTGATTGAAGCGCTTGATCATGCAGGAATACATAATGACACTAAAGTTAATATAAATTACATTAACTCAGAAAAAATTGAACCTTCTAATTATAAAAAAACCTTAAAGAATTCAGATGCCATTCTTGTGCCTGGAGGTTTTGGAAATAGAGGAATTGAAGGAATGATTTTAGCTGTTAGATTTGCAAGAGAAAATAAGATCCCATTTTTTGGTATCTGCTTAGGTCTTCAAATTGCAATTATTGAGATGACTAGAAATCTCCTTAATCTAAAAGATGCAAATAGTACTGAGTTTAAACCACGAACAAAAAATAAAGTTATATCTCTTGTAACGGAATGGAAGAATAAAGATGGAACAATTGAAAAAAGAAATAAGAACTCTGATAAAGGAGGAAGTATGAGGTTAGGTGCTCAAAAAGCATCTCTACTAACGGGATCATTAGCCAGAACTTTATATAAAATGAAGACTATTTTTGAAAGACATAGACATAGGTATGAAGTAAACCCAGAATATATACCGATGCTTGAAAAGGAAGGCTTAATTGTCTCAGCAAGATCAGAAGCACATAACTTAGTAGAAATGATTGAATTAAGAAACCATCCATGGTTTTTAGGGTGCCAATTTCACCCTGAATTTACATCTAAACCAAAAACAGGCCACCCTTTATTTAATAATTTTATTAAGACCGCTGTAAAATTGAAGAAGAAAAAATGAATATAAATAATAGATCAATAGCAAATGACCAAAGATTAACTATTTTTGGTGGTGTTAATGTCATCGAGTCAGATGATATTTTATTTCATGTAGCTGAAAAATTTAAATCTGCTGCAGAAAAATATAAATTTAATTATGTCTTTAAAGCTTCATTTGATAAAGCAAATAGGTCTTCTGCAGACTCATTCAGAGGGCCTGGCTTAGATAAAGGACTGGATAGCTTAAGAAAGGTTAAAGAAAAATTTGATGTTCCTTTAATAACAGACATACATGAACCAAATCAAGCTGAAGTTGTGGCAGAAGTTTGCGATGTCATTCAAATTCCAGCTTTTCTTTGTCGACAAACTGATTTAATTGTTGCAGCAGCAAAAACAAAAAAAATTATTAATATCAAGAAACCACAATTCTCATCTGCTAAGGAAATGTTTCATGCAGTAAGTAAATGTGAGCAAGCTGGTAATCCAGATATAATTCTATGTGAGAGAGGAAATATTTTTGGCTATAACAATTTGGTGGTTGATACGTTAAATTTTCAAATTCTGAAAGATTCGGGGAAACCAGTTTTCTTTGATGTAACCCATTCTCTTCAGCAACCTGGTATGTTAGAAAAAAGCACAGGAGGTAGAGGGCAATACGTTTTTGATTTAGCAAAAGCTGGAGTATCACAAAATATTGCAGGCCTATTTATTGAAACACATCCAGATCCAGCAAAAGCAATGTGTGATGGTCCATGTGCACTTGATCTATCAGAGCTAGACAACTTTATGCATAAGATATTGCTTCTTGATGACCTTGTTAAGAGCAACTAAATATGAAAATTAAACAGATAGATGCACTTGAAGTCTTAGACTCAAGAGGCAAACCCACGATCAGGACAACTGTTTATTTAGAAGATGGCTCAAGAGGTGCAGCTATCGTTCCAAGCGGAGCCTCAGCTGGATCATTCGAAGCTCATGAACTAAGAGATGGTGACAACTCAAGATACTTTGGTTTTGGTACTTTAAAGGCTGTTGAACAAGTAAAAGGTTTGTCAAACCACCTAATAGGAATAGAAAGTGATGATCAAAATAAAATTGATACTTTGCTTATAGATATCGATGGAACTGAAAATAAGGAAAAAATTGGCGCTAATTCAATTTTGTCTATTTCACTAGCCTGTGCAAGAGCTTCAACAAATAGTCTAAATATTCCTCTTTATGAATATATAAATATTTTATTTAATAATTTAGCTTCTAAAGAAAATAAATTTTCAATGCCAAGACCAATGTTAAATATTCTTAATGGTGGAGTTCATGCTAATAACAATATTGATATTCAGGAATTTATGATCATACCATCTAATAAATTTTCATTTAAAGAGGGATTGCGAAAAGCTGCCGAAGTTTATATGCATTTAAAAAATAATTTAGATCAAAATAAACTCAGCACCACAGTGGGGGACGAAGGTGGATTCGCACCTAACTTTGAATCAAATGAAATAGTTATAGAGGAAATAATTAAATCAATTGAAGAAACAGGAATGGAATATGGTGAGGATATTTCTTTAGGATTGGATTGCGCATCATCTGAATTATATAAAGATAAAATCTATCATCTTGAAGGAGAAGGAAATAAGTTTAGTTCTGATGAAATGATTGATTATTTGATGAACCTTGTTAATAAATATCAGATTATCTCTATTGAAGATCCTCTTGATGAATCTGATTGGAGTGCTTGGAAGAAACTCTCAGAAAAAACTAATAATTTACAGATAGTGGGGGACGACATATTCGTAACTAACAAAGAGTTATTAGAAAAAGGAATTGCTGAAAAAGTAGCAAATTCTATCTTAATAAAACCTAATCAAATAGGCACTCTAACAGAAACCTTCCAGGCTATAGATTTAGCAAAATCTAATGATTATGGAACAATTATTTCTCACAGATCAGGCGAAACAGAAGATACTTTTATCTCAGATCTTGCAGTAGGAGTAGATGCAAGGCAAATTAAATCTGGAGCGCCAGCTAGATCTGATAGAACAGCTAAATACAACCGTCTTCTAATCATAGAAAATGAGTTGTATCCATGATTTCTTCTGGAAAGACAACAAAGATCATAGTTGCAATTACTTTAATAATTATTATTTTTTTTATCTACTTAGATATCTTTAAGGGCCAGTTTAGCTTTTCAAACAATGAAAAAATAAATAACTTAATTTCTGAGAAAGAAAATGAACTTGAAGTAATTTTTCAAGATAATCAAGATTTAAAAGAAGAAATAGATCTACTAAAGAACAATGAAGACCATATAAAAAAAATTGCAGAAGATAACTTGGGGCTAGTTAAGGATGATGAAGAAGAGCCTGAATAAAATTTATGTAATAGTCCCTTCTGCAGGAATCGGAACCAGGTTTGAATCAGAAGTTCCCAAACAGTATGCAGAGATCAATGGCGTAAGCATATTAGAAAAAACTATAAATCATTTTCTTAATCTAGAAATTTTTGAACAAATAATCATTCCTATTAGTCCCGAAGATAATTTTTTTGAAAAGTTAAGTGTTTCAAAGCATACGAAAATTATAAAAGTTGATGGAGGTTCTACCAGATCAGAGTCCGTTATGTCAGCTCTGGAATATATAAAAGAGAATAGTTTAGTTGTGGTTCATGATGCAGTAAGACCATACATACACCAAAAAGAAATAAAATTTTTAGTAGAGAGCTTTAATCCCGGAGAAGAAGATATCTTGGCTTATGGAATCCCTGTTTATGAAGCATTAAAAAAAATTAATCAAGAGAATTTATTTGTAAAGAAAAGTGTTGATAGAAATAAATTTTATTTGGCTCAGACCCCACAGATTACAACATCACATATGCTCAAAAATTCTCTAGAGGACTGCTTTAAAGAAAATTTTCAACCAAATGATGAATCTGAAGCAATTGAAAAGACTGGGGGAAAGATACGCATTCTTCCTGGAAATAGAAAAAATATAAAGATTACAGTACCAGAAGATATTGCAGAAAAAACAATTACAAATGAGAGAGTGGGTAATGGTTTTGATAGCCATAGATTTCAAAATGGAGATGGACTAATGCTTGGAGGAGTCAAAGTTGCATACCATAAATCATTTCTTGCTCATTCTGATGGAGACATAATTATTCACGCATTAATTGACTCAATGTTTGGTGCGGTTAGTCTCGGTGATATTGGAGATCATTTCCCTGATACTGATAAGAAATGGCTAAATATCTCCGGAAGAGAGTTATTTGAAATAGCTTATAATAAAGTTCTTGAAAAGGGCTTCTCACTAAAACAGATAGATATAGTAGTAATAATGGAGAAGCCAAAATTATCAGATTATAAATCTGAGATTATTCTAAGTTTGAGTAATTTAACAAACCTAGAAAAAGATAGAATTGGTCTTAAAGCAAAGACCTCAGAAAAAATGGGCTTCATAGGAAAGAAAGAGGGAGCAGCAGCTCTCGTCATAACAAGGTTAGAAGAATGAAAATACTATTAACAAATGATGATGGAATCGAATCAGAAATTACACAAGCTTTATTTGAATCGTTAAAAGAAAAACATGAAGTGACTCTGATTGCTCCAGAAAAAGATAAAAGTGGACAGGGAGCAGCTATTACACTTAGAACTTCAGTTGAAGTTAATAAATTAGATGAAAATGTATATTCTGTTGGCGGCACTCCAGCAGATTGTGTTTTTATGGGGCTAATGGCAATTATGAAAGAAATTCCAGATATTGTTGTCTCTGGAATTAATAAAGGTGCAAATATGGGCGATGATGTTATACATTCTGGAACCTTAGGCGCAGCCTTAACTGCTAGAAAATTAAAGTTTCCACCGCTTGCTATATCCATTTCTGGGAAATCCTATGAGAAATTTCAATCAGCAGTAATCGCAACAGAACTAATGTTAGATTATATCGTTAGAAATTATTCTGATGAACATCATGGAGGGTTAGTTTTTAATATGAATGTACCCAATATAGAGTTTGTTGATATAGCTAGTTTTTGTTTTACTTCACTGGGAAATAGGGGAATGCCTTTAGCGCCAGAATTCAACGGCAGTGGAGATAAATTAAGTTATAAGATCGGAAAAGCTGGTAAACCTACAGGAGATTTGATGGGGACGGATTTTGAAGCGATAAGAGCAAATAAAATATCTGTCACACCTCTTTACTGGGATATGACTAATTTTAGTAAAACGAAAGGCGAACTACCTGATGTCTAATTTTCTATATAGATTTAGTGCTGGTTTTTGTATGGGTATTGCAGAAATAACACCCGGAATTTCAGGAGCAACTATTGCCGGCATATTCAATGTCTATGAACCTTTCATCAAGGTGCTATCATTTTTTAGTCCTAAATCTTTTTTTGTAGATTTTAAAAACTTTTCAAAAAACATAAATCTATCTTTGATGATACCTTTGATGCTTGGAATGGTAATTTCAATATATGCTTCAGCATATGGCATTACTTATCTTATAGAAAATCAACTAATATTTTTTAAAATATTCTTATCCTTTGTGATGATATTTGCAGTAATAAAAAATTGCATTATTGATCAGCTGGTATCTGATTCTAGCAAATATGTTATTAGTTTTATTCTAGGGGCACTAATAGCACTTCTTGTCGCATTCTCTCTAATTCAATTTGATTTTAACAATATTTTCTTACTAATAGTTGCTGGCTTTCTGGCCTTCACAGCCTTTATATTACCGGGCATATCAGGAGCATTGGTCTTATTGCTTCTTGGCATTTATCAAGAAATTACATGTGGGATAAAAAGTTTAGATATTGTCGGGCTTTTGCCTTTTATAATGGGGATGTTATTTGCGTTTTTTATGATCCCATCTAAGATAGCTGAAAGATTTAAAACAAATAAGCATCAAGTTAAAGTTTTATTTTCTGGTTTAATTCTAGGATCTATTCCCGCTGTCTGGATTCATCTTCAGGCTTCTGAAAATATTTGTTAAGTCTCTTTGAGCATATCAATTTTATTTTTTATATTTGCATATTTCTCTGCTTCTGGCATAGCGTCTTTTTTTTGCGTAAGGTTAGGCCATTTTCTGGATAGATTATCGTTTATTTCTATAAATGGTATTTGATCTGGTGGAAGCTCATCTTCTGCATAAATCGCTTTAACAGGGCAGGCTGGTTCACAAAGCCCACAATCAATGCATTCTTCAGGATTAATTACTATAAAATTATCACCTTCATAGAAGCAATCAACAGGACAAACTTCAACACAATCAGTGTGCTTACAGTTAATGCATGCATCAGTTACAACAAAGGCCATGAAGTTATTTTACTTAATAAAGTAACCGTTCTGTTCTTTATTGGGGTTAAAAAAGTTATTTTCAATGTAGACTAAAAATTGATTTTATGATCTAATACTGTATATACATACACTATAAAGGAAAAAAAATGGCAGATACAAAAAAACAATCTTTAGATAATGCGTTAAAACAAATTGAAAAAGAATATGGGCAGGGCACCATAATGAAATTAGGCACCAAGGATATTGTTGAAATTGGTTCTATTTCAACTGGTTCCTTTGGTCTAGACAAGGGTTTAGGTATAGGGGGTCTGCCTAAAGGTAGAGTCGTTGAGATTTATGGGCCAGAATCTTCTGGAAAAACTACATTAACTCTTCAAGTTATTGCTGAATGTCAAAAAGCAGGTGGTAGTGCCGCTTTTATTGATGCTGAACATGCATTAGACCCTGAATATGCAAAAGCATTAGGGGTTGATATCGATGAACTTGTAGTGTCTCAACCAGACACAGGGGAGCAAGCATTAGAAGTAACAGATACTCTAATACAAAGCAAAAGTTTAGATGTAATAGTAATAGATAGTGTGGCAGCTCTTGTTCCAAGGGCAGAATTGGAAGGTGATATGGGGGACTCTCATGTTGGTTTACAGGCAAGACTCATGTCGCAAGCACTAAGAAAAATAACAGGTAATATCCAGAAGTCTAATACTATGGTAATTTTTATTAACCAGATAAGAATGAAAATAGGGGTAATGTTTGGAAGTCCAGAAACTACAACCGGAGGTAATGCACTTAAATTTTACTCAAGTGTAAGATTAGATATCAGAAGAGTAGGTGCAATTAAAGATGGGGATGAAGTTATTGGCAATGAAACAAGAGTTAAGGTTGTTAAAAATAAGGTTGCTCCACCATTCAAAGTTGTAGACTTCCAAATTTTATATGGAAAAGGCATAAATAGGATTGGAGAGATTATTGAATATGCAGTTAAAAAAGAAGTTGTTGAAAAATCTGGATCTTGGTATAGCTATAAAGGGGAAAAGATAGGTCAAGGACTTAATAAAGCAACTGAATTTCTCAGAGAGAATTCAAAAATATTAAATGAAATAGAAAAAGCTAGCCTAGAGGCTTAGCTATTATTAGCAATATAATCGTCTATGAGTTTCTCTAAAACTGTTAGAGGCAAGACTCCATTCATCAAAACTACTGAGTGAAAATCTTTTATGTCGAATCTATTGCCTAAAGCATTTTTAGCTTTTTCTCTTAGCTCTAAAATTTTAATTCTACCAACCATATAAGAAGTTGCTTGAGCAGGCCAGACTATATATCTTTCTATTTCAGATTCAGCTGCGCTCTTAACTTGCCCAGCATTATCCATCATATATTTTATAGCCTCTTCCCTAGTCCAGCGTTTAGAATGAATCCCTGTATCAACCACAAGCCTAACTGCTCTGAAAAGCTCTGACTGTAATGATCCAATCATGTCATATGGATCAGTAACTAAACCTGCTTCAATAGCTAACCTTTCGGCATAAAGGGCCCATCCTTCTGTAAATGCAGAAGTTGTATAGCCAAATTTGTTCCAAAGTGTTTGATTTTTATTCTCTTGATTTAAGGCTATTTGTAAATGATGCCCCGGCACAGCTTCATGAAAAGAAAGTGCTGGCATACCAAAAGTTTGTGTAGCTCCAATATCATATAAATTTGCATACCAAGCAGCTGGTCTTGAGCCATCTAAAGATGAACCCTGATAGTAGCCGCCTGCAGCACTTTGCTCAGAAAAAATCGGTATTCTTTTCACCACAACTTTTGCTTGAGGAAGCTCATTAAAATAATCTGGCAAGATTTCATAAGTTTCTTCATTTATTCTGGTATATTCATCAAGAATTGCTTGTCTTCCTTCATCTGAATCTTCAAATAAAAACCTTGGATCTTCATTTAATTCAACAAATATATCTTCTAAAGGTCTATTAATGTCATAACCTTCATTAGCTAAGATACTTTTAATTTCAGATTGAATCTCATCTACTAGTTCCATTCCTAAATTATGAATTTCATCTGCTGTTAGATTAGTAGTGGTAAAAATCTTTAATCTGTGTTGGTAATAATCTTCACCATTAGGCAAACTCCACACCCCATCATATTCTCTAGCGTTTAACATATTCTCTTCAATAAGATCTTTTAATTTTCCATATGAAGTTTTGAAGTTTTCAATAGCATCTGATAATTCAGCTAACAGCTCTATTTTTTCATCATCATTAATTTCAATTTTCTCTATACCATCTTTAAAAGATACATAAAGCGGATGTTCTTCAGCTGTTGTTTCTACTAGTGCTTGCACTTGTAGAAAACTTTTTTCATAAACAAATCTTGGAGAATAAATGCCCGCATCAGCTCTTCTTTTTTCAAATACCATAAGCTGATCAATAGCTTTTGGAACAGCATTAGTTCTTTTAATGTAGTCTTCTGCATCTTTTTCTGTTTCAAGCTTATGTGTGTCGGTTAAGAAATTAACAAAATAAACATGTGTTCCATAAAATTGGATAAACGGCCCCATGTGGTATCTAAAATTTTCAAAACCCATTTTTTCAATTTCTGCAGAAAATTTTGCAACCTCAAGGTTAAGTTTTGTTCTATCACTAAGTGCTGATTCGTCGAATGTATTTAATTTTGAGTAATACTCTAAAAACTTCTTATGATCATCTTCAGCTTTTTCAACAGAATAATCATTCATCTTTTCATTGTGGTTGGTTAGCCAGTCAAGATCATGAAGTCCTAGATCAGTTAGTGTTTCAGGATTTTCAAGCAATGGATCAATAACTGAATCATCTAAAAATTTATCAAGACTATTTGTTGATGGAGAGGCAATGCCTTTCGCAAAATCTTTCAAAGCAAGTTTTGCAAAAAAACTTGGGTTAAAAGTCAATATCGTAAGAAAAGCTAAAAGTAGGGATCCTAGCAAAAAGCCACCAATAGTCGTAAAAAATCTAATCATTTTAATTCCTCCAATTTTTGTTTAATTTCATCAATATTTAACTCAGATTTTACATTACCTTCTCTTTCGGTAAATTCGTAGTTATTTTTATTAAAATTATTAGGCCCAATAATTATTGAAAACGGAATTCCTAACATTTCATGTTCAGTAAACTTTATTCCTGCTCTTACGTCTCTATCATCTAATAAAACATCATGACCAGATTTTTTTAGTATTTTATAGACACTTTCACATTCTTCTAATATTTCCTTTTTATTAGGATCTAAGCAAATGATATTTAGATGAAATGGCGCTATTGAGTACGGCCAGACAATTCCTTTATCATCATGATTCTGCTCAATAGAAGCGGCAACAATTCTTGAAATGCCAATACCATAACAACCCATATAAAGATCTTGTTCTTTGCCTTTTTCATTTTTCAATGAGACTTTCATTTTTTCGCTATATTTTTTACCTAGCTGAAAAATATGACCAACTTCAATTCCTCTCTTAACTTGCAGTTTTCCAACACCATCAGGAGACTTTTGACCATTTAATTCACTTGGATCTTTGCTGTAATCAAGAACTTCTACATTAGCAGCGAAATCACTAGAATCACTTATTGCAATAAGATCTTCTCCAGAATCAGCAACAATATGGAACTCTTCACTTACATCACCTCCTATAACGCCAGCATCAGCTTTAACTATCCTGTAATCAAGCCCTATCTTATTGAAGGCATCAATATAAGCTTTTTTCATATTTTCATAGCTTTCAATAAGCCCATCTTCATTGATATCAAAGCTATATGCGTCTTTCATAACAAACTCTCTTGATCTCATTACACCAAATCTAGGCCTTATCTCATCTCTAAATTTGGTCTGTATTTGATAAAGGTTTACAGGCAATTCTTTATAGCTGATTGGATAACTTCTAAATATGTCACAAATAACTTCTTCATGAGTTGGACCAAGCACAAAATCACGTTCGGATCTATCTTGAAATTTTAGAAGTTCTTTTCCATATTCATCATGTCTCTCTGATTCTTTCCAGAGTTCAGCTGGCTGAACCATTGGCATTAAGATCTCTTGTGCACCAAATGCATTCATGCTGTTTCTTACTATATTCTCAACTTTTTTAAGAACTCTTAGACCAATTGGAAGCCAATTGTATATTCCTGCTGCAGTTTTCTTTATCATCCCACTTCTTAGCATTAATTTATGGCTAGCAAGCTCAGCATCTGAAGGCTCTTGCTTAGTAGTAGGAACGAAAAATTTTGAGAAATACACTATAATCTCCTCAATCAATTATATAGTAATAAAGAGAGTAAATAATGAGAACTAATTTTTGCGGTGAATTAAATAAAAAATTTATTGGAAAAGAGGTAACTATTTGTGGTTGGATTCATAGAAGAAGAGACCATGGAGGAGTAATATTCCTAGATATAAGAGATACAACGGGCATCGTCCAAATTGTTATCCGACCAGAAACTAAAGAAACATTTAAAATTGCAGAACAAGTAAGATCTGAATTTGTATTAAAAGCCACTGGCAATGTAGAAGAAAGACCAGAAGATTCCGAAAATACAACACTTACAACTGGAGAGATAGAAATTGATTGTAGTTCAATAGAAGTTCTTAATACTGCAGAAACTCCAGCCTTTCCTTTAGATCAATCATCAGAAGTTGGCGAAGATGTAAGATTAAAACATCGTACACTTGATCTCAGAAGACCAATTATGCAAGAAAATCTGCGATTAAAGTCTAAACTTACAAAATCCATTAGAGACTATCTAGAAAAACATTCATTCGTTGATATTGAAACTCCTATTCTGACTAAAGCGACTCCAGAGGGAGCTCGTGACTATTTAGTCCCAAGCAGAACAAATCCTGGCAATTTTTTTGCTTTGCCACAGTCTCCACAATTATTTAAACAGATGCTAATGATTTCTGGATTTGATAGGTATTATCAAATTGCAAGATGTTTTAGAGATGAAGACCTAAGAGCAGATCGACAACCAGAATTTTCTCAGATTGATATAGAAGCCTCTTTTGTAGAAGAAAATGAAGTAATGAAAATATCAGAAGGCATGGTCAAGCATGCTTTTAAAGAAGTGCTTGATTTTGAAATAAAAGAAATTCCAAAAATAAAGTGGTCTGATGCCATGGAGCACTATGGTTCAGATAAGCCAGACTTGAGAAACCCGCTAAGATTAGTTGAAATAGGTGAAATTTTTAAAGAAGAAGAATTTAAAGTTTTCTCAGACCCTGCAAATGATCCAGAGTCAAGAATCGCAGCCTTAGTAATTGAAAATGGAGATAGTGTAGGCAGAGGTCAAATTGACAGGTATACAGACTTTGTAAAAGAATTTGGCGCTAAAGGTTTGGCATACATTAGGGTAGAAGAAGCCAATATATCTGGATTAAATTCACCAATTCTTAAATACTTGTCAGAAAAATGTTTAGAAAGCATTTTAAAAGATTTAAATCTTAAAAAGGGCTCTTTAGTTTTCTTTGGAGCTGGCGATAAGAAGACGGTTAATGACTATATGAGCAGACTTATTTGTAGAATCGGTGAAGATCTTAATCTGCTGGAAGATGGCTATAAATTTTGCTGGGTGACTAATTTTCCAATGTTTGAAAAATCTGCAGATGGAAATTTAACTTCCTTACATCATCCATTCACTAGTCCTGAAGAAGAAGATCCTAAAAAATTAGCAAAGATAGATCCTTTAGAAATGAATTCAAGAGCTTACGATATGGTTGTTAATGGAATTGAAATTGGTGGCGGATCAATACGTATTCATAGAAATGAAATTCAAGAACAAATTTTTTCAATTCTAGGCTTAACAGAAGAAGAAGCAGATGAGAAATTTGGTTTCTTTCTCAGAGCATTAAAAACTGGATGTCCGCCTCATGGAGGTATAGCTTTTGGTTTGGATAGGCTTGCAATGATAATGACCGATTCTGATTCTATTAGAGATGTTATAGCATTTCCAAAAACTCAATCAGCACTTTGTCTTCTTACTGAAGCACCAGGATCTGTTCCTGATGAAAGCCTTGAAGAGTTAAAAATAGAAAGGAAAGAGGATTAATGGCCGGCCATTCAAAATGGGCAAATATTAAGCATCGCAAAGCAAGGCAAGATGCAAAAAGAGGTGCTGTATTTACAAAAATAATAAGAGAATTGACTGTAGCTGCAAAAGATGGGGGTCCAGTAATTGAAGATAACCCAAGGCTAAGGTTGGCTCATGATAAAGCTTTATCAGCCAACATGACTAAGGATACTATAAATAGAGCAATTCAAAGAGGTGCAGGTGGTCAGGAAGGTCAAAATCTCGACGAGGTAATATATGAAGGTTATGCTCCAGGCGGCATAGCAGTTTATATAAAAACACTTACTGATAATAAAAATAGAACGGTTTCTGAAATCAGACATGCATTCACTAAATATGGCGGCAATCTCGGAACTTCCGGTAGTGTGGCATACTTATTTGAAGCAAAAGGAAAGTTATTGGTAAAATCAGACTCAACAGATGAAAAGTTATATGAAGTTGCCATAGAAAATGGTGCCGATGATATAAAAGATATAGAAGGAATAAAGGCAGAAATTGTGTGTGATCCAAAAGATCTAGCAGGTTTAAAAGAGATGATTGATGAAGCTGGTTTTGAAATAGAAGCATCTGAGGTGGTTATGGAAACTGAAAATAATATATCTTTAGATGAAGAGCAATCAGAAAAAAATATAAAATTAACGGACGCACTTGAAGAGCTTGATGATATTCAAGAAGTTTTTACAAACGCAGATCTCCATGAATCGGTATTTGCAGAATGACAATTAACCAAAGAAAAAAAGGACACGACTTTGAAAGAAAAATTGCAAAAAAATTGCAAGATGATTTAGGGCTGATTAAGCCTGTAAGAAGAATATTAAATCAGTATCAAGAAAAGAATCATCCAGATCTAAGACTGGGCAGGTGGAATATTGAGTGCAAAGCTTATAAAAAAGGTTTTGAGCCAGCATCAGCATGGTGGGATCAAGTTCTAGGTGTAACTAAAGATGGAGAATTTCCTGCTCTTATATATAAATTTGACAATAAGCCTATCAGAATAAGAATATTCGCAAAGAATGTTAATGAGTTGCTTTCAGATAGATCAAAAGTTGTAGATTTAAACTGGGAGAGTTTTACATATCTGCTAAGGAAACTTTATTCTAAAGATTTGGAGATGCATGAAGAATGAATGTTGATGGATTAGAATTACTGCTCCAGGCATCTTTGCCTGTTCAAATAATACTTTTTATTTTATGTGTAGCATCGTTAACGTCTTGGGTCTTAATTTTTGAAAAATATTTCACATTATCTCGTTCAACAAAAACCTCACATGAGTTAGAGGATCGTTTTTGGCAAGGTAATAAAATAGCGGACTTATATACTGAACTTAAAGAAAAAGATGTTTCTGAGTTTGAAACATCAGAGCTCATATTAGTGACTACATATGAAGAATTAAAGCAAAAAAGAAAAACAGATCAATCAGTAGAGTCTGCAGAAAGGTTGATTAGGGTTGTTGCAAGTAGGGAAGAAGAAAGACTTTCAAATAATCTATCTTTATTAGCCACTATAAGTTCTAGTGCGCCGTATATAGGTTTATTGGGCACAGTTATAGGTATAATTAATGCATTTCAAGGTCTCTCAACAACATCTCAACTTACTCTAAGTTCTGTAGCTCCTGGTATTTCAGAGGCGTTAATAGCAACAGCTGTTGGTTTACTGGCTGCTATACCAGCTTTGATAGCTTATAACCAATTTTCAAAACAATTAGACAATTTGATTAATGGCTCTTTAGCTTTTGCTGAAGAACTCATAACTCAAATTAGCAAAGAAAAATAATGTTACTTGAAAAAAAGAATAGGTCTGGTTCAAGAATCATTAACGAAATTAATGTTGTCCCTTATGTTGATATTATGCTTGTGCTCCTTGTAATTTTTATGGTTGTTACTCCGCTTGCCATACAAGGTTTAGATATTAATCTCCCTAAAACACAGGCTGATCAAATTGAGCTAGAACAATCCCAACCATTCGTAATAGATGTAAATGAAAATGGGTCGTATTTTATTGAAGAGGATGGTGGATTTGTTCAAGTATCACTTGGGTTTATTGAGGACAGGTTCGGCAAAATAATAACTACAAATCCACAAATTGAAATAATTGTAAGAGGAGATCAAGAAACATCCTATCAGTCTATAGCTGAACTACTAAGCGTACTTCAAGCTAATGGCGCAACTAATTTTTCATTAGCCACACAACCATGATTAAATGGTTCTCTGCATTTATTCTTTCTATTTTGGTGCATGCTTTAATTTTTTTAATTTATAGTTTTTTAGATTCAGTTCAAGAAGAAACCACAGATAGGAAGATTACTAATGTAAGTTTTATTCAACCTGAAAAGAAAGATACAGATACAAAGAAGACTATAGACAAAAAAGATACAGATACAAAGAAGACTACAACTAAAGAAGAACCAATTAAAGAGCCTGAAAAAAAAATCATTAAGGATCTAGATAAATATTTAGTTGAAGAACAGGAGCAGGAAGTGTTTTATAAAAAACTAGATAAAGTTGAACAAATTAGTGCACAAGTTATCAAAGATATTGAGAGTATTTGGATAAGGCCAAATAATATTAAAAAAGGAATGTATGCTGAATTTAATTTAACAATAGATCGTTTGGGTAATATAGATAATTTTGATATTAAGCGTTCAAGTGGAAGTGATACTTTTGATAGAGCTGCTATGAATGCTATAAAAAAATATAAAAAAATAAAATATATTAAGAATGTTGATGAAGAAACATATAGAATTTATTTTGCAAATTTTACACTTAGATTTAAACCAGAATGATTAGAATCTTTTACTTAATTTTTATAAACCTTTTTTTAAATTCAGAATTGATACTGGAAATAACTGAAAGTGCAAATCAACCAGTAAAAATAGCAGTTTTACAAAAAAACGATAGTTCATTCAAAGGTCAGGAGATCGTTAATATAATTTCAAATGACCTTAAAAGAACAGGGGAATTTGAAGTTCTAAGTTCGGATCAACTTTTAAGCATTCCATCAAATGAGTCTGAAGTCATTCAAAGAGACTGGTTATTGTTAGATGTAGATTCGATAGTATTTATAGAAACTAAAGAGACTAATAATAGTCTTGACGTTAATTATTCCATTTTTAATGTTAGTTATAACGATATTGAAGATAAGCGCAGAGTATTAGGATTGCCAGATAGTATTAGACAATCCAGCCACTATGTTTCAGATGGAATATATGAATTCTTTTTTGGAATAAAGGGCATTTCAGCAACTAGACTAATGTATGTAACAAAAAATTCTGATATTTACCGTTTGATGGTTAGTGATGCTGACGGATTTAATGAGCAGATTTTATTAAAATCTAATAAATCCATAATATCTCCTGCATGGTCATCTGATGCTAAAGATATAGCTTATGTCTCTTTTGAGAACAATAGAGCTCAAGTTTTTACCCAGAATTTAGAATCAGGTAAAAGAGAACTTGTACTTGGTTCAAGCTCTTCTGTAAGTTCACCAGCATGGTCACCAAATAAAAAATTCCTAGCTTTTACATCCACTATGGATGGAAATTCCGAAATTTATCTTATTGAGTTGAAAACAAAGAAAATTTCTAGGCTAACTGAAAATTCTTCAATTGACACTGAACCAGCCTGGTCTACTGATGGAAGAAAAATTATTTTTACATCCGATAGAGCGGGATCACCACAAATTTATGAAATAGACATAAGAACAAAAATAAAACGCAGACTAACTACTCAAGGAAACTACAATGCTAGAGCGTCATATTTGAATAAAAATGAAATAGTTTTTGTGCATAGGGGTACAGAGAATTTCAATATTGCTAAATTAAATTTAAAAACAAGAGACCTAGATGTTCTAACATCAACACAAAATGATGAAAGTCCATGCATTGCACCAAATGGCAATGTTATAATTTATGCAACAAAGGATGGTAGCCTTTCTTATCTAGCTGGCGTTAATATAAGTAGTAAGGTTAAATTTAGATTGCCAGCTTTATATGGAGAGTTAAAAGAGCCAGCTTGGTCACCATTTTTGAGGTAATTATGAAAAATATTTTAATTTCTTTATTTTCTATTTTATTTGTATTCGCTTGTTCATCTGTTGAAACTGTTGATGTTCAAGAGACTAAAACTGTTGATTTAACTTCATCTGAATCAGATTCAGAAAGTTCTATGGACTCAGGAAGTTCTATGAGTGAACTTGATATAGGTGAGCCACATACCAAAGTTTTCTTTGATTATGATCAAGATACATTGAGAGAGGACGCATTAAGTGATCTTCTTGCAATCTCAAGACTAATGAAAGAAAACGTCAGATATACACTTTTAATAGAAGGCCATGCTGATGAACGTGGAACTAGAGAATATAATTTAGCATTGAGCGAAAGAAGAGCAACAGCAGTTGAAAATTTTCTAGTGGCATCAGGAGTTTCCTCATTTAATATAGAAGTTGTTGGATATGGCGAAGAAAAACCGGTAGATGTAGCTTCAAACGAGACTGCTTGGGCAAAAAATAGAAGGGCTGAACTCTACTTTATTAAATAGTGAGATATCTATTTACCCTTCTTTTAATTAGTCCTCTGGTATTTTCTCAGAGCGATGAAGATAAAGAATTTATAGAGCTTTATCTCAAAATTCAGTCATTAGAAAAAGAAATTGCCTTACTAAGAAATGAAGTTGAGATTCTTGAAACTCAAGTAAAATTCTATCAAGAGAGAAATATTGAATTAATAGACGAAATTGATTCAAAACTTATCTCACTAATGTCAGTTGAAGACCTGAGATCATTTAAGTCTAATGAGGTTCCCCAAGAACAAGTCTTAAATAGTTATGAGCAGGCCATTATTTTAATTCAGAAAGGTAATTTAGACGGAGCGTTAACAGCACTAAATGTATATGTTCAAAATGCTGAAGAATCAGATGAAACTCCATTAGCATATTTTTGGTTAGGAGAAATAAATCTAAATAACGGTAATCTTGCTGTTGCTACACAAAATTTTAATACTCTAATAGGGCTTTATCCTGCTCATTGGCGAGTGCCACTTGCTAAGTATAAGCTTGCAACCATATACCTTGAACAGGGAGATGAAGATAGGGCAGTAGCACAATTTGAAAGTGTTATAAGAGATTTCCCTGAAAGTTCAGCTGCAAAAGCTTCCAGAGAATCCTTAAGTAGTTTAGAATAAGCCGTTCAAATTTGGGTCGTTAGCTCAGCTGGTAGAGCACCGGGCTTTTAACCCGTTGGTCATAGGTTCGAATCCTATACGACCCACCAAATTTGTGTNCNNTTATCGATCTCTTTAATTACATTNAATATGTTGTAAAACNACTAAACTCATGTAACATAACTGTTATATTCAAAGCTTGTAATATGCATCTTAAAAGAAANCTAAATTTATTATTTTCTGCATTTTCAACNGTTATATTAGTTGCATGNGGAGGCGGTGGTGGANGTTCNNCNCCAACACCNGCACCAACACCNGCNCCAACACCGGCACCAACACCNGCACCAACACCNGCNCCAACACCNGCNCCAACACCANNNCCAATGGAGGCAAGTTTATTATCNACAACCATTGCTGGAAGTGCATATGACATTATCCAAATTTCAAATGCTAATTCAGGATCNACACCNGGNGGNACAGCAGATGCAGGCATCAAAACAGTATATGTTTATACGCCAGATGGTTCTGATAATGGAGTCGCAACTTATGAGGGTACTGTATGGCCTTATGTAACGTACAGTCAGGCTGCAGGTACTATCGTTGTTCCTGATAGTATTACTGCTACGTTCTCTGTAAATTCAGAAAACCATGTCTTAATTAATAATCAACCTGTATATCAATATGCAGGTGATGATGCAGGTTCAGACGTAAATGGTAATGGTAATGGTGGTGTTTGGTATGCAATTCAAGCAGATGGAACAAGCTTAGAACCAGATTCAACACCAGCACCAACACCAGCACCAACACCGGCACCAACACCGGCACCAACACCGGCACCAACACCGGCACCAACACCGGCACCAACA
>NZGL01000028.1 GCA_002690945.1 Gammaproteobacteria bacterium | reverse complement strand
TAAAAATAATTTATTGGCGGAGAGAGTGGGATTCGAACCCACGGTAAGGTTGCCCCTACACTACCTTTCCAGGGTAGCGCGATCGACCACTCTGCCATCTCTCCGAAATGAGAATTATATATTAGAAATTATTTAAGAGTAGCGTCTTGGTATTATGGCTATGCCCCCTCTTCTCTCAAAGCACCCTTCAATTCTAGAAAATTGGTAATCATAAGATTTTAAATCTTCAACTATTTGTTCGATACATAGCTCATGAAATGCCTCTTTTTCAAAAAAACTTCCAAGATAAGCTGCAATATTGTCTTGATCTGCCTTATTAAAGGCTCCATCTATAAAAATATCGGCGATATCTGGTTGTTGTGTAACCGGACACAATGATCTAAATCCTCTAAAACAAAAAAGCTCTGCAGGAGATAAATTTGTTGGATCGTGCTTAATGCCTTGGCTTTTTTTTACATTCAAAACTTTTGCATCTGGTTTTTTGTAAACATCTCTTAACTCAATATCTGTTTTTATTAGGGATTCGAGATGATGTTTTATTATTTTCTTCACTCCTGAAATAGATTCAAACCTTTCATGTATAAGCGAGTTTATAAAGAGTTTAAGTGATTTGGATTCCACTATATTTGGAGATGTACAAGGCACACTAATGGAGATTTCATCGTGATGGTGGATATTATTGTTGTCAATCCAAAGCAATTCATGGATATTCCAAATATCTTCGCCATTAAACATTTTAGTTTTAAGAGACTTTCTTTGTTCCTTCCTTTCTATTGGAAAAAGTAAATTTGGAGAAAAATTTTGTGGATAGGGAGTTTTTTTTCCAAGCAGGTTAGCCAACTTTATTCCTTTATGCCAATACCTTTATGAAGAAGATAGTATGCTATAGCAAAGAAGGAGGCAGTAAACGCAGAGATCAAGGTAAAACTTAAAAATGGATTAATTTGATATTGGCCTAGCATTGCATATCTAAAGAAATCGACAACGTAGAGTATCGGGTTAAACATTGAAATTAATTTCCACTGTTCAGGGATTTCAGACATTTCTATTGAATAGAATATTCCTCCAAGATAAATTAAAGGCGTCAAAACAAATGTTGGGATTATGGCTACATCATCAAAAGATTTCGCATAGACTCCATTAATCAGACCTAAAAGAGAAAAAAGAATAGATGTAATAATAATTGCAAATAAAGTTAGTGGAATGTTATGAATAGTAAATGTAGTGAAAAATAAACTAACCAGAACTACCACTATCCCGACTACAAAACCTCTCGTTATGCCACCCATTATAAAACCAATTAAGATGGTCCAATTTGGCATTGGTGAAATGATAATTTCTTCAATCGCTTTTTGAAATTTAGCTCCAAAAAAAGCCGATGCTACATTTGCATAAGAATTAGTAATAACAGACAACATTATTAACCCCGGAACTATAAACTCTACATAGCTAAAACCATCATAACCTGGCATTCCACCTATTCTGCTTCCTATAATTTGGCCAAATATTAAAAAATATAATGCTGTAGTAATTGCTGGGGGCACTATAGTCTGGATCCATATCCTTAAAATCCTTCTGATCTGTGCATAAGTTAAAGTTTTTAAGGATTGATAGTGGTTCATGATTTGGATGTTAAGTTTAAAAATAATTGTTCTAGCCTATTGGTTTGGTTTGCAATATTAGTAACTTCTACTTGAGCTAATTCAGGTTTATCAAAAAGACTGCTTATAGAAGATCCTTTGGAAAGTTTTACTGAGAATTTATTATCGTTTTCTACTTTAATATCAAAACCTAATATGTTGAAATTCTGCGGAAGAGTAGAGCTTGTTTCAATGATAAATATTTGGCTATCTAGCTGTTTAAGTAGTTTGCTCATACTAGTATTTTCAATTATCTTGCCTTCATCAATAATTGCTATGTTTTTACATAAATTTTCTGCTTCTTCTAGATAGTGTGTAGTAAGAATAATGGTCGTTCCTGCATTATTAATTTCAATTAAGAAGTCCCAAAGCCCTCTACGTAACTCTATATCTACACCAGCCGTCGGCTCATCAAGAATTAAAAGGTCAGGGTCATGAATTAGTGATTTTATTATCATTACCCTTCTCTTCTGCCCTCCAGATAGTTCGCGCAGAGTATCATTTCTTTTGTCCCAGATGCCCATCTGCTTTAAATATTTTTCAGATTTTTCTAAGGCTGTCTTGTGATCTACTCCGTAGTAACCTGCTTGAGTGACAATCGTATCTTGAACTTTTTCAAATTGTGAAAAGTTAAACTCTTGATTAACAACCCCTAGCTTAGATTTAGCCAGTGGGAAATTTACATCTATATCAACGCCGCATATGGATACTTGCCCAGCATTTTTTGTTACAAGAGAAGAAATTATTCCTATTGCAGTTGATTTTCCTGCTCCATTTGGACCTAAAAGTGCAAAAAAATCTCCCTTTTCTACAGAAAGGCTTATATCTTTCAATGCATGAACATTATTACTATAAGTCTTACTAAGGTTTTTAATTTCTAGTGCTTTCATTAGTGTCTTCGTGATAAGTGTGCAACTGCATTAGAGATGCCACTTATAGTTAATGGGTACATTTTTTGCTCCATCAAGCCTGAAATCATGCTTATTGTTGATGTGTAATCCCAGTGATCCTCATGAACTGGATTAAGCCAAACAGTTTTATAAAAATTAGACTTAATTTTATTAAGCCAAAGTTCACCAGCTTCTTTATTCCAATGTTCAATACTGCCACCTGCATTGGTGAGCTCATATGGAGCCATACTAGCGTCTCCAATTATTATAACTTTATGATTTTTGGTAAATTTGTTGATAATGGTTTGAGTTTCAACCCTATTTTCATTTCTTCTGTAATTGTCAGTCCAAACAGATTCATAAATACAGTTATGGAAGTAATAATATTCTAAATTTTTAAATTCTGATTTTGCTGCTGAGAAGAGCTCTTCACATAGTTTAACGAAAGGGTCCATAGAGCCTCCAACATCAAAGAAAACTATTAGGTTTATGTCATTGAGTTTTTCTCTAATGTACTCTAGCTCCAATATTCCTCCATTCTTGGCTGTACTTTTGATTGTGTCATTAAGACTAAATTCGAAGTCTTCACCTTTTCTTGCCATTCTTCTGAGCCTTCTCAGAGCAATTTTTATATTTCTAGTGCCAAGCTGAACAGAATCATCAAGATTTTCATACGCTCTCTCTTCCCAAACTTTTGTTGCCATACCTTTATTAGATTTGCCTCCAACCCTTATGCCATTGGGATGATTTCCAGAATTACCAAAAGGGGAAGTGCCTTCCGTTCCTATCCATTTACTGCCACCATGATGAGCTTTCTTTTGCTCTTCAAGACGCTTCTTAAATTCTTCCATTAATTTCTCTAAGCCACCTAAATCCTTGATTTTTTTAAGATCTTCTGAGGATAGATTTTTTTTAAATTGCTCTCTTAACCATTCATCTGGGATTATGGTTTTAAAAATGTCATCTAAATTTTCAATTCCCCTAAAATAGATATCAAAGGCTCTGTCAAATTTGTCAAAGTATTTTTCATCTTTAACTAAAATAGATCTTGCTAGGTAATAAAATTCATTCCAATCAGCAAAGACTATTTTTTTCTCAAGTGCATTTAATAAATCTAGAAATTCCCTAACACTTGCTGGTATTCCATATGCCCTTACTGTGTTAAAAAGATTAATTAACACTTGGATCTCTTCTGCTCATAAAAGCAAGACGTTGCAACAATTCAACATCCTGTTCATTTTTTATTAATGCTCCATATAATGGAGGGATTAATTTACTTTGATCAGAAGCAAGTACCTCTTGAGCTAAATCATCCGACACTATTAGCTTTAACCAATCGATTAATTCAGAAGTTGAGGGTTTCTTTTTAAGTCCTGGTACTTTTCTTATATCAAAAAATACATCAAACGCGTCTTTAAGAAGTTTCTTTTTAATTTTGGGGATATGTACGTTTATAATTTTTTCTAGTCCCTCTCTGTCAGGGAATGCTATATAGTGAAAAAAACATCTTCTTAGAAATGCGTCTGGTAAATCTTTTTCATTATTTGATGTGATTATCACTAATGGTCTTTTTTTAGCTTTTATAGTCTTGTCTAGCTCATAGCAATAGAATTCCATTCTATCTAGTTCTTGCAATAAGTCATTTGGGAATTCAATATCAGCTTTGTCTATTTCATCAACTAAAAGGACGACTTGCTCTTCTGAAGTAAATGCATCCCATAATTTGCCTTTTACGATGTAATTTGCAACATCTTTAACTTTCTCATCGCCCAATTGTGAATCTCTTAGTCTTGATACTGCATCATATTCATATAAACCTTGTGTAGCTTTTGTAGTTGATTTGATGTGCCACTCAATTAAACGCATTCCTAATGCATCTGCAGCCTCAACTGCAAGCATAGTTTTGCCTGTCCCAGGTTCTCCTTTTATTAACAGGGGTTTCTCTAGATTTAGAGCAGCATCAACTGCTAACTTCAAGTCATCTGATGCTATATATTTTTTTGTTCCTTGGAATCTCATTTGGACTAGGTTAGAGTTTATCAAAATTAATTTCAAATGTTATTAGCAGATAGTTGTTTCAATTTCACGCATGATAGTTTTAAAAATGACTTAGATTCAGTGATTAATGATTCAATTTCTTCTAATGTTAAGTATCTTTTTTGTCCTGCATCAAGAGAAATAGAGGTTGAAGATATACTTAAAACATGCGAAAAAAAGCCAGAAAATATATTTGCTGGGGTTGGAATCCATCCACATTACTCTTCTGAACTGAAACCTGACACATATAAAAATTTGAAGCGTCATGCTAACCATAATTCTGTTAAAGCAATCGGAGAAATAGGTTTAGATTATTTTAGAAACTTACAAAGTCATGAAATACAAAAGAAATGCTTTGAAACTTTGCTAGACCTTGCCGTAGAGACAAAACTGCCAGCCTTTTTACATCATAGAGATGCCTTTTCTGACTTCTATCCTATTTTAAGAAATACCATAGATCTCTTACCGCCAAGTATTGTGCATTGTTTCACTGGTACCAAAGAGGAGTTAAAATCTTTTCTTGATTTAGGTCTTTATATAGGTATTACAGGATGGATCTGTGATCCTAGAAGAGGCAATGAAGTTAAAAGCTTATTGAAATATATTCCTAAAGATAGAATATTAATTGAAACTGATGCCCCCTATTTGTTACCAAAAGATTTAAATCCAAAACCAAAAAATAATCGCAATGTGCCAAAGTATCTTAATCATATTCTATTTGCTATTGCTCAAGAAATAGATATTTCAGATGAAGAGCTAGGAGCAGTGACTACAAATAATTTTAAACTTTTATTTAAAATTTAAATCCAAAAGCGCAGGTAAAAAACGAAATGACATTACCATGCTTATATAAATTGCAATCGCTGAAAAAATACCAAATAGAACTGTAGGGTTAAAATTAGAGAATATAAAAATTAAAAATCCTACGATAATTGTTAATCCTGTAATTAATATAGCTCTACCAGTGGAATAGATTGTTTCTTTTTCACTACTTTCTTGTGATTTTTTTCTCTCTTGTAGATATCTCCAAGCAAAATGTATCGAATAATCGACAGACATTCCAACTGATATAGATGCGATTGTAATAGTCATGATATCTAACGGGATATTGAATATGCTCATTAAAGAAAGAACAAGGCCAATAGAAAATGCTGGCACAATAATAATAAATAATGCATTTAAAAATGACCTAAATAAGATCAACAGCATTAAAAAAATTGCCGCAAAAACCAAAGATATAGTTTTTATCTGTGAGCTGAATAAGCTCTGCAGTAAATTGCTATACAAAACACCTAAACCACTTACGGTATAACTTACATCACGCTCAGATAAGGTTTCAGAAAGAAAACTATCTACATCTAAAAGAAGTTGCTTTCGATTTATACCATCAAATGAATCAATTGTTCTGATTGTTATTCTTGCGCTTCTTTCATCTTCTGAGATAAATTCATTTAACAGATCTTTAGCTTTTTCACTTTCAATCAAAGAATTTTTTACAAATGCCAGCTCTAAATCACCAATTTCACTATCATTATTTAACCTTTCAGCAAGCTGAACTCCATTTACCAGACTTAAAGCTTTCCCTAAAGCATCAAATTCTGTTAAGCCTTCTTGAATTTCTTCAAGTACGTTCATATTTTTTTCACGCCACCAGTAAGTGACTGTTTCTGAACCTTCACTAAAGAAAAGATCATCTTCATCAATAAACAATTCTTCTTCGGGCAACTCTAAAATAATTTCTATTGGAGTAGTGCCTCCTAACTTATCATCTATCAAAGACATACCCTGATAGATCTCAGTATTTTCATTGAAGTAATCAATAAATTTATTCTCAACTTTTAGATTTGAGCTGAAATAAAAGAACAAAGGAAAACTAATTAGAAGAATTGGAAGATAAAATTTTCTGATAAAACTTCTGCCTGTTAAATAAATATTGTTATAAAAAAAAGGCACTAAACTCTTATTTTTATTTGCGGTTATATTTCTAATGGCTAAAGCGCTGGGGATAAAAATAAATGATGCGAAAAAATTTAAACAGACTCCGACAGCCATCATTTTTCCAAAATCAATTACAGGCTTAATATCACTTAAAATTAGAGATAAAAACCCTACAGCTGTTGTCAAGGCTGCATAAAAACATGGTGTAATAATTTTTGAAAATGATTCGGCGTTGGTAATACCTTCTTCAACACCATCTTGAACTTTAACAAGGATGTGTATTGATATTGCAATCGATGTAATCAACAAAAGAGTAAGAAAATTTGAAGAGACTATACTTATTGGCCAATCGAATAAGCCTAAAATACCCATCGTAGAAAACATAACTAAGCCAGCATTTAATATGACTACTGACACTGACCAAAGATCTCTAAAAAATAAAGTAAGTAGTATAAAAAATATAATTACAGTCAGAGTGCCGAAAGTATTCACATCAGCTTTAATAAAATCTATTGTGTCGACCACTATCATTGCTGGACCAGCTAGATACATTTCAAATGTCTGATTACTATCAATAATAGCCCTTATTTCAGCCACAGCTTCTGAATAATCATCTCTATCATATAAGTTGATCTGCATAGCTGTAACTTCACCATCTTTGCTGATTATTAACTCATTGAAAATTGGGCTTGTGCTCAATTCATGTTTTGCTTTATCTAAATCGAGTTTATCGGTTAACAAATACTTATCGTTATCAGCTGACTTAATTAAAGATACCTTTGGTTGCTCGAATATTGGTGCATCTAAGATTGATACAACATCACTAACCACCTCTAAAGCAAGGAGTTTATCTTGCACAGCTTTTAATTGTATTAATGTTTCTTGAGAAAATATCTGGTCGTTTTTAATTGCTAAAATTACGTATTCTGAAGTGCCAAATTCATCGTTTATTTCATCATAAATTTGATAATTAACATCACTATCAAGAACTAGAGTCTCAGATGAAGCATCAAACCTAAAATTATTTAACCCTAGCAAGGAAGTGCCTAGAAGAAGAAATAACCCAAGTAAACATAAATATTTGTGATTAATTATTTTTTGAAAGAAGTCTTGAACCATTATTTAGCACACTCGGGAGAATTTGGATATTCATTAGATTCTTCCCATTGATTGTTGGTTTTTGAAACTATAGATATTGCGTGTATTTGCCCTACAAAATCTCCCATAGCTTTATAAACCAACTTATGTCTATTTATTAGAGATTGGTCACTAAATTCGTCAGAAACAATAATTATTTTTACATGGGAAACTGAACCATCATAACCGCCATGATTTGGGCTTTCATCTATAACTTCAAGATGAATGCATTGAATATTTTTTGATAGTCTTTCCTCAATTTTGTGAATCATCTTTTGTTAGTCCTTGAGATTTATTTTTTCTGGATATTGGCAAGTCACTTTCACTAATTTCCTCATATTGAACGTATTCCTTAAAAAAGAATTTTATACCTAGGTATCCAAATATGAATCCCCCTATATGAGCAAAATATGCTACGCCATCGTATGAGCCATTACCTGCAGAAATTAATTGCTCAAGTATCCAAAACCCAATTACTATGCTGGCTGGAACTTTTATAAACTGAATAAAAATAAATATCCAAAGAAAAACATTGATTTTAGCCTTAGGATAAAGAACCCAATAGGCTCCCATGACTGCAGATATACAGCCGCTTGCACCTATCATGGGGACATCCATGCCTCCTGAAACAAAAGATTGTAATAATGCTGCAGAAAGGCCTCCAAGAGCATAGAAAATAATAAAATTCACTCGACCTAAATAAGACTCAATGTTGTCCCCATAAATATATAGAAACAACATATTAAAGAATAAATGCCAGATATCTGCATGCAAAAATGCAGATGTGATGATTGTATGAAGATCATTAAAATCTGTGAACACACTTGGTCTAACGCCATAGTCGCTTATAAGTCTATTATTAGATGCATCGCCAATAGAAAGTTGATAAAGAAAAATAAGAACATTAATCCCAATTAATGCCCAGGTTAGAATTGGTGTCCTTGTTGTTGGGTTATCGTCTGAAAGTGGATAAAAAACAAACATCTTATTTAACTGGTATTAGTGAATCTATAAATTGGTCTGCAACCCTATCCCAAGTATAAGTTTTTGAGGATTCAAATGTTGATTCTCTTTTAACTTTAAGTGCTCNTTGAACAGCTAAACTAAGATTTTCTTCATCAAGAGATCCATTTACACCCTCTATTACAATATCTTTCGGACCGGTGACATTAAACCCAGCTATTGGGGTTCCACATGCAAGAGCTTCAATTAAAACGATTCCAAAAGTATCTGTTTTAGATGGAAATACAAAGCATGCTGCATCTCTATAGAAATCCGCTAACTCATTGCCTACCTTGAATCCAACAAATTCAACATCTGGGTATTTTTTTTGATATGACTTAAGGCTAGGGCCACCACCAACCACTACTTTAGGTAAATTAGATTCCATTTTTAAAAACTCTTCTATATTTTTTTCAACTGCAACTCTGCCAACATAAAGCAAATATTTTTTTTTGTTTTCTTCCTTAGAAGGGTAAAATATTTTTTCATCAAAACCTCTTGACCATAAAAAAAGATCTGTGAAACCATCAGAAGTTAAGTCCTCCATATGGCTTTTAGTGTTAACAAGTGTTTTAGCAGCTGAGTTATGGAACCATTTTAACAATCCTTTTGTGGCATCAAGACCAATACCAAATCTCTCATATACATACTCAGGAAATTTTGTATGGATACATGATGTATAAGGTATTTTATGCTCTAAGCAGTAATGTCTAGCTGTTAATCCTAGTGGCCCTTCAACTGAAATATGAAAATAATCTGGTTCAAGTTTTTGAATTTTCTTTTTAAGATCCCAAAAATTCCATGCTACTGATATCTCAGGGTAATTTGGAAGTGGAAATGTATGAAACAAGCCAGGATGTATTACATCTACATGAAAACCTTTTTTCTCTAACTTTTCTACTACAGTAGTCATAGTTGTTACCACTCCGTTAACTTGGGGCTTCCATGCATCAGTAACTATTAAAATTTTCTTCATAACTCTGCTACTTTAATAATATTGTTGTCATTATCCATTTTTATAAGTTGAATAGAACCATCTGATAGCTCAACTATAGCAGAACAAGATTCTACCCAATCGCCAGTATTTAGATAAAAATGGTTTTCAAATTTTTTAATTTCAGGCCTGTGATTATGCCCACACATTAAGCCAGCATATGCGCCTTTATGGCATTCATTTTTTACTTTTCTATGGAATCCACTAGCTCCATCTACAAGTCTTTTTGTTAAAGCTTTTAAGCGTTTTGAAAGTGGGCGGTTTATATGTATGAGTCCGTCGTAAATTAAACCTCCAAGCTTAGATATCCATTTTGCATTAGAAGTTACAGAGTCATATTGATCTCCATGAATCAGCAAAATTTTTCCATGCTTTTTTGACATAAAGTCGTATTGCTCAGAATGGTCTAATCTATCTAATTGATTAATTATTGTGTGGTAAGGTTCACCTCTATTATAGAGGTCTTCTAAAATCTTATCCTCTCTTAATGGGTCATCATGATTACCAGAAATATATTTTACATCTACACCTTGTTCTTTAAGATCAATAAACCTATCTATTATCTTCGTGTGCGTATCTGGCCAGTAGAAATTATCTTCCATCGCCCAAAAATCAATAATATCCCCAACAAGATATAGCTCTTTGCATTTTAGGTCGCTAAGGAAAAGGTCAAGCTTGTCGCTTTGGCAGCCACCAAAACCTAAATGTATATCTGATAAAAAAACAGATTTGTATTGATTATTCTGATCCATGTATCATTATTTTAATCTATGTCCCTTAAACAGAAAGAAGAAATTACCATTTGGGCCTTTAAAGATGGAAAAAAAGGCCATGAAAAGCAAATAGAAGCCCTTATTTCTGAATTTGAGAAGCATAAAAGAATCAAATTGCATAATTTCACTGATTATCAAGATCACAATTCAATGCCCGATATTATCTTAGGAGCTGGTAATGGCTCACATAAACATATGTTAAAAGCTAAAAAAAATCGTCAAGATGCAAAAACCATTGTGCTGATGAAACCCTCTTTAAGACTTACACAATGTTTTGATATAGCGATAGTGCCAGACATGGATAAGTATTACTTAGGAAAGCCTAAAAATGTCATAACGACTAAAGGCGTATTATCAAAATATTCAGATCAAGAAATAAATAAAAAGAAGGGCTTAATAGTAATAGGTGGGAAGAGTAGACACTTTCATTTTCGAAAAAAAGTTGTCCAACAACAGATAGAATGGTTGCTTAATGACAAGTTTGATAACTATCAGTGGAGAATAACAACATCACCTAGATCACCAAATATGCCCACTCCAAAACATAAAGGTAATGCAGAATTCTTTAACTGGAAGGAAACTTCTTCGGATTGGCTATCCAATGAAATCAAAAAAAATGAAATAACATTTATTACTCCTGAAAGTGTCTCTGTGCTTTATGAAGCACTTTCAACAAAAACAAAAGTTTATGTCTTTCATCATGAAAAGCATGCCAGCGAACATGGAGAAAGTTCTACGAAAGTTAACAAAAACATTGATAGATTAAAAAAGAGTGGCTTTTTGGGCTATATAAATACAAAAAGGTTCTTATTATCGCGTTCAGTTAAAGACATAGACTTAATTCATCCTCAAAAAAATATTCATCTAAAAGAAGTAAAAAGAGTGGTTGAAGAATTATTAGAAAGACTATGAAAATCTTGCACCTATTTTCTAGCAAAGTGTTTGCTGGATTGGAGAGACACTTAGAAGAGCTTTCTTATGAGCAATCACAAAGCCATGAAGTCATTGTTGTAGGTCCTGAAAGCTTGAAAGAAAATTTTCGTTGTGAATATAAAGTTTTAGACACCAATCAATGGAGACATTCGCCAATTCTGTTTAATCAAACTAAAACAATAATTAATTCCATAGCTCCTGATATATTGCATACCCATGCAAGTAAGATGACTAGTATTGTTAACAAATTCAATCATTTAGATCTTCATGTTTCTACTATTCATGGAACTAAGAAAAATATTTCTCCTTTTCAAAAAACAGACTTCATATTTGGAGCTAGTCAAAAGTCACTAGAAAAAATATCGTCATCGAGTTCCATGGTTCTAGAAAATTGGGTTGATGAAAGCAGATTTAACAATTACTCAAGATCTGAAGGCAAATATTTTCTTTATTTGGGTAGGTTTGAGCCCGTCAAGAATCCTAAAAGACTAATTAAGGCTTGGAAAGGTATAGATCATAAATTAGTCATGGTTGGCGAAGGTGCTTCAAAGAGTGAAATGCAAAATTTAATTGAAGATCTCAATCTGTCTGATCAAATATCATTAGAGCCTGAAACAAATGATGTTGCTGTACTGTTCTCAAAAGCGAAAGCACTAGTAATATCTTCTGATAGAGAAGGTTCGCCAAAAGTTTTATTTGAATCTCTTTTCTGCAATGTACCAGTACTTTCGACTAAATGTGGCATTATGAGCAACTTTCTTCCTGCATCTTCTCTGGCTGAAGTTAATGATGAAAGCTTTAAAGATTTGCTGTTTCAATGGGTCAATAATTTGCATGAATTAGAGGCAATACAAGAAGATTGCTTTAAGAAGGTTAAAGAAGAAAATCTACTTTCGATTCAAGCTAAAAAAGTCATTAGAATTTATCAGGATTTGTTTTCTAGAGTATCAAGATAAAACGAAACGGTTTTAGAATGCATCAGCTCTGAGGTCAGGAATACATTTGATGGCCTTTCTTCTGAAATAGATACATTCTCAACAGTTTCTGCCAAAGATTTGAAATTACCAAATTCAACTTTTCCTTGTGGAAAGAACATATCTAAAACTTCGCCAACACCGCCTCGATCCCAGCCAATGATTTTTTTATTCATCATTGCTGCTTCAAGAATAGTGCGTCCAAATGGTTCAGGTGTGGTAGAAAGATTCATTACTAGGTCAGATAGGTAATAAATTTCTCTAATGTCATCCTTTGCATCATAGAAAAAAACTCTATTTTTAATGTTATAACTCTCAATAAGTTTATTTAAACGCTTAAAATATTTTTTCTTAGCATTTTTATAAGGTCCAACAATTAATCCAGAAAAATCATCAGGTAATTCAGAGATCAATTTAATAAAAGATTCTTGTCCTTTCCACGTTGAAAGCCGCCCTGGAAAAGCAACAATTTTTTTAGATAATAAATTAGGTAATTTTCTATAGAAATCATCGATGTACCCATGTTTTGGTTCAAAGTTAGATGAAAAATAAGATTCGTCTGACCCCCTATAAATGAGCATTGGTGGTTTTTTTAAATGTCTCTCATAGTTTTCATAAATATATGTTTCAACTGTTTTGGATATAGCAATAACTCTATCGAAACTAGCCATTATTCTGCTATAAAAGGGTGTGCTATATAGTCCATGAAAAGTCGAAAATATCAAAGGTCTTGGATTCTTAATAAATAGTTTGGAAAGCTGCAAAACCCAGGCTGGGATTCTTGATCTAATATGTATTACATCTGGAGATATTTCATTAATTACGTCAGCAAGTTTTTTTGCCTGAAAAAGAGTAAATAAACTTTTCTCTGCTATCTGCAAGTGTATATGCTTGCCCCCATCATCAATTAAATTTTTTACCTGTCTGCCGCCATTAGATATTACGTATGATTCATGGCCCTTTCCTATTAAATATTTATTAAAATCTAAGACCCCTCTTTCAACACCTCCTGTATTTAATGTTGGGAGAATCTGAATTATTTTAAGTTTACGCATCTAATGAATTCACTCTTATTCTACCGTATCTTGTTTCTTCAAAATTTACACTGATATCTTTTAAGGCTTCACTTACTAGTTCAATCATCTTTGATGAATTACCACAAATTATTATTAAAGGTAATTGTTCTTGATTATTTAGTATGAAATCTTCAACCATAACTTTTACTTCATGATGTCTTACGCCATGAAGATCCAGATTTAATAGATTCTGTTCAAGAAAGGTTTTCAATCTTTATATATTTTTACTAGCTCTTCGCCCTTAGAATTCTTATAGGCTCTTGCCATAGCTGGAGTATTAAAAGTCATTGCTGCATTTCCTTCAGAGTCTAACACTATGACTCCTCCATCTGCTCCGATAGATTTTAGTTTTTCAATAACTATCTCAGCTGCTTCATTAACATTTTTAGATTGATATTTAATTAAGTCACATATTTCATTTGCCACATTAAATCTAATAAAGTACTCGCCATGTCCTGTTGCAGATACTCCACAAACATTGTTTTCAGCCCATGTTCCTGCTCCAATGATAGGAGAATCTCCAATTCGACCAGGCATCTTATTAGTCATTCCTCCTGTAGAGGTTCCAGCAGTAATGTTTCCTTCCATATCGATTGCTACTACTCCGACTGTTCCCATTTTATTTTTTTCTTTTTTTATTCTTTTGGCATCATCTAATCTATCTTTTTGGTAGAAATAACTTGGGTAGACAATATCTAGACCTGCATCTTTAGCAACCCTCTCAGCACCTCTTGATGAGAACATTACATGATCAGTATTCTCCATAACATAACGTGCTAGAGAAATAGGGTTTTTGACATTTGTTACTGATGCTACAGCTCCAGCATCATTGTTGAGCCCATACATAATAGAAGCGTCAAGTTCTTGTCTAAGTTCAGATGTATAAACTGCGCCCTTGCCTGCATTGAAGAGTGGGTCGTTTTCGAGATGAATGATTGCTTGTTCAACTGCGTCTAAACTTGAGCCACCATTAACAAGGATCTCATATCCAATATTCATTGAATCTTCTAAGCCTTTCATAATGCCTTCAACTTGTCCTTCTGGCATATTTTCAAACCACCCTGCCCCACCATGCACAACTATTGCCACTGGCTTAGAATTAGAAAATAAAAATGATGAAAAAAATAAAATTAAGGCGATAAAAAATTTCTGCATTTCATTTGTCATAATGAATTATTTGGTTGCTGATGTAAAATAGTATTGTGATGTTTTCAACCCCTGACTTATCTGATAAAAATGATGATGCAAGAGTCATTGAAGTTTCTTTTAATCATTATGGAAATGTAAAGTCTTTTTGTGGACAAATTGAGACAGCGGTATGCCCTGATGATAATTCATATGTAAAAGAAATATTAGAGGAGGATGGAAAGAATAGATTGCTTTTTGTTGATGGCTTTATGTCGATGAAGTGTGCTCTTCTCGGTGACATGTTAGCTGCCAAAGCAATAGATAATAATTGGTCTGGAATAGTTATAAATGGTTGTGTAAGAGATGTTGAAGTACTATCGAGTCTATCTATAGGTATTATGGCTATAGCAAGTTCACCAAAAAGAAGTGAGAAAAAAGGTCAAGGAAGTAGATCAGAGACATTAAACTTTGGTAACACTTCAATAAACAGAAATGACTGGGCTTATTGTGACCAGAATGGCATCTTGATTTCAACAAAAGAGCTTAAATTTTAAAAGTAAGTAGTATAGATAAATACCANCATTACAATAATAAATATTGAACCTGCATTGAAAAGTTTCGAAGTTCTAAAATCTTCGTTAGTGAATTGAAAAACTTTTTGATTAGTCTTTGAACCAGAAAATAAATAACTAAAAATAAAAGCTACCCCAAATGAAACCAGCATTTGATGCATAAAAGGCTCTATTAAAGCTTCTTCAACATTGAACACATACAATTTCATAGCCACACCTGAAATAAGGCCGGCAATTGAACCAATTAAAACAGATCTTGAATTAGAGGTCCTAATAAAAATTGCTGATAAAAATACAAACAAAATTACAGGACTAAAAAGCCCCATATATTCCTGAACATATTGAAAAGCTGACTCCAAGCTTCCAAGAAATATTGGAGCCACTATAATAGAGACCACTAGTCCTGCTAAGCCTGCTGCTCTACCAATATTTACTAAACTTGGATCATTGATATCTTGATTTTTTCTATAAATATCCATAGTAAAGATTGTGCTAACGCTATTTGATAGTGATGCTAAAGAAGAAACAATTGCAGCAATCAGCGCAGCGAATGCAAGACCTAGCATTCCATTTGGTAGTAATGACAACATTGAAGGATAGGCATTAGTTCTATCGTCTCCTAAAGAAGGGAAGTCAGGGCTACCTTCAAGCGCTACAGCAATTAGGCCTGGNAAAACAACAACTATTGGCATGAAAATTTTAAGTACTCCTGCGAACATCAATCCGTTNTGAGCTTCATTTAAGCTTTTTGCACCAAGCGCTCTTTGAGTGATGTATTGGTTAGTGCCCCAATAATAAAAATGTCCAATCCAAAGACCACCTATTAATACCCAAATGCCAGGGAGCTTTACATAATTTGCATATGCTTCTGGGTCATCTGCCTTTGGGGCATAAGATAAAATGGCATCAAACTTTTCTGGGAATTCACTTTGAAGCATCATGAAACCTTCTATGACTCCATTGTCATCAGAAATAGCATTTAAGCCAAGATAAGAAACATATAAACCAGAGAAAACTAGCAAGGCAACTTGAATAATATCTGTCATAGCCACAGATTTAAGACCACCGTATAAGGAATAAGCAAGGGATAGAGCGCCTAAAAGAATCATCGACAGTATAAGATCTAGGTCTGTAAGATTATATATAGCTTTGGCCCCCATCCAAAGTACGACTGGCAAAATAACCATTACATACATAATGAGCATCAAGATAGCCAGCATAGTGCTGACTCTCTTGTCAAAACGTTGTAGTAATAATTGCGGCATAGTAAAGACTTGCTGCTTTAAATACACCGGCAATAAAAATTTACCAATGACAATTAATGCTACTGCTGCTGTCCATTCATATGTGGCAATTGCTATGCCAAAAGCATAGGCATCTCCATTCATGCCGATAAGTTGATCTGATGATATGTTTGCAGCTATGAGAGATGCCCCTATAGCCCACCAAGGCAATGATCTTCCTGCTAAAAAATAGTCCTCTGCTGTTTTCTTTTCACCCTTTTTTGTCATGGAAACGTAAGTGGCTATGGCAATTAAACTTGCAGCATATAAACCTACAATTAGGTAATCCAAACTATTCATATAATTAATGTATACCTATAATTGATAAAGGCAACACTCAATAAAATTAATTATGAGCGATTGGAAAAATAAAATTATCTATCAAATATATCCAAGAAGTTTTTTAGATACATCTGGTAATGGAATTGGTGATCTAAATGGAATTANAAATANAATTGATTATATCGCTGATCTAGGTGTTGACTATGTATGGATATCTCCTTTTTTTAAGTCGCCGCAAAAAGACTTTGGNTATGATGTTTCTGATTACAGAANAGTAGATACGCTCTTTGGCTCAAATGACGATTTNAAAAAGTTANTAGATNTTTTTCANANNAAANNTNTNAAAGTNATTACAGANNTAGTNTTAAGNCATACNTCTGATGANCATGAATGGTTTAAANAAAGTNANGNNTCNANNNANAATAANTTTTCAGANTGGTATGTCTGGCANGATNCGANNGNTACATNATGTGCTCTTGAGCCACAACCTAATAANTGGNTNTCAGTATTTGGTGGTAGNTCATGGGAATNNNNTNANANTNGNGANCAATACTANTTACATAATTTTCTTACTTCGCAGCCTGATTTAAATTTTCATAATGAAGAGGTTCAGAATCAAATGCTCGAAGAAATTGANTATTGGCTTAAATTTGGTGTNGATGGTTTNAGATTTGATGTCATCAACTTTTTATTTCANGANAAAGAATTNNGAAANAATCCTTNTAAANANCCTNAATTAGTNCGNCCTCTTGGATTCAANAAAGATAACCCNTATGGCNNNCAAGTTCATANATANGACAATACTNGACCNGAAGTTATNCCTTACTTNGAAAAAATTAGAATGCTNTGCTAGANAAACATGATGCTATNTCCATNGGAGANATTGTTTCTGANNANCCTCTTGAAACTATTGGNANTTANACNAATGAAAAAAGACTTCATATGGCATACTGCTTCGAATTTNTATCNGAAGANATTAATTTTGAAAANNTAGATANNATAGTAGAAAANTTCTTTGCANANCTANNCTGNNTCNTGGCCATGTTGGGCATTTAGTAATCATGATTCAAAACGTATTGCTAGCAGAGTNAATANAGANCCNAAANTAATTATGGAAAAACTACTNANNNTAAANGGNAANATNTGNATTTATCAAGGNGANGANCTNGGNTTNNNNGAGTCNGATNTTGANTATNNNTATATACANGACCCCTTNGGNAAAACATTTCTGGCCAGANTTTAAAGGCAGGGANGGNTGTAGANTTCCTATGCCTTGGNANTCTAAATCANAAAATTTTGGTTTCANNNATANNNANCCTTGGCTNCCAGNAGATAAAANTNATCAAANNTNNTGNGTNGATGTTCAGCAAAATAATCCAGATTCAATATTAANTTTTACGAAGGAAAAAATAGCTCTGAGAAAAAAAATCGCTACCTAGTTGTATTGCAGAATGGAAGTTGGGCCAGACATTCTGATCTAGGCAGCGATAATTAACTTAAATATATTTTAAGTCTTTTTTAATAAAAAATCATTTTTTTTTGTGGAATAAGCATATTTGTGAGTTTTTTTTACCGCTAATAGAAAAAAATGCCTTTTTTTATTAGCTATTTAATGAATTTTGATAACAATGTATATATTTTCTATTTAGATATAATGCCTTTATGAGCATATGGTTCAAAGACTACAAGATCGAAGATTTTTATACCTCAATAAATATAGACAAGCTTTTAGAAATTGAATTTGTTGAAATAGGGAATGATTTTTTAAAAGCGAAAATGCCTGTAAATGAAAAGACTCGCCAACCTTTAGGTTTACTTCATGGTGGTGCTTCCTGTGTGATTGCAGAAAGTACAGCTAGTTGTGCAGCATATTTAACTATAGATCCAAGCAAGAAGACTGTCGTTGGTTTAAGTCTGACAGCGAACCACATAAAAAGCATTACTGAAGGTTTTGTATATGCCACTGCTTCTCCGAATCATTTGGGAAAAACCACATCTGTGTGGGATGTAAAAATAGAAGATGAAATGGGAAGTTTAATTTCCAAAGTTGTCTTTACTGCTATACATAAGGATATTAAAGCATGAAATATTTAAAAATATTTTTACTAATTCTATTATCTGGTTTATTGATAGCTGAATACCCAAAAAGAATTTTATTTGTAGGTAATAGTTATCTCTATTACAACGATAGCGTACATAATCATGTAGAAAGAATGCTTATTGAGCACTATGAAGATGAAGACATCATTACAAAATCAGCAACAATTGGAGGCTCTAGATTAAATAATCATAATATTGAGCATTTACTTGATTTTAGAAACCTTCAGCTAGATCGACAAATAGATTTATTGATTATGCAAGGTGGTAGCAAGGAAGTTACTACCTCAAAATTAAGGTCTATATTTACAGATACAGCTGTAAATTACAGCAAAAAAGCCCAACATTTTGGAATAGAAACAGCTTTATATATGACTCATGCATATCTTAATAACGACCCCAGGTATGAACCAAACTTAATTGAAAAAATTAAAATGGCCTATTACGATGCGGGCAAGCAAAGTAATTCTGAGGTCGCTCCCGTAGGAATTGCCTATGAAATGGCATATAAAGAAAGGCCTGATATAGCCTTGCATCATCCAGATGGAACTCATCCTGGGCTACTTGGAACTTATTTAGGTTCTTATGTGGTGTTTTCTATGATTACTAACTCCTCTCCTGAGGGCCTTAAATACAATTATCTGGACCAAATTTCTGATGATGATTTATTATTCCTACAAGAAATTGCTTGGAAAGCTTACCTAAAGCATAAAAAACAATACAATTAATACGCTATGACTGAACTAATATTGTCTGTAAAAAAAGAGGTGTCTAACAAAATAAGCGAGATTAGTAGCTTAGGGTTAGCAATAATTTACACAATAGGTCACATCATCATTGCTTGGGCCTGTGCAACTTTAATTTTTAATGCATCTTTTTCATTAGCAGCAGCAGATGCCATTATCGAACCGATAATCAATGGTTTTTGGTTTTATTTGCTTCATAGAATTGCAAAGAACACCCTGAATACATTAACTCTTACGTCTATTTATACTTTAGGGCACTTTTGTATTGCGACATTGTGGGCATCTTTTATATTTAGTGTTTCTTTTAGCGAAGCTGCTGTAGATGCTATTATTGAACCACTTCTCAACGGTTTTTGGTTCTATTTCTTACACTCATTGTGGAAAAAAAATAACTAAGCTTTTTTCTTCCATATAACGAACCACTGAATCAAGATTGTGACTCCACAAAATGCAGTGAAAATAAGGTAATAGCGGATATTAACAGGATCATCCACCGAAAGACCCATAGGGTTATCCAAGGGTAATCTCTTATTTACTTCAGCAATGCCGGGTATTAAATGAAATAGAATGCTTCCAGTATATGACATTGCTTGCAAATATTTCGAAATGCCTAGAATATTATTTTTTTCCGAAGCTAAACCTAGCAATACAGCTATTAAAGTAAAAATCGCTAAAAGATGGGCAGGATTAAAACCCCCATTTTTATATAACATTAATGCGGTGCCAGCTGTTATCACTGTTGCAATTAAATAAAATTTTCCTAATAAATTATTTGCACTGATAAAGCCTTTTGTTGCGATTATAAAAACTGCTATAAAAATCGCTAGAGTACCTAAAATAGTATGTATCCAGCCTATGAATGAAATCTCCATCTGTGCCCCTGCTAAAATTAACTAAACATCAATTAGATGTTGTCAAAAAAAATTCCCAAATTTGATTAAACAGATCTATCTGATTTTTAAATTGTATATTATGTCCGGAGTTCTTAACAACAAAATACTTAACTTCGATGTCATTAAGACAATCTGCAAATGTAAACTCTAGGACTTCATATGACCCCCAGTTAATTTCTGCTTCTAGAGGTATCATTGAACAATTAAAATTTATAGCCCAATTTTCAGCACTTTCTTGAGCAGACATGAAAATTGTTCCTGCTACACCTAAACCGCCATCAATTGGAACAAGATCGTCTATTTCACCATTAACTTGGTAAACAGATAATGGGATGCCAGGAATAATTGCTCCTGTTGCTTCGGTTTGTTGGCTTATTAAAGGAGCAATCCCGCCAAGTATATCTGTTTCTTTTGCTATCTTATTAATTATTCCAGCACCGTTTGAAATACCAATGCCATAAGCTCTATTAGTGTTGAATATAGCTGATGAGTTAAGTTCATTTATGATTAAACAAAAAAATTCGACATCATCAGCACCTGTTTCTCCGCTTACATTCCATCTATTTTCAAAACCAGAAGGAAATATTCCAATAAATTCTCCAACATCAATAAGATTTATGATGCCTTGATGGCTATTTAATTCTTGTTGCCCACTTCCTCCTGCTCCATGAAAAACAAAAACTACTGGATAGCTTATCTCAGATGGGTTTTGTGGATATCTTATAAAAAATTCTCTATTTGTAGATACTCCTGCAATATCTTGTTGCACAACTCTATGCTCAACTATATAACCATCTACAGTTAAATTTGAACTATTAGTGCCGCCATCGCCTGTACAACTGAGAATAAAGGAATTTGCACCGTTTTGTGTTATTTGAATTTCCTGGTACCCGCTTATTGATTTTGTGCCCGCCCAATCTCCGCTGGCTAAGCATGATGTAGCATTATTTGTGGTCCAGTTTAAAGTGATTGATTTCGAAACTAATTGGTTATTTTGGCTTGCTGTGAAATTAATACTGGGAATAGGTACAGATGAAGTTTCGTTACTGCTGCCTCCACAGCCAAAAAGTAGAAATACCACAAATAGAAGGGAGAATCGCATTTATTCAAAAACTTGGTGGAGCCAAGGGGGATCGAACCCCTGACCTCAACACTGCCAGCGTTGCGCTCTCCCAGCTGAGCTATGGCCCCATTTTGTTTTCCTCAAGCTTCTGAGTATAACTTAATGGATTAAAAAAAGTTCTAAATCCAATTTTAGATAGCTAAAGACCTTTGTTTTAAATTAGTTCAATGTGTTTTAAAACTTGAAAAATACAATGTTTTCTAGTTAAATAAACTAATAATGAGGGGGGTCTCAATATGACCAAGATTAAATATTTAATTTTATTAATGTGTGCTGTCGTTTTTTCAGTGAATGCACAGGAAGCAGACGACGGTAATGATGTAGAAGAAGTGGTTGTTACTGGTACGCAAATTAAGGGTGCCAGAATTAATGAAGCTTTGCCGGTTACGGTTATTACCAAAGATGATATCGATGATAGAGGTGTCAATTCTGGTGATGAGCTTTTAGCAACTATTACAGAACAAGGTGTTAACCAGTTTAACGACGTCGGCTCAAACGGCGGAGGTGTTAACGCTTCAAGGGGTGACGTAGGTGCGTTTGATATCAGATCTCTAGGTACAGGTAATACACTTGTCCTATTGAATGGTAGAAGAATGATTTCTACTCCTTCATACCAAACGGAAGAAGTAGGTGGAAGTTATGTTCCAGTCGCCACAGTTAATTCAAACAATATACCAGTATCTTTAGTAGATAGAGTTGAAATACTTAGAGATGGTGCAGGAGCTGTTTATGGTTCCGATGCTGTTGCTGGTGTTGTAAACAATGTTCTTGAGACAGACTATGTGGGTTTCGAGATGAGAGGAAGATTCCAGAATTGGCAACACTTTAATCGTGATGACCATAAATTCTCAATGAAATGGGGCCAAGACTTTAATGGTGGAAAAACTAATGTTTCAATGTTTTTTAGTTTTTATGACAGAGACAGAGTTGCAGCTGCTGAAGATGAAATCATGGGTAGATGTGATTATGATGATCTAGTTCCAGATCAGTTTAATAGTGCTTTCTATAGATGTTCATCTAACTCAGCATGGGGACAATTTGATATGAGTGGTACTGCTGCTTATACAGATGGTTCAGGTGAATTCTTAATTTACCCTGCTGGAGACCCTGATTGTGTATTAAATTTAGGTGGTGGTGTTTGTGCTGCTAAAGATACAGCCGGTAACCTTATCCATAACTGGAATGGACAAAGAGATGTTCTAGGTGATGTTCAGAGACACAATACTTTCCTTTTTATTAACCATGATTTAGGTGATGGACGTGAAGCATTTGCGGAATTTGGTCAGTATAGAAGTGAATATAATGGTAATAGACACTCCTCTGCTCCTTTCTCTTCTGTAAAGCATGTAGTTCCAGCAACAAACCCTTATAACTTTACTGGTAAAGCACTTTTAATGGATAACTATAGATTTGTTGATGCTGGACCAAGAATTGTAGATAACGATAAAGAGACCAACAGAATGTTAATGGGTCTTAGAGGCGTTACTGAATCAGGATGGGATTGGGAATCTGCAGTATCATACTCAACTGCTGAAGCAGAAGATGTTACTCATAACAGAGTCTCAAACACTTTAATTGACCAACTATTACAAGCTACTGGAGCTAATGCTTATAACCCCTTCAACGGTGGCGGTGTATATACGAGTCCTAGAGTATCTCATAATCCTGTTGACTTAACTCCTGGTGGAATTGGGCCTGCAGTCGTAGATGTATTTAGAAACAATGAAAGAACTATGACAACTTTTGATATGAGATTTTCAAATCCTAATGTTTGGGAAACTAAAGCAGGTTGGATAGGAGTTGCAGTTGGTTATGAATTTAGAAGTGATTCCTTCAGGGATGACAGAGACCCAAGACTTGACGGAACAATTGTCTTTACTGAAAGAAAAACTAGCGGCAGCCTTTCAACAAGTGCTGGCGATACATACCCTTATGTTTCAGATGTTGTAAACAGTAGTCCAACACCTGATGGTAGTGGTGCTAGAACAGTTAACTCTTACTATTTAGAATTAGATGTTCCTGTAGTAAGTCCTGAACAAAAAGTTCCTTTCGTTCAGCAACTTGATTTACAGCTTGCTTACAGAGCTGAAGCATATTCAGACTTTGAAGGTACAGAAGTTCCAAGATTAGCTTTTGGTTGGAGACTAAATGACTTTTTTAAAATTAGAGGGTCAACACAGGATACTTTTAGAGCTCCTAACTTGATTACAATCAACGAAAGTCTAGTTGTTAGAAACAATACCAGAAATGATGCTGCTACTAAGTACGCAATCGCTCTTGGTGCTGACACTGATGACTCTGATGGCAGATATTCTGTCCAAAGAGCTGCTACAGGTAGTAACTTACTTAAAGCTGAAGAATCAGAAAATACTACTATTGGTATGGTTCTAGAATTTGATGCCTTGACATTAACTTATGATACTTGGTCTATTGAATCTAGTAATACTATTGGATTGTTTGGTGAAGAAAATCATATGTTATATGACCTACTATTAAGGTTACAACAGAATGATCTTTCAAACTGTGCTGCTGTTGTTGGTAATCCAGCTGTAGTAAGGCAAGCACCGGACAACCCTCAGACCTTCCTAGATAATGGTATTTGTCCATTTGGTTTAGCAGAAAGGGTTGAAGATAAGTACGCCAACTTAGCTGCTAGAACAGTTGAAGGTTGGGATGCAGGTCTATACTTGGATTGGGAATCAATGTGGCCATTTAATGGTTCATGGTCATTCAAGCATCAGATCTCAATGCTTACTTCTAAATCACAAGGCTATGGTGCAGAACTACAATCAATAGATGAAGCTATGGATGCAGGAACTGTACCACTCACAGCAATTGATGGTTATGGAAACCTTCTTGCCATAAACGGTGCGCCTAAGAGAAAAACTTACACTTCTCTTAGATTCAGACGTGGTGATTGGGCTGTTGGATGGAATCAAAATTCTAGAAGTACTGTTTGGGAAGACAGAACTCTTTCATCTGCAGGCGCAATGTGGGGCGTAGCACCGCATAAGACAATGAACTTGTATACAGATTACTACACAAATTTTGCTGAGAGTGATCTAAGAATTAGAATGGGCGTAAACAACTTAGAAGACGAAAGAGCTCCTTTAGCTTCTTCTAGAATGGGTTACTTTGAAGATTTGGATAATAATCTAAGAAGAAACTTCTACGTCGATTTAAGATTTACATACTAAATCTTGTTTTTTGTTTGAGGCGCGATTAATTTCGCGCCTCCTTTTTTTATGAGTAATATTTCTAGTCCAAAATTAATAGGTTTTGTTTCTGGCTTAATTCTTTTCTTTTTTACTCTACTCACCTCTCCTCCTGGAGGACTATCAAATGAAGCTTGGCATGTAGCAGGTGTTGTATTGTTAATGGCATGCTGGTGGGCAACAGAAGCAATACCACTACCAGCTACTGCTCTCATACCTTTGATGTTATTTCCTTTATTAGGAATATATGAGCTAGAGTTTATTGACTCAAAGAACCCAGCGAAAGATGCCTTTGCAAAGGTTGCATCTCCATATGCACATCCTAATGTATTTCTCTTTTTAGGTGGGTTTATTTTGGCTCTTGCTATAGAAAAGGTAAATCTACATAAAAGAATTGCTTTAAAGATGCTTTTATCTATAGGTACAGACGCAAAATATTTAATTGGTGGATTTATGCTTATAAGTGCTTTGATTAGTATGTGGATTATGAATACTTCAACTACTTTAATGTTGCTGCCCATAGGCCTGGCTATTGCAGGTGTTGTACAGAAAACAACTTCTTTAGATAAAGATTTCTCAAATTTTCAAACTGCTTTGTTGTTAGGAATTGCCTATGCAGCAACAATTGGCGGAATGGCAACCCCAATTGGTACCGGACCAAATATAGTAGTTATAAGCTTGATACAAGAACAAGGACTTGATGTTTCCTTTAATAATTGGATGCTTTTAGCAACTCCAATATCACTTGTTATGCTGTTGGCTGGTTGGTGGCTACTAACTAATATAATTTTCCCAGTCCATATCAGCGGAACTGAAGAAACAAAAAAATCCTTACAAAAAATGTATGAAGGTCTAGGCAAAATAAGTGTGGATGAAAAAAGAGTTCTCATAATTTTCTGTTTTACCGCCTTAGCGTGGATGACTAGAGACTTACTGGATGATTTAACGCTTCTAAATGGTTTAACTGATTATGGTATAGCCATTATAGCTGCCCTAGCTATTTTTATAACGAGATCTAGTAACGGTTCTGGGCTAATAGAATGGAGCACTACAACAAGATTACCTTGGGGTATATTAATTCTCTTTGGAGGCGGTCTATCTATGGCTAACGCGATAATGGCTTCTGGTTTAGGGGCATGGATTGGCGATTCTATACCAACCTTAAATCCAGGGTTATTAATCTTATTAATTGTGGTTTTAATTGTTTTTCTAACAGAGCTTACAAGTAACCAAGCTACAACAGCTACCTTTGTCCCAATAATGATACTTTTAGCAGTATCAGAACAAAACTTAATGCCAGATGGCTCTAAAGACTTAAGCCTAATTGCACAACTTGCAATTCCAGTAGCTCTAGCTTCAAGTTGTGCTTTTATGTTGCCAGTTGCCACACCTCCTAATGCGATAGTTTATGGTTCAGAAAAGTTTAGTATCGGTCAGATGATGAGGGCTGGACTTTATTTTAATATTGCAGGAATAATAATAGTTACAGTATTCTGTATTTATATGCTTCCATTAATATTCTGATGTTACGTTTAAGTTTAGTACTGCTTTTATCCCTATTCATTAAGTCGCAAGAATACCTTGAGTACTCACACCCCTTTCATCCAACAGTATCCGATAAGGGTATGGTCGTGTCTCAGAATTATATTGCTTCAGATATAGGGGCAGAGATTCTATCTAAAGGTGGAAATGCAGTAGATGCAGCCGTTGCTGTTGGCTTTGCTTTAACAGCCACATTACCAAGAGCGGGCAATATAGGTGGTGGTGGTTTTATGCTTATATATGATGCTAAAAATCAGACTATTGTTAGCTTAGATTTTAGGTCTATGTCTCCTGAACTTGCTACACCTGATGTTTTTAGAAAAGATGGTGAGCATCAAAGCTCATTATCTAGATCAGGGTATAAAGCTATAGCTGTACCTGGGACTGTAGATGGTCTTTTTACCGCCCATGAATTGTATGGCTCTATGGATATGAAAGATCTAATTCAACCTACTATTGATCTATGCATTGAAGGTATTCCACTTACAAATGATCTTTATGGTGCAATACAAAATACTAAGACTCTTACACGTGATAAAGAATCCACTAGAGTATATCTAGATGAAAACCTAAAAGTTGGGGGCAAGATTAAATTATTGGATCTAGCTGAGACCCTAATTAAGATCAGAGATGAAGGTAAAGCTGGTTTTTATGATGGTAAAATTGCAGACAAAATTGAAAAAGCCATGATAGAAAATGGTGGCTTAATAAGAAAGTCGGATTTGAAAAGATATAAAACAAATATAACTCAACCAATTTCAATTGAATACAGAGATAAATCTATTTTTGCTCAAGGCCCACCAAGTGGTGGTGGTGTTGTCATTCTAACTGCCTTACAAATCCTGAAGAACTTCAATTACAGCGACCTAAAACCAAATAGCGCACAATACTTACATATCCTTGCTGAATCACTGAAACATGGTCACCAGAATAGATCTAAATTTATTGGAGATCCAAAATTTTATTCTGCGCCTTTAGAGGATATGCTGTCAGATGATAATGGCATTCGAAGAGCAAAAGAAATTGACTTCAAAAAAACTACTTCTTCAGATCGTATAAATAGAGTTACAAGATCAATTGAATCTGACTATAAAGAATCAGAAGATACTACTCACTATTCGATAATCGATGATAGCGGAAATGCTGTTTCAGTTACTTATACATTGGGCTACTCATTTGGTTCTGGAGTTACAATTCCAGGAACAGGTATTCTTACAAATAGCCAAATGAACAATTTTGCCAGCAATTATGGTTTGGAGAAATCACTTAGTAGAAGCACTTCAGAAGCTAACAAGCTTGATCCTTTTAAGAGGCCTATGAGCACAATGAGTCCTGTAATGGTTTTTGATAAAGATGGAAGTTTAGAGCTCATTACAGGCTCTCCTGGAGGCTCTAAAATACCAGCAATTAATCTACAAGTCCTAATAAATGTCATTGATTTTGATCTTGATATAGGCTTAGCAACAATGATGCCTAGAATTCATCAAGATTGGCCTTACTACAGCCTTCAAGTTGAGAAAACATTAAATAATGACACCAAAAGAATACTCGAGACCTACGGCCATAAACCTAAAGAATCAAAAACTATGGGAAGCACTCAAAGCATACACATAAAAGATGGTGTTAATTTTGGTTTTGCTGATTTACGCAGGCCTGATGCTAAAGTCAGTGTTCAGAAATAGTCTTTAATGCTTTATCCAATCTCTCAACTGTTTTATTTTTATCTATCAAATAAATAGTTGAATTAAGAGGAGGAGATTTTGCTCTTCCAACTAAAGCTACTCTTAAAGGTAGACCAATTTTAGGCATAGGTAGATCTAAATCTTTCATAGCAGAATTAATAATCTCTTCAAATGTTGCTTCGTTCCAATCAGTTATTGACTGAATAGATTTTTTAAAATAATTTAGAACGTTTTCGCTTCCTATTAGGTGTTTGTCAAAGTCAGCTTTATTGTATTCTTCGAAATCAACTACAAATGGTCTTATAAAGTTTGATATTTCCGAAAAATTATTGCCACTTCCTATGCAAAGTCTCACCAACCTTTTAGGGTCATGATGATCAGAAAGCTCGAATCCATTTTGTTTATTAAAAGTTTCAAGTAGATCTATTAATTCATCATCATTTTTCATTGCCATATGGTTCTGATTAATAAAGTTAAGTCTTTCTTTATCAAATACGGCTCCTGATCTTTGAATATCATTAACATCAAATATTTTAATTAAATCATCTATTGTAAATATATCTTTTTCTGTATTTGACCAGCCTAATTTTGCTAGCATATTTAATACAGCCTCAGGTAAATATCCTTCTTCTTTATATGACATCAAATCTGTAGCTGCATGTCTTTTTGATAGTCTCTTTTTATCTTCTCCAAGCACCAGTGGTAAATGAACATACTTAAACCCATCATAATTAAGTGCATTTACAATTTGGATTTGTTTCGGAGTATTAGGTAAATGATCCTCTCCTCTAATTATGTGCGTTACTTGCTGAAAATTGTCATCAATTACATTACAAAAATGATAAGTTGGTGAATTATCACTTCTTAAAATTACTAAATCGTCCAATTCTTTATTGAGAAATTCAATATCCCCATAAACTAAATCTTTAACTAATGTAGAGCCTTCTTTGTTAACCTTTAACCTTATTGCACCATCGTCCTTATATGCTTTGCCCTCTTCAACTAGCCTGAAAGCTTCATCTTTATAAATATTAAATCTATCACTTTGTTTTATTGGTTCATGATCTGGGTTGAGACCAACCCAACCTAAACCATCGATGATAGCGGTTATGTATTGCTCTTCTGATCTTTCTTTATCTGTGTCTTCTATGCGTACTAAAAAAGTTCCATTATTTTTTCGTGAAAAAACGAAATTAAAAAGTGCTGTTCTTACTCCACCAATGTGGAGATAGCCTGTTGGGCTTGGAGCAAACCTTGTAACAATTTTTTTTGTCATCTATTGGCCTCTTTTTCTCTTCTCTCTGCCATCATTTCTGTAAATTTATTATGTTCTAATTCATCTTTGTTATTGCTAGAGAATTTGATGAACTGTAAATTACTTTTTTGCAACTTATCCTCTTCTGTATTTGAATTAGTTATATTTTCAGCTAGATTAAATGTTACTTGGCCTCCTGTCAGACTTAAATATGTATCTGCAAGTATTTGAGCATCAAGTAAAGCTCCATGGTGAGTCCTGTCATAGCCAGATATGCCTAATCTATTGGATAATGCGTCTAAATTATTTCTTTGGCCAGGAAAAGCTTTTCTGGCATGAACTAATGTATCAAATACTGTACAAATATCTCTGATATCAGAGACTTGATGTTTAATCTTATTTAATTCATTGTTAATAAATCCGACATCGAATTCTGCATTATGTATAACTAACTCAGCACCCTTTACAAAATCAATAAATTTATCAGCTATATCTTTAAATTTTGGTGCCTCACTAAGTTGCTCTGGCGAAATATTAGTTATTTCTTGTGCTTCTTTGCTTATATCTTTGCCTTCAGGGTTTATATAGGTCTGAAATTCATTGCCTGACTTTTCTCTACCTATAATTTCTACGCAACCTATTTCAATGACTCTATCACCAGTTGAGAAATCTAGTCCTGTAGTCTCAGTATCAAAGCATATTAATCTAACTGACACTATCTGCTCCTAGATTGGCTAAATAATCTGCTCTTTCATTTCCAGGATCGCCATCATGTCCTTTTACCCAATGCCACTCAATATTTAAAGTATTTGATAACTCATCTACTTCTATCCAAAGTCTTTTATTAGCTACAGGTTTCTTTGATGCTGTTCTCCAGTTGTTTAATTTCCAATTAACTATCCATTCCGTAATGCCTTGCCTCAAATAATTAGAGTCTGTGTATAGTTCTATAAGTTCTGAAGTTCCTTTTAAATATTTTAGTGCTTCAATTGCTGCTTGCATTTCCATTTGATTGTTTGTTGTGTCTGGGTTTCCAGCATAAAGTTCTTTTCTAGAATCTCCATCTATAATCAAAGCCCCCCATCCTCCTGGTCCAGGGTTACCTTTACAAGCACCATCTGTATATACTTTAATAGACATATAGTTTAATTATAGAGCAATGAATATCTTTGATATACCTGCATTTACTGATAATTACATTTGGGCAATTCAAATTGATGATTCTATTACAATTGTAGATCCAGGAGAATCAATACCAGTCCTAAAGGTAATCGAAGAAAAAAAATTAAATTTGCAAGATATTCTTATTACTCATCACCACTATGATCATACTGGTGGTTTATTAGAGCTAAAAAAATATATATCTGGAAAAGTATATGGTCCTAAGAACGAAAATATAGATGGAATAGATATCGCTCTTGTTGAAAGCGATCTTATCGAAACTTTAGGGCATGAATTCAGAATAATCGAAACACCTGGCCATACACTTGATCACCTAGCCTTTTATAACATGCAGGCTAATGTATTATTTTGTGGGGATACTTTGTTCTCAGCTGGTTGTGGAAGGCTTTTTGAAGGCACTTATGATCAGCTCCATGGTTCTATACAGAAGATTAATCAACTCCCAGATGAAACTAAAATATATTGTGGTCATGAATACACTCTTTCTAATTTAGAGTTTGTAAAATCTCAGATTAATAGTGAATTTATCAAGGAAAAATATAAAGAAACGGTAAAAAAACGTTCTATGAATAAAATTACATTGCCATCTACATTAAGCTCTGAGAGAAAAATAAACCCTTTCCTTCTAGAAACAGTCCCAGATGATATTCAGGATTTAAAGGCAGTGGATTGTTTTAAAGAATTAAGAATCAGAAAAGACAACTTCTAAAAAAAGGGCTGCCGAAGCAGCCCTAAATATTTTCAGGTTAACTATTAAAAGTTAAGTCTCCATTTGAAATATGAAGTCATACCTCTATTGTCATAAAGACTTAGATAAGCGTCATAGTTATTGCCGCTATCTGGTAGAGGATCTTCATCATCCAGGTTAAGGATACCAAATGTGACTTTACCCATTGATCCAAGGTCAGCACCAAGTTGTAAATCCATAGTTGAATATACATCTTGCTTATCACCAGCAGTAACAATACCACCAGTTAGCTCACCGCCGACTGTTTCGGCTTCAGAATCAAGGTAAAAGTCTCCAATAGTTCTCATTATTAGAGATACATAATAATTATCAAATGAGTAGTTTACACCCAAGTTGTATCTCTCTTGTGGAGTACCTGAGAAGTTAACATTGTTAACCGTTCTTGAACTTCCTACAAAAGCATCAGTCATGTATTCTTCCATATTTGAATAGTCCATGAAGAAGTTTAAAGTACCTTCTCCAGCTATTGCCCATGATGGAACGTCCATGGAATAATCTAAGAATAGATCCATACCAGTGACTTCTACTACACCGACGTTTACAGTACTTGCTCCAACGTAATCTGCTCTACCATTTGCACAAGATCTAATGACATATACTGAGTCGTATACACCTAATCTCTTAACATATGTAGCGCCAGCTGGGCAGGTTGCACTTGAACCTGTTCCAACAGGATTACCTGCTGCTGTACCATCGCCTGAAATTCCTGCAGAATCATAATACTCGTAGTTATCAGTAAGCAATGTACCGCCTACGTAATCATTCCACATTACACTTTGTGTACCAGCACTAGTGATAGCATTATTAACTGTGATTGAATAAGTATCAAATCTCATAGTTAAGCCATCTAGAGCAGGCATCCATGAACCAAAGTCATGATCAAGACTGAATGTCATACCTTCAGAATCTTCAGCACCAACATCTGGGTTAGCAGTTATTAATGTTGAAATCTGTCTTGAAGGACAATCTACAGTTGATACAGGAGGTACGGACTCTGCACAGACTTTATAGTCATAGGCTGTGTTAGCACTGAATGTTGTAACGGCATAAAGAGTATCCATTGTTGGAGCTCTGAAACCTTCTGAAACATTAAACTTCATAGAAGTACCAGGTATAAAACTAGGTACATAAAGAGCACCAAGTTTAAATGATGTTGATTCACCAACATCAGAGTACTCATCATTTCTAAATGAAGCTGTTACTTCTAGGTTATCCATTACAGGGAGTAAAACTTCACCAAACATTGAAGTTACGTCTCTGTAACCTGAACCTGAGTTACCGGCTGAACCACCAACTAGACCACCTTCGGAATGTTTATCATAATCAGCTGAATATGAGTTTTCGAAATACTCATAGCCTACTAATGCTGAAACAGTTCCGCCAGGAAGAGCCATTAGGTTATCAACCTGAGCTGTTACATCATATTTTTTGTAGTCGTTTCCGTATTCTACAAGAGTTGTTGCGCTCATAGCATAGATTCCATCTTCAGAACCAAAAGGAACACCTTGGTATAAGTTTGAATCTAGACCTGCGTAATCAAGAAAGTATCTTCCTACATCAACTCCATAGAAGTTGTTAACTTGCATGCTTGTAGCAATCTCAACGTTATCATTCATTTGATAAGTTAATTGAGTTACAAAATCCCAAGCATCATCTGTGAAGTCTGAACCTCTGTTTCCTATTTCATCCCATCTCCAGTATCCAGTAACAGCCACATCGAATGGGTTAGCAGGATCTGAAGCTAGAAGACCAGGATATCTTGCAGCTGGTGGAGCGAATCTACCAGTTGATTGGTTTCTAACAACACTTAATCTTGAATAAAGATTCAGATTATCAGCTATAGCATACTCAAAGTTACCTGTTACAGTATCTCTAGTAATCTCAGCATTTTGAACCATAATGTCCGCCCAAGCGTATCCGCAGATACCGGTAGGTGTAGCACCAGCATATGATGGAGTTACTGTTGCTCCTTGACCAAATGCAGCACCACCAAAGTTTGGTCCCCAGAATCCATCAACTGGATTTTCAGGAGTACCAGGACATGCGTCACCACCAACACCAGCAGCAAAAATGTCACCAGTTACAGGGTCAGCAAGGTTTCTTGAGTACCAACTTAATCCATATGTTTCAGAATATAAGTCGATAACGCCATCACCATTTAGGTCGTCTGCTCTAGCAGCAGAGTACCATCTATCTCTTAGGTAGATTTCGTCTCTCATGTCATGCTCAGCCATAAGAGTAAAGTAACCCTTATCCGTGGTTGCGCCATAAACAAAAGATATTGACTGTTCTTTACCATCATCACGATCTCTAGTTCCATCTCTGAACTCAAACTGTAGTCCATCGAATCCTTTTTTGGTAACAACGTTAACAACACCAGCAATCGCATCAGATCCGTAAACAGATGATGCGCCGTCAGCAAGAATTTCCACTCTTTCGACAGCTACTGATGGAATCATGTTGATGTTAGCTGCACCAGCACCACCTAAATGAGGTGAACCAGGCATTCTTCTACCATCCATAAGTACTAGAGTTCTTGATGATCCAAGACCTCTAAGGTTGACTGTTGCGTTTGACTGAGCACTAGAACCAGCAGTTGGATCAAATGACCCAAAAGTGTTATAAGTAGACAATCTCAACACATCAGCAGTTAAAAGAGCTTGACTCTCGTCAATCTCATCTCTTGTTATCGTAGTCACTACAGAAGCACTATTAATAGACTTCCTTTTAATACGTGAACCAGTGATAACAACTTCTTCAACTGCTTCTTCGGCTTCCTCACTCTCCTGAGCATACGTATACCCAGAGACTGAAACCAAAAGAATCAGACTAAGTAAATATTTGAATATATTCATATTTTACCCTTTATAAAAGTTATATAGCTGTGATTCTAACCCATTTAAGCGAGTTAAACACGATTTAAGACATATAAAAGTCACATTTTTGTTGATTATAGGTAAAAAACCTATGAAAGCTACTAAATATAAACACTTTAGCCATTATTAGTGTTAATTTTCAATATTTTTTAATAATGCTCTATAATTCACAAATGGTTAAAAACAAAAAAATACTAATTGTTGGGCTTGCGAACAAGTATTCAATTGCTGCGGGTATAGCTGAATCTTTATATGAAAATGGAGCTAAATTAGGTTTTAGCATACAGAATGAGCGTTTCGAGAAATTTATCAATGAATTTTCAAAAAATTATGATAGTGACTTTACACAAATATGTGATCTCTCGAATGATATAGAGATAAAGGATCTTATCAAAAAAGCAGTAGATAAATGGGGCAAAATAGATGGAATCGTACACTCTGTCGGTTTTGCACCTGCAGATCAGCTTTCCGGAAATATTGAAGAATGTATTTCAAGAGAAGGCTTTCAAATAGCCCATGATATAAGCTCTTACAGCTTTTCAGGTGTAATTAAAGAAGCATATCCACATATGAGCAACAATTCTTCAATAATTACACTAACTTACATAGGATCACAACAAGCTACTCCTAATTACAATGTTATGGGTATGGCTAAAGCCAGTCTAGAAGCGAGTGTTAGGTATTTTTCCTCCACTCTAGGAGAAAAAGGGGTTAGGGTTAATTCTATATCTGCTGGACCAATAAAAACATTGGCTGCTTCTGGGATAAAAGGCTTCAAGTCTATGTTGAATAAACATGGTGCTAATACGCCATTAGCAAGGAATATAACTGCTCGAGAGGTTGGAAATACCGCAACTTTCTTGTTAAGTGATATGTCAAGTGGAATAACAGGTCAAACTATCTACGTTGATGGTGGATACAATATCCAATCTATGGATTTTGACTAGCAAATTGAGGGTTTACAACTAATTTGTTGTCAAAATCATACTCTGCTCTTAAATTGTTGAAAATTAGCTGAAGAAGCCCTGCTTTAACCTCAATCTCTATAGATTCTCTGTCTTCTGGTGCTACTTTAGAGATATCGCCACTCATTCTATTTGATATCGAATAAAGTAATAGCCCATCTTGTAATAACTCTTTCTTAACAACATCAGTTTCATATTCGCTAAAAATGATGTTTACCATCTCATTATTGAGCAATGAAGTAGATCTGTTGATGTTTTTAAGTTGTTCAACTTTAAAACTTTCAATACTAAAAAGGTTAGTCAATGAATCTTTGTTCAATGAAAAATCAGAAATATCTGCATAAATCTCTTCAAGATAGCTAATTCTTTTTTGTTTTAAGATTATTGGTTCTATTTGTTGAACAACATCTTCATAACTTTTAAAGTCAGACGGAGTATCATCATAGACAAAAGCAAAAATATGTTCTTCTGGTGTAATTTGTAATGGATCTGACCAGGTTCCCAAGGTTGTTTGAAATAAGATGTTTGAATTTTCGCTAGAAAAGTCGACATCAAGGAGAGATTTTGCTTCATATTTTGTCAGTGTTAAAGAAAAGGAATCAGCAAACTCTTTAACTTCTGTAATATCAGAATTTGTTCCAGATAAAAGTTTTACAAACTCATTTATTTTGTCTTCATAGTTAATTTGATCAATCTGATTAGATAAATCAGTTTGTTTGTCCTCAAATGATGGTATTTGAAATGATTCAACCTCTGTTATGGATAAGAAGTGCACATTACCTTCATAGAATATAGGTTGCGACACTTCATTTAAGCTTAAGTCAGCAATTTGGGTCTCAAATTCTACTGGAAAAACCTCTCCATTAGTAAAACCCAAGTCGCCTCCAATATCAGCTGTGCCTAAATCTTCTGAATATTTTTTTACTGCATCTGCAAAACTAATATTTAATAAGTCACTCTCAACTTCACTCACTTTCATGGTCAATATGTCTTCATTTTCATAATTCGAGCCTATTAACATTACATGAGCAACTCTTTTTTCTGGAGCAGGGAGACTTAAAAGGTATTGATCATATGCTGATCTGACTACCTCTTCATTTGCAGAAATATTCAGAACTTCCTTATTGAAAGTTATAGAGTAATATGATCTTTCTTCGGGAATAAGAAATTGATCTTTATTTGTTTCGTAATAATTAAGTAGCTCGTCTTCACTTGAGGCAAAATCCTTACTTACATTAGATTCATCTAATTTTACATATCGCACGGTTCTTCTTTCAGTGAGCAAATCTAAATATTGATTTGTAGATGAGGTGTAGGAATTTGATGTGGCATCAAGAAGGGATACTGCTAAATTTAATTTTATATCTGACTTTGTGTCTTCAACCAGATCCTGTTTAGTCAAATTAAAGTTTATTAGATAATTCTTGAATAGTTCTTGGCTAAATTCTCCGTTTTCATTAAAAGAATCAATTTTAGAAAGTTCGTTTTCAACATAACTATCTGGTATCTCAATTCCAATTTCATCAAAAAAATTTATTATTGTGTATTTTTCAATAAGTGAATTATTTGTCAAATTTTGAATTGCATCTATTAAAGCAGGATCACTAAAATCTATTCCTTCCCCAAGTTGTTCTCTTAGATTTTGCTCTACTTGTGATTTGGATGTGAAATATTCAGATTGAGAAATACTGTACTTCCCAATTGTTGCATAATTATTTTCAGTGAATGTTTGCGTAAAGGTAGGCAGCCCCAAAAACGCAAATGTTAGGGCGACAATACCTAGAAAAGAAAAGGCTACAATTCCTTGTAGCCTATTCCGTAAGAAACTGATCACTCAGTTAATTTAGTTTACTGCAGCTTTTAATGCTTTACCTGCTTTGAAAACTGGTACGTTTGCAGCAGGAATGTGAATCTTCTGTGATGGATTCTGTGGGTTAATACCCTCTCTAGCAGCTCTGTGTCTTACAGAAAAAGTTCCAAAGCCTACTAACGATACAGAATCTCCGTTCGATAGTGCTCCTGTTACAGCATCTACAACAGCATCTAGTGCTTTAGCAGCGTCAACTTTTGTGCTACCAGTTTCACTGGCAACTTTGTCGATTAAATCAGCCTTATTCATAAAATCTCCTCAAATGCCCTGTTACAGGCTTTTAATAACATTAGACGTTAAAAATTAATAAATCAAGATTTTCCACTGAAATAATTCAACTTTATTTCATGGTCATTTTGTTGACATTATGCAGTATGAATGGTTTACACAAGCGCTTCTTTTAGTACTTCGGTTATATTTGTAACTGGAATAATCTTTAAATCTTTTAAAATATTCGTTTCCATCTCTTCTAAATCGCCGGCATTTTCTTTGGGTATTATTATATTAGTTATGCCACTTCTCTTGGCAGCTATCAGCTTCTCTTTAAGGCCTCCGATCTTGAGAACCTTTCCGGCCAATGTAATCTCTCCAGTCATAGCAAGATTCGCTTGTACTTTTTTTCCTAATGCCAGAGAGGTTATCGCTGTACACATTGTTATGCCCGCACTTGGACCATCTTTTGGTGTTGCTCCTTCAGGAACATGAATATGCAAATCATGTTTTTCAAAAAGATCTTTTTTCGTTTTAGTTTTTTGGAAAATATTTTTTGCAACTGTTAAAGCAGCCTGTATAGACTCCTGCATCACATCACCTAATGATCCTGTTTTTATTATTCTGCCTTTACCAGCAGTTAGTGCCGCTTCAATCTGTAAAAGTTCACCGCCGACTGAAGTCCATGCCAAACCATTTACCTGGCCCAATGAATTTTGGTCGTCATGTTCGCCGTATTTAAATTTTTCTGGGCCTAAAATATTTCTTACGACTCTATTATCAATAAGCTTTGTTGCCTTCCCCCCAATAGAAAGGTCTTTGACCTTTTTCCTGCAGACTTTATTTATTTCTCTATCTAGACTTCTAACACCTGCCTCACGAGTATAATTTCTTATAATCTTTAAAATAGAATTATCACTAAATGTAATTTCATTTTCTTCTAGTCCGTTCTTCTGTTTATTCCTTGGAACTAAATAATTTTTTGCAATGTTCAATTTTTCGTCTTCTATATAACCTGGCAATCTAATTATTTCCATTCGGTCTAAAAGAGCTGGAGGTATATTTAATGAGTTTGCAGTACATATAAACATCACTTCTGATAAATCGTAATCGACTTCTAAGTAGTGATCGTTGAATTTATTATTTTGTTCTGGATCTAGGACTTCTAATAAGGCTGAGCTTGGATCTCCTCTATGATCCATACCAATCTTATCAATTTCATCTAATAGAAAGAGCGGGTTCTTGACTTTGCCTTTGGAAAGTTTTTGTATAATTTTGCCTGGCATAGAGCCAATGTAAGTTTTTCTATGCCCTCTTATCTCAGCTTCATCTCTTACTCCACCAAGTGATAATCTTGTAAACTTTCTATTAACTGATCTTGCAATTGACTCTCCGAGTGATGTTTTACCAACCCCTGGAGGTCCAACAAAACATAGCACTGGAGCTTTCATTTTTTTTACTCTTTTTTGTACAGCAAGATATTCAAGAATTCTTTCTTTTACTTCTTTTAAACCATAATGATCTTCATCTAATATCTCTTTAGCTTTATTCAGGTCTACATTTATTTTTGTGGTCTTACTCCATGGCACGTCGAGCAATGTTTCTATAAAAGTTCTTACAACAGTAGCTTCAGCAGACATTGGAGACATCTGTCTTAATTTTGAAAATTCTGAACTAACTTTTTCTAGTGCTTCTTTTGATAATTTAGTTTCTTCAATCTTCTTCTGAATTTCATCAAGTTCATTCTTTTCATCACTTATATCTCCAAGTTCTTTTTGGGCAGCTTTAATCTGTTCGTTTAAGAAGTACTCCTTTTGAGATTTCTCCATTTGTTTTCTAACCCTTCCCCTGATCCTCTGCTCTACTTCGATAAGCTCTATTTGAGCTTCAAGTAAACTAGAAAGAAACTCAGCTCTTTCAATTACATTCACTTTCTCTAATATTTCCTGCTTATCTTTTACTGAAAGATGTATGTTGGAAGAAATAATATCCACTGCCTTTGATAGATTTCCCATCGATTCGACTTGGTTAATTATTTCATGAGAAACTTTTCTTGAAACTGAAACAAATTCAGTAAACTGATTCTTTATAGTTGAAAGAAGGTCTCTTTCATATTTTGAATCTTCGATCATTTCTTCTATTTTTTCTATCTCTGCAAAATAGCCTTCGGAAGTTGACACAGTATCTAATTTTGCTCTTTGGATGCCTTCTACTAATATTTTTACAGTTCCATCGGGTAGTTTTATCATTTGCAGTAATGTTGAAATTGTTCCAATAGTGGGGAGGTCTTTTATGGTTGGCTCTTCATTAGAAGGAGAATTCTGTGCTATTAAAAATATTTTTTTGTTGCTTCTAAGTGCATCTTCTAAAGAAAAAATAGACTTTTCTCTGCCTACAAACAAGGTTGAAACAGTATTTGGAAAGATAACAACATCCCTTAGAGGGATCATAGGCATCTTAATTTTTAGTTTTATTTCTTCAGATTTCATATCTTTATTAGAGATTTAACTAAAAATATAGGCATATTAAATAAAACTTCAAGTATTTTTAGTAAAACTTATATATAAATTATATAAACTTCGTTATTTTTTTTAATTTCTTTATTAAAATAAAATGGGGTGGATGAAGGGGTTTGAACCCTCGGCCTCCGGTGCCACAAACCGGCGCTCTAACCAACTGAGCTACACCCACCATATTTTTGTGACGTATAAGCAAAAAAATTATATCATTATTATGCAATTATAAGGGGGGCCGATAAATGGGATCGGACAATAATGTATTCTTAAAAAGCATTTCTAAAATGTTTGACGACGCTGTCAAAATTCTTGGAGTGAAAAGAGGTCTAGCTAATCAAATAAAATCCTGCAATAGCACACATACTATTAGGTTTGGTGTAAGGCTAGAATCAGGTATAAAGACATTCACTGGATGGAGAGCTGTACACTCAGAACATCTTGAGCCAGTAAAAGGGGGGATAAGATATAGCCCTCATATAAAAACATCTGAAATAGAAGCAATGGCGGCTCTGATGACTTTTAAAAATGCTGTAATTGATGTTCCTTTCGGAGGTTCAAAAGGAGGATTGAAAATTGATCCAAAAAAATACTCCGAAGAAGAATTAGAAAAAATTACAAGAAGATTCACTGAAGAGTTAGTTAAAAGAGGTTTAATTTCTCCTAGTCTTAATGTTCCTGCTCCTGATATGGGTACTGGAAAAAGAGAGATGGCATGGATTGCGGATGAATATAAAAGATTAAACCCTCATGATATAAATGCTTTTGCTTGTGTAACGGGTAAACCTGAAAACATGGGTGGTGTTGATGGAAGAACTGAAGCTACTGGTCGAGGTATTTTTTATGCCTTAAACTCATTCTTCAATTCCATAGATGTAAAGAAAACAAAAGTAAAAGGTCCTTTAAAATCACAGAAAATTATAGTTGAAGGTCTTGGAAAGGTTGGCTACTATGCTGCTGCCGCTCTTAGAGATCATGGGTGTAAGATTATTGGAGTAATTGAACACCATCATTCTTTCTATAATTCCAAAGGTTTAGACGTTGAGCTTATTAAAAAATGGCTTAATGAATCAGGAGACCCTAAAGATTACCCTAATCAAAAAGAACTTAAGAGTAGAGAAGAAGTTTTTTCTGAAGAAACTGATATCTTCATTCCTGCTGCAAGAGAAGGAACGGTTACTGAGGAGAATCAAAGTAAATTAAATACAAAAATTGTCTGCGAAGGAGCCAATGGACCATTAACTTCAAGAGCTGATGAAGAGTTAACAAAAAGAGGTGTTCTTATAATTCCTGATTTATATGCGAATGCAGGGGGTGTTGCTGTAAGTTATTTTGAATGGGTAAGAAACTTATCACATATGCGATTTGGAAGAATGGAAAAAAGAAGGAAAGAATATGAAAATGCATCTTTGATAAGTATTATCGAGAATTCAACAGGTTCACGGGTATCAACAAAATCGAAAGATATCTTAAAACAGGGTCCAACTGAAATAGATTTAGTGCGATCAGGCTTGGAAGATATGATGGCAGAAGCATATGAAAATATGAGCGAAACTTGGAATGATAATGATTACCCTTCTTTAAGAACTACAGCTTATATTTACTCGATAAAGAAGTTGGTCGAATCATATAAATCGATAGGTATCTAAGTAAATTGGCGCGCCAGGGAGGATTCGAACCCCCGACCAATAGCTTAGAAGGCTACTGCTCTATCCAGCTGAGCTACTGGCGCTGGTCGGGGC
>NZGL01000027.1 GCA_002690945.1 Gammaproteobacteria bacterium | reverse complement strand
ATTCAATTAATTCTCCTTCGTGATTTGATTGTTTAAAATAAATTTCTGAATTATTTTCTTTACCATAACTACTTAGAGATTTCTCTATATCGTTTAATGATACATTCCCATAAATATCTGGCTCTCTATCTCCAAGTAAGTTTAAGTTAGGGCCATTCAAAACATATATTTTACTAGCTTTAGACATTGTTATTTTTACGAATCATAACGATATCTAACCTTTTGTTAGATATTGCGTCAACTCTTTGAGATAATCAGATATGTCAGTTTGAAGATAAAAATCTTAATATTGAAGATTTATCTATTGCTCCAGGAATAACATTTTTGTTTATAATGAATGTAGGTGTACCATTTATATCAAGCTTATCAGCCAATATATAATTTTCTTTAATAAAGCCAACATCTAAATTATTCATATTTTCAATTAATAAATTGGGTTCAATATTTATTTCACGGGCAAATGTTTTAATATTATCAATTGTAATTTTTCCGCGATGATTAATTAATTTTTGATGCATTTCAAAATATTTTCCTTCATTAAACGCTTCATATGCAGCCTTGGATGCTAATAAGGAACTTTGCCCTAAAACAGGTAATTCAATGAAAACAATTTTTATGTTTTTATCTTCAGAGATTAATTCCATCAAATCAGAGAAAACTCTCTTACAATAGCCACAATTATAATCAAAAAATTCATAAATTATTTTAGTTCCATTTGGATTTCCAATATAAAATTTTTGATTTTCAAGAAATAATTTACTCTGGTCAATTATATTTTTTTGAATTTCATCTCTCTTGTCTGTTAAAATTTCTTCAGCAAGATTTATAAAGATTTCTATTTCTTCAGGATGATTTTTTAAGTATCTAGTAATTTCTTCTTTATTCGTTTTAGAATTTATGAAGTAATTAAATGAATAACCAAAAATAAAAAAAATAAATAATAGAAAAATAAATATTATTGAGGGATTTTTTAAACTGGGCATCTTTTTTTCCACTTTTGTTTATTTTCAGAATCTAAAATTATATCTTCAGCTCTCATTAATAACGGGCCATTATCTTTTAAATTATTTTTAGATCTTTTTGCATGAAATGAAGCTAAGTTTACATCTCCAAGTACAAAATATCTTTCTGCAGAATATAAATCTGCTTTCCCAATATTACCAAGTCTTGCTTCAGCAATTGCTAGTTGGAACCAAGCGTAAGAATTTTTTTGATCTTTTTTAATTACATTATTTAGTAAGTTTTGTGCCTTAATATCATATTCTTCATCATTCAGTGCAAGGTAAGCTGATGCCAGGGCAATATTAAGCAATGGGTGACCGCCTGAAAATTTAACAGCTTTTTCATAAGGTTCAATCGATAGGCTTATTTTTCCAGATTCATAAAGAATTTGCCCTTTTAATTCATAGTACCAAGGATTAGTAGGGTACTTATTAATTAATATATTTATTTTATCTATAGCTTGAGATGTTAGTGCTTTTCTATATAGAGCAACAGAAGATGCGTAAATTGCGTAATCAGAGTCATTATTTTTATATTTTCTTATGATATCATCAGGTCTTTTTAAAAACCCCTCGAGTTTAGCGCGTATCATATTATATTTATAGGTTAATTCTAATGAATCTCTTTGATTATAGAATTTTGAGTTTACTGCTTGATTCTCTAAAGCCATAATTCTTTGACGAGAAATAGGGTGACTTCGGACTCTAGAGCTTTGATTTCTTGCACTTAATGCTTCCTGATCAGCAAAATTATAAAGAACATCAATCATACCCTTAGAGGAAAGACCAAGTTTTTCAAGATACTGAAATGCTGCTTGATCAGCTGCAGCTTCCTGACCACGAGAATATTTAGCAACCATACCTTGTGCAATTTGCTGACTCCCAAGTAAAATACCTTGTACAGCATCGCTGTCACCTCCTGCAACTGCGGCGCCAATACCAAGGAGTAAACCTATAATCATTGGTGCTTGCGCTTTTTTTAAGGCAATATCGGATCTTGCAAGATGAGCACCTGCTATATGACCTGTTTCATGAGCTAAAACTCCTCTAAGCATTGAAGGATCTTCAAATTCCATTATAAGGCCTGTATTCACAAAAATTTTCTGACCACATGTTACAAATGCGTTAACGCTATTATCATTAAATAAATATAAATCAACTGAGGAGGAATTTAAATTTGCTACATTAACAATTGGCGTTGTCATTTCTGATAGAAATATCTCTGTTTCTGCATCTCTAGCAATACCTCTTCCACTAAGATCAGGTGTTAATAAAATTATTAAATAAAGGAGTATTAATGATGAAAATATTTTATTTTTTTTGATCATTTTAAGTTTTTATTTATTCCACCATCCTGTTTTCTTATCTTTATTTTTTTTAGAGTCAGCTACTGGTGCTCCAATATAATTCTCATTTCTAATTTTATCAGTTTGTTTAGATTTTTTAGGTTGATCGCTTATTTTTTTAGTTTGTTTTGTATCCTTAATATTTTCATTTGAAATACTTTTATCATTTGTTTTTTTTGTATTTTTGTTAATATTTTTTTTGCTTTCAATCTTTTTATTAGGGTTTTTTTTATTTTTATTATTAGAGCTTTTGTTATTTGAGCTATTTTTAGATTTTGAATGTGAATTTTTTTGATTCTTGTTCTGTGGCTTTCTATCTTTTTCTTTTTTATTTTTACCAAGAATATTAGATTTTAAATCAAAGGAAAGGATTTTGCACTCTTTTCCTCTAAAATGATTATTCCCAGCTAACTTAAAATTAATTCCTGTTTCATTTTCAAGCTTTGATAATTCATCTCGTTTGTTATTAACAATAAAATTAAGGATTTCTATCGAAACCTCGGCTTGAATTGTAGATGCTCTTTTATCATTTGCTGCTTCACTGATTTCTCTTAATATTTCTAAGGCAATTGACTCAGTTGTTCTTAAAGATCCCTTGCCATCACAATGAGGGCATATTTCATAAGAATTTTCTTGAATGCTAGACCTCATTCTTTGTCGAGACATTTCAAGTAAACCAAAGGAGCTAATTCTTCCAACTTGAATTCGTGACCTGTCTGACCTTAGGGATTCCTTTAATTTCTTTTCTATTGCCCTACGATTTGCAAATTTTTCCATATCAATAAAATCAATAACAATTAGACCTGCCATATCTCTTAATTTAAGTTGTCTAGCTATCTCTTCGGAGGCCTCAAGATTTGTTCTAAGGGCTGTGTCTTCTATATTATAATCTTTTTTTGATGTACCAGAGTTAACATCGATTGCTACTAAAGCTTCGGTTTGATCAATAACAAGTGAACCGCCTGATTTTAAAGGAACATTTTCAGCATAAATTGAACTTAGTTGATCTTGAATGTTATCTTTTTGAAAGATGGGTTTAGATTCACGCCATTTTTGTACTTTTTTGGCATGACTAGGTAGCATCATTTTCATTAATTCTTTAGTAACTTTGTATTTTTCATCTCCCTCTACATAGATTTTATCTATATCTTTATTGTATATATCCCTTAATGTTCTGTGTATTACGCTTCCGTTTTCGTAAATTAAAGAAGGTGCATTTGCTGAAAGGGTATCCTCTCTTATTTTGCTCCAACTTTTAACTAAGAAGTTATAATCTTTCTTAATTTCACCTGCAGTAGTGTTGCTTCCGGCAGTTCTTATGATCAAGCCCATATCATCTGAAACTTCTATATTATCTAAGATAGTTTTTAACTTTTTGCGTTCTTTGGAATTATTTATTCTCCTGCTAATTCCTCCCCCTTTAAGTGTATTTGGCATAAGGACACAATACCTTCCAGGAATTGATATATAAGTTGTTGCAGCCGCCCCTTTATTACCTCGTTCTTCTTTAGATATTTGCAAAAGAATAACTTGATTTTTTTTAATAACTTCTTGGATTTTATATTTTACTGCCTTGCTTTTTTTTCTATCAGATTCAATTTCTTCGAGTTCATCGCCCCCAATATCATCAGGTTCATCTGATATCTCTTCTTTTGTAGAAATTTGATTTTCATCTTCAATATTTCCTCCATTTGATCTTTTTATTTCTTCCTTATCAGCTTGAGGAATTTGATAATAATCTGGATTTATTTCTGAAAATGGAAGGAAGGCATTTTTATTTCCTCCATAATCAAGAAATGCTGCTTGAAGTGATGGCTCAACCCTTATTACCTTGGCGAGGTAAATATTTCCTCTAATAGGTTTTTTAGCGTCGAACTCATAGTCATAGTCTTCTAATCTCTTGTCTTTTATTATTGCAATCCTTGTCTCTTCTTGATGGACTGCATCTATTAAAATTTCGTTTGTCATTTAGATAATCTCCGAATGCCAATAAATATTTTTTTATTGAAAAACTTACTTCTTTCATATCATTATATGTTGTTGAAATATTCATGGCTTTTATTGTTATGGAGGATATTCAAATCCTCTATATAAATCCTTTTTATAATTAAATTAAAAAATTATTTAATCATAGATACGACTCCCTTTATATTAAATAATCTTAGTTTGACAAGCTTCTAATAGATTATTCTTGAAAAATGATGATTTTTAACAGAAAAAAGATAATAATTTTCATAATATGTGCCTTATTTACAACAGAAAATGTATTTTCTAGTGAAAGAGCTTTAATTTCAAAAATTAGATTTTCTGGAAATAATAATGCATTAAGAGTTATCATTGATAGTAACAATTTAATAAAACACGAAATTTCAGCATTCACTAATCCTTCAAGAATAGTTGTTGATTTATACAATGTTAAGTTCAGTGAAGATTTTTCATTTCCAAAAGCAACTGGTGTAATTAAAGGAATAAGATATGCTGATTTTAATGCTAATACATCTAGGATAGTATTTGATTTAAATGTATCTCCTAATGTTAAGAATGTAAAAGTTTTAAAACCGAGCGCTGGTTCAATTAGAAGACTAAGTTTTGACATTATTTCCAACAAGAAAACTTCAACTATTAATAATAAAAGGGTTAATAAGAATTATAAATTAAGGAAAACAATTATTATCGATCCTGGACATGGCGGTAAAGATCCGGGAACTTCTTACCCAAAGGTAGTTTCTGAGAAAGATATTGTTCTACGTTTTGCAAGGATATTAAAAAAATATTTATCTAGAAATAATAATTATCGTATTTTTCTTACAAGAGAAGATGATAGTTTTGTATCATTAAGTGATAGGGTAAGTTTTGCTAAAAGCAAGAATGCGGATTTATTCATATCAATTCATGCTGATGCTTCTAGTTCCTCTAATACGAGAGGTTTATCTGTGTACACTCTTTCAGATAAAGGTTTAGATAAGGAAGCAGAAAAACTTGCAGCTATTGAGAATTCCTATGCTATGGTTGGCTCAAGTTACAGCGGTAATTATTTAAGAAATGCTAGAAACCCTAGTGATTTTGTTAAATATCAAAGAAAGTTGATAGATAATCGTTTTAAATCTACTAAGTTTGCAAGCACTCTAACTAGTAGAGTTAAATCTAAGACACCTCTATTAAATAACCCTCTTCGTTCAGCAGGTTTTGCTGTGTTAAAATCTGATGAGTTTCCGAGTATTCTGGTAGAATTAGGTTTTGTAACAAATGAATATGATAGAAAAAATTTAAGAAGCGGGAACTGGCTTCAATCTATGTCAAGCCAATTTGTTAATGCTATTAATGAATATTTTAAATAAGATAAAAAAATGCGAAATGATTTTTTAAAATATATTGATGGCATAGAGAATAATCTAAATCTATTAAGGGGGTATCTTTGACTGGGATTCTTCTAAAAAGAAATTAGAAAAACTTAATAAATTAATTGAAAGTGGCGATATTTGGGATGACCAAAAAAAAGCCCAATCAATAATGCAAGAAAGATCAAACTTAGAGAATTCTCTTAATATTTATTCAGAGATAAAAAATGAATTGGCTGAAATTTCAGAATTGATAGATTTATATAGTAATGAGAGCCAATCATCTGAACAGCTTGAAGAAGAAATTTTAGTATCCTTAACTAAGTTATCTGAGCGTGCTGAGCTTGCTTTAATAGAATCAATGCTTTCTGGTGAAGCTGACTCTAATTCAGCTTATCTAGAATTTCATCCTGGTGCAGGAGGAACAGAAAGTCAGGATTGGGCACAAATGCTACTAAGAATGTATTCAAGATGGGGAGAAAACAGGGGATATGAAATTGAAGTTATTGAATACAGTGCAGGTGATGAAGCAGGCATTAAAAGTGCAACACTTAAAGTGATTGGCAAAAACCCTTATGGATGGCTAAAAACCGAATCAGGGATCCATAGATTAGTTCGTATTTCTCCATTTGATTCACAAAAAAGAAGGCATACAAGTTTTGCAAGTGTATGGGTTTATCCTGAAATTGATGATAATATCGAAGTTGATTTACAGGAATCGGATTGTAGAATAGATACCTACAGATCGTCTGGCGCAGGAGGTCAACATGTTAATACGACCGATAGTGCTGTTAGAATAACACATACTCCAACAAATATAGTAGTTCAATGTCAATCTCAAAGATCTCAACATAAAAATAAAAGCACAGCGTTATCTATGCTTAGAGCAAGACTTTATGAATTAGAGCTTCAAAAGAAGGAAGAGAAAGCTCAAGAAATTCTTGATACTAAATCTGAAATAGGTTGGGGGCATCAAATTAGATCTTATGTGTTGCAACCATATCAGATGGTTAAAGATTTAAGAACAAATGTTGAAGATGGAAATACTCAGGCAGTTTTAGATGGAAGAATTGATAAATTCTTAACAAGCGCGCTTTCAAGAAAAATTAGTTAGGAAGATTTAATTTTATTAATTACATCTTCAACATGACCTTTTACTTTTACTTTTTCCCATATGTATTCAATTTTCGATTCCTCATTTATTAGAAAAGTTGAACGCTGGATACCCATGTATTTTCTTCCATACATATTTTTTTCAACCCAAACACCAAATTTTTCAAGAACTTTGCCATTTTCATCTGATGCTAGAAGTATCTTTAATCCTTGTTTATTAATAAATTTATTGTGAGTTTCTAAACTATCTTTAGAAATCCCAATTACCTGAGTATTTAATTTTTTGAATTCTTTAATTTTATTAGTAAAATCTTTTGCTTCAGTTGTACATCCAGGAGTATTGTCTTTGGGATAAAAATATAAAATATATTTTTTATCCTTTATATCTTTACTATCGAGTAAATTTCCATCTGATAAAGGTATTTTGAATTTAGGGATCTTATCTCCAATTTTACATTTTTTTTTCATTTTTTTTCCTTATAACTGAGTATTAATGAATAAAGTAATAAAATATCTTTTATCAATAATTTCTAAAATATTTAGTTTCTCTATCTTTAGTTTTATTTTTTTACTACTTTTTCTTCAATTTGGAACTTTAAATTTACAATTTTTAGATCCTATTATTAAATCAAATTTTGCTGATAAATATTTAACAGAAATAGATTTTGTTAATAATGATATTAATCTTAAATTTGATAAAAATAATAATGATTTTGTTTTTGCTGTTAATAGCAGATTAAAAAATAAACCTAATGTTGCTGAATGGTCTTTGCTCCTAGATACTGAAATAAGAATAAAAGTATTGTTAAGCAATCTTGAAAAAAATTTAGTGGCTTTTAAATTATCATCTAATGAACAAAAAAAAGATAATCGAATTAGTCATTTTAATTTTTATGGCAGTTTAAATAGTTTAAGAAATTCTGATATATTAGAAATAAGNGGTTTTGCTAAAGATTTGCCTTTAAGTTTTATCAAAGCTTTATGGCCTGATACCCTTGGTAAAGGTGCAAGGGCATGGACAAATAGATCTTTATTTAAAGGAATAATATCTGATTTAGGGTTTAATTCTAAATTTGTTTTCAAAAAAGATGGAAAATTATTATTTGATCCAGTTATAAATTTAGATTTTGATTTTAATGATATTGAAGCTCATTACTTAAATAATATGCCTCCCATAACTGATACTCTTGGGAAAGGTCATTTAGATTTCCAAATGTTCACTATAGATTTATTTGATGGCCGTATTGATTTAGAAGAGGGGTCAAGAATTTATATTAATAATGGTAAGTTTAATGCATTTGATATTAAAAAAAGACAGGGTCCTGGACAAATTATAATTGATGCCTCTTCAAATGTAGGGAATTTTTTTGATTTGCTTAGTAAGCATAACTATATTTCAAAATTAATAAAATTAGATAGGAATAATTTATCTGGCGAAAGCAGTCTGATTCTTCAATTTGATTTTCCTCTAAAGAACTCTGTTAAGTTTTCAGAAACTAAAACAAATATAAACTTAAATGTTGAAGAGATAACAATTTATAATAAAGAAAAAAATCCAAGCATAATAAGTGATTCATCAATTCTAATTCTTGATTACAATATTGATGAAGCTAGTTTTTTTAAAGGCACAATAGAAACAAAAAGCCTTAAAATTCTTGAATTACCGATTTTTGCCCAAATTCTTGATGTTTCAATACCTGGTTTAAGCAATATTAGTGATGGTGGAAGAGACATTACCTTTGCTAGCTCTAATTTTAATGTTCAGCTTTCAAATAGAGGTATAAGTATTATTGATGGAATTTTAAAACCTGAAAGCAATCTTCCTGTAGTAGGGAATAGTTTAGGATTATCATTATCTGGCGGATATATTTTCGACAAAAGTAAAATTGACTTTAATGGGACAGTTGTTCCGGTATCATGGCTTAATAATTTACCCTCTAATGTACCGCTTTTAGGCGAGCTATTCTCAGGAAGCAAAGATGGAGAGGGATTAATTGGGATAAAATTTAGAATTTATAATGAAGATGAGGGTGAAGTTAAAATTGAAACCAACCCTTTATCAGTTTTAACTCCTGGATTTTTACAAAGAATATTTGATTAATCTATTTCAATGATTATTTTTTTCTTTTTTCCAAGAGAAATTTCTATTTCTTTTGAGTTTTTAAAATTGTTTAGTGTTAAAGTATATTTCTCATCACTGATTAATTCATCATTTAATTTGACGGCTTTTGATTGAATAAATCTTCTAGCTTCACTATTTNATTTTGCTAGCCCTAAATCATTATGAGAAAGAAGACTTAGTAAACCATATCCCTTCTCAAATTCTTTCTTTTTAAAGACGATTCTTTTTTTGCTTTTCCAATCAGAGTCTTTTCCGTGAACAAGTTCCGTTATCTTAGTCGCTAATAATTCTTTCCCTTTTTCGATATCTTCATTTTTTAATTTTTCTATCTCATAGATTTCACTCAAAGGCATATCAGTAAACAACCTAAGGAATTTTCCAACATCATCANTTTCTGTTTTATCTCTCCAATAATTCCAAAAATCTCTTGGATGCGTTGAATGATTATCTTTTTCAGAGATAAAATTAAGCCAAATTGCTCCNTCCTCTGTTTTGCCCATTTTTTGACCTGAAGAGGTGGTTAATAATGGAGTTGTTAATCCAAATAGTTCTTTACCAGCTAATCTTCTAGATAGATCTATACCACAAATTATATTCCCCCATTGGTCAGATCCACCCATTTGGAGAATGCAATTATAGTCTGTATTAAGTTTATAAAAATCATAACCCTGGAGAATCATGTAATTAAACTCTAAAAAGGATAGATTTTGTTCTCTTTCAAGACGTTGTTTTACAGAGTCAAAAGAAAGCATCCTATTTACTGAAAAATGGCTTCCAATTTCTCTAAGAAAATCTATGTAGTTTAATTCTTCAAGCCATTTACTATTATCAATAATTTTAATTTTATTGATATCTAAAAACTTTTCAAAAACCTTTTTTATGCCTTTAACATTATTATTAATATCTTCGTAAGATAATATTTTGCGGGATTTATCTTTTAACGAAGGATCACCTATTTTGCTTGTTGCTCCACCAATAAGTACGATAGGTGTATGACCAAAATCTTGTAATTTTTTTAGTAAAAGTATTTGCATTAAAGAGCCAATGTGAAGATTTGGAGCAGTGCAATCAAAACCTATATAGGCTGTAATTTTCTCTTCAGAGAATAGTTTATCCAATTTATCTGAGTCACTTATCTGGTAAATGAAACCTCTTTCATTTATATGGTTTAAAAAATCAGATTTATAATTATTCATTTACTCTTCTTATATTTTTACAATCTTAAAAATCGGGGCCAATTAATCGCGAGTCAAGATATTTGCTTACTTCATTTATAAGTTTTTCTGTTTTATTTTCAAAAAAGTGATTTGCACCTGAAATATTTTTATAATCTATATTTATATTTCTTTGAGTTTGAAGTTTTTCAACTAACCTTAGAACATCATCTTTGGGAACTACTTTATCTTCTTCACCATGTAAAATAATCCCCGATGACGGGCATGGAGCAAGGAAATTGAAATCATACATATTTGCTGGAGGAGATATAGATATAAAGCCTTCTATTTCTGGTCTTCTCATTAATAATTGCATTGCTACCCAAGCTCCAAAAGAGTAACCCGCAACCCAACAGCCTTTTGAATCTGAGACTTGAGATTGTATCCAGTCAAGTGAAGCAGCAGCATCTGACAATTCCCCTATACCTTGATCGAATTCTCCTTGGCTTTTACCAACTCCTCTAAAGTTAAATCTCAAAACTGAAAAACCTTTTTTTATAAAGGTATGATATAAATTAAAGATTATAGGATTATTCATGTTTCCACCAAATTGTGGAAGTGGATGTAATATAATAGCAACAGGAGACCTTTTGTTTTCTACAACATTCATTCTACCTTCTAATCTTCCATCAGGTCCGCTGTATATAATTTCTGGCATATTTTTAACCTTATTAGAATATAGCAATGCTAGAGAAATTTATAAATTTAAGTATTTCTTGACAAAACTAGTCAAGAATTATAAATGCACACTAAATTCTATATGTTTCTAACACAACTGTAGAAAATTTGTAACAATTTAAATTAAGAGAGATTAATGAAATTAACAACTAAGGGTAGATATGCTGTGCTTGCTTTAACTGAAATAGCTCTTTCAGAGGATAAGAATTTAATTAAAATCTCTGAAATCGCAAAATCNCAAAATATTTCTTCAACNTATCTTGAGCAAATTTTATCAAATTTAAAAAGAAATGGCTTTGTTNAAGCTGTTAGAGGNCCTAATGGAGGATANAAACTAGCTCTNAAAGCTGANGACATAATTATGANCGATGTTATTGANNTNATAGAAGGNAAAATTGAAACTAAAGGTTGTTCTCAGAAGCATATATCATGCACAGGTATTTCTGGAAAATGTTTAAACCATGATTTGTGGGATGAATTAGGTAAGCAAATAAACCTTTTTCTAAGTCATATTTCTTTAAAAGATATACTTGAGGGCAATATTTTAGGAAGGTCTAGAGCACCAAATTTAGCTAAAGATTGCGACAATATGACTATAAATTGATTATTGGTTATTTGAATAGAGTAGCCATATAAAATTACAGAGAGATTAGAATTGGATAAAAAAATAAATAAACCTAGTGAAAAAGACTTTAACAACCCTTATGAATTTGGTTTTGAAACCGACATCGAAACCGTTTTTGCGCCAAAAGGTCTAAATGAAGATGTAGTAAAGTTTATTTCAGATAAAAAAGAAGAACCTAAGTGGTTGCTTGATTGGAGGTTAAATTCTTATAATAGGTGGTTGAAAATGAAAGAACCAGATTGGTCAAGCCTAAGATACCCTAAAATTGATTATCAGGATGCTTATTATTTTTCTGCCCCCAAAGAGATTGAAAAACCAAAAAGTCTAGATGAGGTTGATCCAAAGCTTATAGAAACCTACAACAAATTAGGTATACCACTAAAGGAGCAAGAATGGTTAGCAGGTGTAGCTGTCGATGCAGTATTTGATAGCGTATCTCTTGGAACAACTTTTAAAGAAAAATTAAAAGAGGATGGTGTAATATTTTGTTCTTTTTCTGAAGCTGTTAAAGAACATCCTGAAATAATCAAAAAATATCTAGGAACAGTAGTCCCTAACTCAGATAATTTTTTTGCAACATTAAATTCTGCTGTTTTTTCAGATGGAAGCTTTGTTTATATTCCGCCTGGAGTAACTTGCCCGATGGAATTATCTACTTACTTTAGGATAAATGCTGCTGGTACAGGTCAATTTGAAAGGACACTTCTAATTGCTGATGAGGATTCTTATGTAAGTTATCTTGAAGGCTGTACAGCTCCAATGAGAGATGAGCATCAACTTCATGCTGCGGTAGTTGAGTTAGTAGCTTTAAAAGGAGCTGAGATAAAATACTCTACAGTACAAAATTGGTATCCTGGAGATGAAGATGGTAAGGGCGGTGTATATAATTTTGTTACTAAAAGAGGTGACTGTAGAGGTGATAATTCGAAAATTTCATGGACACAAGTTGAGACTGGATCAGCAATCACATGGAAATATCCTAGTTGTATATTAAAAGGTGACAATTCCTCAGGAGAATTTCACTCAATTGCGATATCTAATAATTATCAGCAGGTTGATAGTGGCACTAAAATGCTTCATTTAGGAAAAAATACGAAAAGTAGAATTATTTCCAAAGGTGTTTCATCTGGGTCATCTTCAAACACATATAGAGGGCAAGTTAATATCCATCCTAAATCAGAGAATTCAAGAAACTTTACACAATGTGACTCGTTGCTTTTAACTGGGAATTGTTCAGCTACAACAATTCCATATGTTGAGTCTAAGAATAAGACTTCAACCATTGAACACGAAGCAACCTCATCCAAAATATCTGAAGATCAATTATTTTATTGTCTCCAAAGAGGCCTTGATGAAGAAGAAGCTATTGCATTAATTGTAAATGGTTTTTGTAAAGAAGTTTTACAAAAATTACCTATGGAATTTGCAGTTGAAGCTCAAAAACTTCTCGAGATTAGTTTAGAGGGAAGTGTAGGATGAGTGGAAACTTACTTGAAATAAATGATCTCCATGTAAATGCAGGAGACAAGGAGATTTTAAAAGGATTAAATTTATCTATTCCATTCAATGAAATACATGCAATTATGGGACCTAATGGATCAGGAAAGTCTGTCCTTTCAAATGTTTTATCTGGAAATGAAGATTATAAAGTTACATCAGGACAAATTATTTTTAAAAATAAAAACATCATAGAATTAAAGCCAAATGAGATATCTAATCTAGGGTTATTTATGGCTTTTCAGTATCCGGTAGAAATTCCAGGTGTAACTTTAATGAACTTTTTAAAAACAATTCATGAGGCAAATAGAAGGGCTAATGGTTTAGAGGTATTAGGTCCATCTGATTTTCTAAAATATGTTAGAGAAAAAGCTGAGATACTTGGAATTAATGATGAAGTATTAAAGAGACAGTTAAATGTAGGATTTTCTGGAGGAGAAAAAAAGAGGAATGAAACTCTTCAGCTTTTAGTATTAGATCCGATTTTAACAATTTTAGATGAAACTGACTCTGGCCTAGATGTTGATGCATTAGATATTGTTTCTGAAGGAATTGTAGGAATGAAAAATGAAGAAAATTCATTCTTAGTTATCACTCATTATAAAAAATTACTTGATAAACTAAGTCCTTCAAAAGTTCATATATTAGTTGATGGCAAAATAGTTGAGTCTGGAGGACCAGATTTAGCAGAAAAGATTGAAAATAAAGGGTTTGAGAGTTTTAATTAAAAATGTCATCTGTTGAACTTCATAAATTTAGAGAGAATATAAAAAATATTAATGATTACACTGATCAGAAAGAAAAAATATTTGATAATTTTATTAATCAGGGTTTACCTAATAAAAGAAATGAAAGTTGGAAATATTTCGATTTAGTCTCTAAATCAAAACAATATATTAAAAATGATATTTCAAATTCAGAAATAATTTTTGAAAATTTAGAAGAAAAAAATGTTTTTTATGATTATGCGAATAATAATTTATCCATCGAAGATTATTTTAAGCCATGTAATTTCTTTAAAAGTGAGTCTGTTGTGGATTTAAATGTTGCATGCGGAAATCAAATTAAGATTTTAGATATTAAGCATACTCAGACTGAGCCAATTATAATTAAAATTAACTATAATGAAAAAAATATCTCTTTACCTAGATTGATTATTAATATTGCAGATAATGTAAAAGCGAAAATCAATTATATTAACTCATCTGCAAATGGATTCTTAAATTTATTAGTAGAATATAATATTGGAAATAAATCAGAGCTCGAGATATCACGTATTAATTCTTCACAAGGACTATTGGTAGAAACAAATCTAGTTTTTCTTTTAAATCATTCAAATTTTAATATGAAGAATTTATCTATGCCTATTAAATCTTCGAGACTTCAATTATTTTCTAATCATATTGGTGAAAAATCTAGTTGTTCATCAAAAACGATTTCAATACCATCAGAAAATTCAAATGATGACATTCTTGTAGATAATATTTTTAGTAAATCTAATTGCAAGAGTGTATCAGGTGTAAGAGCAATACTTGATAAAGAATCAGTTTGTTCTTTTCAATCTATGATTGATATTCATAATTCTGTTTTAGGATCCAGGGCTGAACAAGATTGCAAAGGATTTCTTCTGTCCGACAAGGCTGTTATGAATGCAAAGCCCCAAATGAAAATTTTTAATGATGACGTCATTTGTAAACATGGTGCTACCATAGGAAGTCTTAATGAAGAGGAAATTTTTTATCTTTGTGCAAGAGGACTTGAAAGAAAAAATGCAATTAATTTAATTTTAGATGGTCATATCAGTTCTTATATAGGAGAAAAAGGTTTTTTGAGGGAATTCTTACCCGAGGAATATAAATGACTTTTGATGTAGAAAAAACGAGAAAAGATTTTCCAATTCTTTCAAGAGAGATACAAGGGAATAATTTAACCTACCTTGATAACGCTGCTAGTTCGCAAAAACCTACAGATGTTCTTGAAGGAATTAAGCAATTTGAGAGTAATGATTATTCCAATGTGCATAGGGGTTTACATACATTATCTGTGCTATCTACCTCTGCATATGAAGAATCAAGAAAGATTGTTCAAAAATTTTTAAATGCAAAATCTTTAGAGGAGATTATTTTTACTTCAGGGGGGACTGATAGTGTAAACCTTGTAGCTAGTTCTTATGCAGATGAGCATTTATCTAAAGGTGATGAAATAATTATTACTACAATGGAGCATCATGCAAATATTGTTCCTTGGCATTTTTTAAGAGAGAGAAAAGGAGTTCAAATCAAATGGATTGATTGCGATCAAAATGGAAAGTTTGATATTAATCAATTTGAAAAAGCAATAACCTCTAAAACTAAACTTATAGCTGTAACTCAAATGTCTAATGTTCTTGGTGCTTCGCCTGATATTAAAAATATAATTGATTTATCTCACTCGCAAGGAATTCCAGTTTTAGTTGATGGATGCCAAGGTGTTGTTCATGAAAAAATTGATGTTCAAAAATTAGATTGTGATTTTTATTTATTTTCCGGTCATAAACTTTATGGTCCAAATGGAATTGGTATTCTTTACGCCAAAAGTCAATATCTAGATAGAATGCGTCCATGGAGAGGCGGAGGAGATATGATTAAATATGTTCAAAAAGAAAATATTACATATAACGATGCTCCAAATAAATTTGAGGCTGGTACACCCAATATTACAGGTGCAGTCGGTTTGGGAATGGCAATAAATTATTTTGAGAAGAAAATAAAAGAAGGCTTGTTTGATCATGAACTTAGGATATCTAATTACTTACATAGTCAAATTAAAACAGTTAAAGATATCGTTATTTATGGTGAAGAAAATATTGATAGTCCTATTGTTACATTTAATGTAGAAGGTCAACATCCTCATGATATTTCAACAATAATTGATAATTATGGTGTAGCAATAAGAGCAGGACAACATTGCTGCGGCCCTTTAATGGATTTATTAGGAATTAATGCATCTGCTAGAGCTTCAATAGCAATGTATACAAATCAGCAAGATATTGATAATTTTATTGAAGCGTTGGAAAGGTCAATAGCTTTATTTAATTAGTACAGTTTTAAAAATGACAGAAAAAATAGAACATAATAAGTTGATTGAGGCATTGAAAACAGTTTATGATCCAGAGATACCAGTTGATATTTATGAATTAGGGCTTATTTATGGGATTAATGAAGAAATTAATAACAATATAAAGGTAACAATGACTTTAACAGCTCCAGGGTGTCCGGTTGCAGAAGAAATGCCTAAATGGGTCGAAGATGCTATTAAACAGGTTGATGGAGTAAACGATGTTATTGTTGAAATGGTTTTCGATCCTCCATGGGATATGAGTTTAATGTCAGATGAGGCTAGATTAACATTGAATATGTTTTAA
>NZGL01000026.1 GCA_002690945.1 Gammaproteobacteria bacterium | reverse complement strand
TAGGTTCTGCTTCTTTAGGTTCTGCTTCTTTAGGTTCTGCTTCTTTAGGTTCTGCTTCTTTAGGTTCTGCTTCTTTAGGTTCCTTAGCTTTTACTTCTTTAGGTTCTGCTTCTTTAGGTTCTGCTTCTTTAGGTTCTGCTTTTTTTGCAATTACAGTGTCATCAACTAATTCTTTTTCAGTTTCCTCTCTACAAGTGAGCTCGACATAACATATATCTGCTTTGTCGCCCTCTCTAAATCCAGCTTTTATCAATCTTATATATCCACCATTAGTTTCTTTAAACCTTGGACCTAGATCTGAGAATAGTTTGCTTGCTGCCTCTTTGGAATTAAGTTCTGAAATTATAAGCCTTCTATTATGAAGATTATCTTCTTTTGCTCTTGTGACAAGAGGCTCAAAAAAACGTCTTAGTTCCTTTCCTTTTTCAACAGTTGTTTTTATTACTTCATGCTCAATTAATGAAATAGAAAGATTCCTCATCATTGCAATTCTATGCGATGAAGTTCTACTAAATCTTCTACTAAGCTTTCTATGTCTCATTTTTACATTGGCGGCCAATTTTTAAGGACAGTACCCATAGAGAGTCCTCTTGACGCTAATTCATCTTTAATTTCATTTAATGATTTCTTTCCAAGATTAGGAGTCTTTAATAAGTCCATTTCGCTTCTTTGTATTAAATCTCCGATTAAAAAGATGTTTTCTGCTTTTAAACAATTTGTAGACCTTACGGTAAGTTCTAGCTCTTCAATTGATCTTAGAAGAAGTGGATCAAAATCATATTGATCTTTTCTCTTTTCTTTTCTTGAGACTAATTCTTCGTCTACAAATACAGCTAACTGATGCTGCATTATAGTTGCAGCGTATTTAACTGCTTGCTTTGCATCAATTGTTCCATCAGTTTCCAAATCTAAAATTAATTTGTCTAGATCAGTTCTATTCTCTACTCTTGTATTCTCAACTTTATAATTAACTCTTTTCACAGGAGAAAATATTGCATCGAGATGTAAAGAGTCAACATTTTTGTTTTTATTATTTTCTGAAGGAACATAACCTGTACCTGTTTCAACTTTTAAAGTCATAACAAGTTTTTTTGGCTCAACTAAAGTTGCAATCACATGATCAGGATCCATTACTTCAACTCCTGCAGGCAGTTGTAGATCAGATGCTGTAATAGTTTTTGGTGTTTTGATATCAAGTTTTAGTTCAGCCTCTGCTGGGCCATCTAATTTAATTGCTAAATCTTTAAGATTCAAAAGAACATCTAAAATATCTTCTTTTATGCCTTCGATTGTCCCATATTCATGAGATACTCCATCAATTTTTACTTCTGTAATTGCTGCGCCAGGCATATAAGAAAGCATAATCCTTCTTAAGCTATGTCCAATGGTATAACCAAAACCTCTTTCAAAAGGCTCTAAAACAACTCGTAGATTGTTTTTATCTAACTCGTCTACTTTAGCAACTTCAGGCGCTAAAACGTTCATTCTATTATCTTCTTCCATATTCTCCTCTATTACTTTGAGTACAACTCAATAATTAAGTTCTCATTAATCTCTGAACTTAGTTCTGAACGATCAGGANTACTTAAGAAAGTGCCNTTCATTTCATCAAAACTNACTTCAATCCANCTTGCTTGATCTTTTGATTTTGCAAGNTCAACTGCAGCCTTAATTCTAAGATGTTCTTTACTTTTNTCTCTNACTGATATCTCGTCATTAGGTTTNACGNTATANGATGGTATNTTNACTACNTTTCCATTAACNAGNATNGATTTNTGAGNAACAATTTGTCTTGANTCAGCTCTTGTTACNCCNAAACCCATTCTATAAACAACATTATCTAATCTTGNTTCTAGTAAATTNANNANATTATCNCCNGTATTCCCTTGTGACTTTGCAGCTTTNAGATANTAGTTCCTAAACTGTCTNTCNAATAANCCNTACATNCTTTTNACTTTNTGTTTTTCTCTNANNTGAGTGCCATAANCTGACAANCTAGCTACGAGACATNGNATTTCCAGGCTTNTTATCAAATTTACATTTAGATTCAATTGCTCTNGTTCCAGATGTGAGCATNANATCTGTGCCNTCTCTTCTAGAAAGTCTTAANCTNGGTCCTNTATATCTTGCCATATTAAACTCTTCTCTTTTTTGGTGGCCTACATCCATTNTGTGGAAGTGGNGTTACATCNGTTATTTTATTAATTCTTANTCCACANNNATTTAAAGCTCTAATTGAAGANTCTCTTCCAGCTCCTGGNCCTTTAACTCTNACTTCAAGNTTAACCATACCNAATTCTTTAGCCATNCTTCCAGCTCTTTCAGCAGCTATCTGTGCAGCAAAAGGTGTGCTNTTTCTNGANCCTTTAAAACCTTGTCCNCCNGAAGTTGCCCAACATAAAGCATTNCCNCCCATNTCAGTGATCATCACTATTGTGTTATTGAANGATGCNTTTATNTGAGCNATCCCNTCAGTAACTATTCTTTTTGTTTTCTTTCCAGCCATATTATGCTCTTATAGGTTTCCTNGGNCCTTTTCTAGTTCTTGCATTTGTTTTTGTNCTTTGNCCTCTNAANGGNAATCCTTTTCTATGNCTTATGCCTCTATAACAACCAAGATCCATTAAACGNTTNATATTNAAATTGACATCTCTTCNTANATCACCTTCTATNTGAAAGTTNTTTAGNTCATCTCTNATNGTATCAAGNTCTTTNTCACTTAATTCNGAGACTTTTTTNCTAAATTTNATATCTAACTTATTNCAAATATCTTGAGCAGTTTTTCTGCCAATCCCATANATATGNGTCAAAGCAACATCTANATGNTTATTNTCTGGTATATTTATTCCNCCTACTCTTGCCATAATTAACCNTGTCTNTGTTTNTGCCTTTTATTCTTACAGATCACATANAATGTGCCTGTNCTTTTAACTATNTTGCAATCTTTGCAAATTCTTTTTACTGANGATCTTACTTTCATCTTCTTNTACTCTTTTTNGAGCCCGAAATATTAGCATTTTTTAGGATAGATGCATATTGTTGNCTCATAACATATGATTGTATNTGTCNTTGTAAATCAAGCATTACNACAACAACAATCAAAACNGANGTNCCNCCTAANTAAAAAGAAATGCCNAAACTATTTATAAGCATAAGAGGNAATAAACANACTAANGTAAGATATANAGCNCCAAATACNGTCAATCGTGAAAGTATNGTGTCTATAAATGTTGCAGTCTGCTCACCTGGNCTAATTCCNGGAATATAAGCTCCACCTCTTTTTAGATTNTCTGACATATCNTCTGAGCTNAATGTTAAAGCNAGCCANATNTAACAAAAAGAGACAATNAANATTGCGAATAANAGCATATAAAGTGGTGATCCTGGAGCAAGATAAAGTGTGGCAAAATCACTCAGTCCTCCGATACCTAAACCATTACCAAACCATTGTGATAGAGAAGCTGGGAACAATAAAAATGTGCTAGCAAAAATAGCTGGTATTACTCCAGACATATTTAATTTTAGAGGCAAAAAGCTTGCAGGGGCTTGCACCATACCACGAACCTGATGCCTTTGCGCATAATTAACTGTTATTCGTCTTTGAGCATTTTCAACAAAAACAACAAAAGCAATTAATATAAGTGTCAATATTGCGAGAATTATCAAAAGTAGATAACCGCTGCCATCAGTTTGAGTTTGAGTTAAAGCTTGACCAAATGCTCTTGGTACGCCAACAATTATACTTGTCGCTATTATTAGAGATATTCCATTACCGATACCTCTTTCTGAAATCTGCTCTCCTAGCCACATCAAGAATACAGTACCTGTTACTATAGATAAAATAGCTACTACAGTACCAAACAAACTTCCGGCATCAATTAATCCTGCTGTTTGTAAAGTAAAGGTTAAGGCAGTAGATTGTATTAAAGCAAAAACAACAGTGCCGTATCTTGTGTACTGAGTGATCTTGTTTCTTCCACTTTGACCATCTTTCTTTAATTCTTGCAGATAAGGAAGAGAATTTGAAAATAATTGCATGACAATTGCTGCTGATATATATGGAACAACACTTAAAGCAAAAATGCTCATCCTTTCAAGTGCACCACCAGAAAATAAATTAAAGTACTGAAGTATTACGTTATCATCAGTGGGCGCAAAGAGACCTGCAACTTGTTCCGGGTTAATTCCAGGAACAGGTATATGCGTGCCTAGTCTATAGATAGTAAGGGCTAACGCAACAAAACCTAGCCTTCTCCATAATTCTGACATTGAATTATCCAAAACTTACTCCTTTTGATATTTTTATATTCTCATCATTAGGTTTTGTAAGTAACTTACCTTCACCAAAAATTTTTACTTTCTTTGTAGATTTTTTGATTATTCCAAGTTTCTTTAAATTTTCTATATCGATGTTTTTAACTTTTTCTAGCTGCTTTACATTTATACTCTCTGTTGATCTTGAGACTCTTGATGAGAAACCAAATTTAGGAACTCTCATTTGTAATGGCATTTGGCCTCCTTCAAAACCTGGCCTTATGTTTCCTCCTGATCTTGCTTTCTGACCTTTGTGTCCTCTTCCAGCTGTTTTTCCTGTACCAGAACCAGTACCTCTACCAACCCTCTTTCTATTTGATCTAGATTTAGAGTCTGAAATACTATTTAAAGCCAACTTATCCATTATTTAACTTCCTCGACATTCAAAAGATAATCTACTTGGTTTACCATACCTCTTACTGATGGTGTATCCTCAAGCACTTTGCTATCACCTATTTTTTTTAGACCTAAGCCTTTTACAGAAAGTCTATGATTCTTTTTTCTTCCAATTAAACTTTTAATCTGTGTTACCTTTAATTTCGCCATTATTTTCTTCTCTCTTTAACTTTTTCAGGTGATTCCATCTTCGATAAACCGTTAATTGTTGCTCTTACAACATTAATTGGATTAGTAGAGCCGTAGCATTTAGCTAAAACATTTTTTATTCCTACTAACTCAAGTACAGCACGCATTGCTCCACCAGCAATAATCCCTGTACCATCTGATGCTGGCTGCATATAAACTTTTGTTGCTGAGCTTTTCTCTGTGACTGGATACCAGAGAGTATTACCATTTAGTTCTACATCAACAAGACTTCTCTTTGCTTCGTCTAAAGCTTTTTGTATAGCGACTGGGACTTCTTTAGCTTTACCTCTACCATAGCCCACTCTTCCGTTTCCATCACCTACAACTGTTAATGCTGTGAAGGACATGACTCTTCCACCTTTAACAGTTTTTGCAACTCTGTTTACTTGAACGAGTTTTTCAACAAGGGTATCTTGCTGATTCATATTATTTAAATCTGCTTTTTCCATTAGAATTCTAGGCCTCCATCTCTTGCTCCATCTGCAAGTGCTTTCACTCGACCATGATATTTATACCCAGATCTATCAAAGGTTACTTTTTTATGGCCTAAATTTAAGGCCTTTTTTGCAACTTCAGCGCCTACTTTCTTTGCGGCTTCAATATTTCCACCTGATTTTCCATCAAATGTCTTTTGTTGGGTAGAAATTGTTATAAGAACCACACCATTAGATGAATCAATTAATTGAGCTGTAATATTTTTTAATGACTTAGATATGCAGATTCTCATAGTTCCATTCTTATGTAAATTTGCTCTAAGTTTTTTAGATCTTCTTATTCTTGCTGTTTCTTTGCTCATGATTATCCTACTGCTGCAGCTTTTTTCCTTTCTTTTCTTACGACATGCTCACCATCAACAAAGACTCCTTTGCCTTTATAAGGCTCCGGTGGTCTAAATGCTCTAATTTCAGCGCAAGCCTGGCCTAAAATCTGCTTATTGTTTGATGAAAGACTAAATTCAGTTTGATTCTCTGATTTAGCTTCAATATTTTCTGGTAAAGTGTATTCGACTGGATGGGAGAAACCTAAAGTTAATACAATTTTCTTGCCTTCAACTTTAGCTCTGTAACCAACACCATTTAATGTGATTGTTTTGCTATATCCTTCACTAACTCCAAGAACATAATTATTGACAAGTGATCTCATTGTTCCAGCCATAGCTGCTTCTTCTTTACTTTTCCATGTAATTTGTATACTTGAATCTTCAATGGAAAAGCCTACAGATTCATGCACATCAAGACTAAGATCTCCCTTAGGGCCCTTAAATTTAATAGTATTACCTTCAGAGGTAACTGTTACTGAATCTGGTATGACTACTGGATCTTTTGCTATTCTTGACATTAAAATACCCTACAAATAATTTCACCGCCGATTTCTGCTTTAATGGCTTCTTTATCAGTCATAAGACCTTTGCTTGTTGTTAATACTTTTAACCCAAGACCACCTTTATGTGGCTTAATGTCCTTGTAACTAATATATTTTCTTAGTCCTGGTTTAGATTCTCTTGTTAATTCTTTAATTACTGGCTCATCATTGTAATATTTCAGAATAATCTCTAATTCATCAAAATCTTTCTTTACTTTCTTAACATCTTCAAGAAAACCTTCTTTCACAAGAAGCTTTGAAAGCTCATGCTTAAGTCTTGAATATGGAACATTTATACTCATTTTTTTTCTCATGAGAGCATTCCTAATTCTTGTTAATAAATCTGCTACTGGATCTGTCATAATTCTACCAACTTGATTTTTTTACCCCTGGCAATTTACCAGACATTGCTAATTCTCTTAATTTGGTTCTACTTAAACCAAACTTTCTATAAACACCTTTAGGTCTTCCTGTTAAGGCACATCTTCTTACGACTCGTGATGGATTTGAATTCCTAGGAAGCTTTTGTAGTTTTCTTTGAATCTCCATCTTTTCTTCAAATGTTGCCGCTTTTCTTTGCTCCTCTTTCAATGCTGATCTCTTTTCTGCATGTTTAGCAACAAGCTTAATCTTTTTCTTTTCTCTTTCTATTAACGATTTTCTAGCCATTTTTACCTCTAAACGGAAAATTAAAACAATGAAGCAATTCCTTTGCTTCTTCATCTTTAGTTGCTGAAGTTGTGATCGCAATATCCATACCTCTAAGCTTGTCGACTTTGTCATAATCAATCTCTGGAAATATGATTTGCTCTTTTATACCCATATTATAGTTTCCTTGACCATCAAATGATTTCTCACTTAACCCTCTAAAATCTTTTTCTCTTGGTATCGCAAGATCTATTAATCTCTGAAAAAAATCATACATTCTTAATCCTCTAAGAGTAACCTTGCAACCAATTGGATATTCTTCCCTAATTTTGAAACTTGCTACTGCTTTTTTTGCCTTAGTAACGACTACTTTTTGGCCTGCTATTGCTTCTAAATCTTTTACTGCATTAGCTAAAACACCTTTATCTTTTGATGCTTCCCCTACACCCATATTAATGGTGATTTTTTGAAGTTTAGGTACTTGCATTACAGACTTATACCCAAGCTTTTCTTTAAGCATAGGTACAATTTCTTTATTATATTTTTCCTTTAAACTCATTACTTAATATCCTTGCCTGTAGACCTAAAAATTCTTGTTTTTTTACCTTTTTCCTCTTTAAAGGAAACTTTGTCTTGTTTCTTAGTTGAAGAATTCCAAATCATTACATTAGACAAATGAATTGGCATCTCTTTCTCAACAATACCACCAGTTATACCTAATTGAGGGTTAGGTCTAGTATGCCTTTTGGATAGATTTAGATCATTAATTACACATTTCTCTCCAACTATAGTTTTGATGTTTCCTCTCTTGCCTTTTTCTTTACCAGATAAAACTATTACTTCATCACCTTCTCTAAGTTTTGTATTTTTAGACTTCATTAAAGTACCTCCGGTGCTAAAGAAACAATCTTCATGAATTTAGCTTTTCTTAATTCTCTTGTAACAGGCCCAAAGATTCTTGTTGCAATTGGATCTTGTGTGTTATTTAGTAAAACAACTGCATTTTCATCAAAACCAATTTTTGAGCCGTCAGGTCTTCTAACTCCAGACTTTGTTCTCACAATTAGGGCATTCATCACTGAACCTTTCTTAATTTTGCTTTGTGGCAATGCTTCTTTAACTGCAACTTTAATGACATCGCCAATATTAGCAGTCCTTCTCTTAGAACCTCCAAGAACTTTTATACACATAACAGATCTAGCTCCACTGTTATCTGCAACACTTAGCATGCTTTGTGTCTGAATCACTCTATTGTTTCTCCTTTTTTCAATACATCTACCAAGACCCAACTTTTTGTTTTAGAGATAGGCTTACATTCTTGTATCAAAACAGTATCTCCCTCTTTTGAGACTTCTTTTTCATCATGAACATGGTATTTCGTTGATAAATTTATATATTTCCCATACTTAGGGTGTTTTTTTCTTCTTCCAACAACCACTGTTATTGTTTTATTCATTTTTTGGCTTGTAACTGTGCCTTGTAAAGTTTTAGCTGCCATGTTTTTTACTTAGCTCCGTTTTTATTCTTGCAATATTTTTTCTAGTCTCTTTAAGTAAATGACTTTCCTTGAGTTGGCCCATTTTATGCTTGAAGCCACTCTCAAACAATGATTTTCTATTTGCTATTAATTCTTTTTTTAGATCTTCTTGTTTCATATTTTCAAAATCTTTTATTTTATTCTTAGGCATTTGAACCTCTCTTAACAAAGGTTGTTCCCATTGGAAGCTTAGCTCCGGCTAGCTCAAATGCTCTCTTAGCATCCTTTTCACTTACTCCAGCTACTTCATAAAGAATTTTTCCTGGCTTTACTGGGCTTGCATAATATTCAACATTACCTTTACCTTTTCCTTGTCTAGTTTCCAATGGTTTTTTTGTTATTGGTTTATCAGGAAAAACTCTTATCCAAACTTTTCCACCTCTTTTTATGTATCTAACGAGTGCTCTTCTTGCTGCTTCAATTTGTCTGGATGTTAACATTCCATGAGATGTTGCCTTAAGAGCAAAATCGCCAAATGAAACAGATGAGCCTGCAGACGCAAAACCATTATTACGTCCTTTCATCTGTTTTCTATATTTTGTCTTCTTAGGTTGTAGCACCTTTATCTCCTCTATAAATCCAAACTTTTACACCTATAATTCCATAAGTTGTTAAAGCTTC
>NZGL01000025.1 GCA_002690945.1 Gammaproteobacteria bacterium | reverse complement strand
GGCGGGATATCATCTCCCATCCAATCTCTTCCATTATCGGTAAAATACATTTCACCTGAAGTTGGATGCCAGTCAAAGCCAACACTATTTCTTACGCCATCAGCATATACTGACAGATTATTATTCGAGAGCTTCAATATAGTGCCAAACCTCTCATCCTTTTCATTGCATACATTACAGGGAACACCTTCAGCAATATAAAGATTTCCATCTGGACCAAAGTCAATCCATTTCCATCCATGCCAACCTTTTTTCATCGGGTTCCACATGCCTTTTCTAGGTAAATCATCAAAAAATATTTCAGCTACAACCCCGGTTCCTAATTGCATTCTTTGTTCAATATTTTTTATAACTAGAATTTTATCTATCTCAGCAATATATAAATTGCCTTCATGAAGAGCGACTCCACTTGGAGAATTTAAGCCTTCTAAAAGCAACAAAGATTTAGTGCTGTTGTCTTTCTTTATGGCATAAACATTGCCAGCAGACCTGCTGCCTACAAAAATATAGTCATCTCCTTCAACCATTTGGCGGGGATTGGTTATTTCAGCATTAAAAACTGATATCTCAAATCCTTCAGGAACATTTAACTTTGAAAGATCAGAAGAAATAAACTGAGACAGGAATATTGCAAATATGAAGATTATTTTTTTATGTAAAAAACGCATTTTGTGCTAGTTTAATCTAATTAAGGGGATAAATATGAAATATGTAAACATTTTTTTATTTCTAGCATTTGCTATGAATTCTGCACAAACGATTCCAGACGATTTAACTGCAGAAAGATTGAAAGAGATGCCAGATGTAGTTGTAGACAGAATTCTTGATAGTTTAAGAGAAGAAGATGGAGATTCCACAACAATCGATAGCTTTCTAAGTGATGGTGATTTTAAAACATATGATGGGTTTTTAACGATACATCAAAAAGTAGGAAAATTAGAGAGAGCGGACGATGAATACTATCTTGAGATAAAGGAAGAACAACTAGACTCAGAGTTTATATATTTTGCTTACGTTTTAAATGCTCCCCAAGCAGCAGGAGTTAGAGGAGGAGCTATTGGTCAAGGAGCAGTATTAGAATTTAGAAAATTCAAAGATGGAATTGCTCTCTATAAAAAGAATACTTATTTCTCTAATGAAACTGATAACAATATTGCCAAGGCAGACCTAACAAATATTCTTGAAGCTTTTTTAGCTGAACTAGATATTGTGGCTGAACAAGATGGAAGGGTCGTAATAAAAGCTGATGATTTATTCATGGAAGAGATTTTAACTAGTGTGTCTCCAAATCTTCCTCCAGAGTATAGAAATCGTGTTGCACTGAATCTTGGAAAATTAGATGCAGATAAAACCTATGTTAACCAAGTTAGAAATTATCCAAAAAACACAGCTGTAGAAGTAAACTTTAGCTTTGAAAATACGAGGCCTAATCAAAGAAGAGCTGTTTATGCAGTAGCAGATGCCAGATTTACATCGATTTCAGCAAGACATCTTTTTGTAGAGATGCCAGATCAGAACTTTACCCCTAGAGTAGCAGATCAAAGAGTCGGTTATTTTTCTCAAAGAGTTACAGACATGTCTACTTATGATAATTATCCTCAGCGGGATTTAATTAATAGATGGAGGTTAGTCAAAAAAGACCCAAGTGCAGAATTATCTGAACCGGTAAATCCAATTGTCTTTTGGGTAGAAAAATCTACCCCAGAAGAAATCAAACCTATGGTAGTAAAAGGTATTGAGGCATGGAATATTGCATATGAAAGAGCAGGCTTTAAAAATGCTGTGGTAGCTAAGATTCAGCCTGATGATGCAGAATGGGATGCCGGAGATATTCGTTATAACGTCGTCAGATGGTCTTCGTCACCAGAACCTGGTTTTTCTGGTTATGGTCCAAGTATTGGTAATCCAAGAACTGGTGAGCTAATAGCAGCAGATATTGTGCAAGAGTTTAATGCCATTAAAAGAGGTTACAACTACAGAAAAATTTGGGGCTGGACTCCAGAAAATGATCCGCTGGAACAATGGATAGTAAGTCTTACGATGCATGAGGTTGGCCATACAATTGGCTTAAGACATAACTTTACTGCCAGCTATCTTTGGGGACCAAAAGAAATACATGATGTAAGCATTACTGGGGATAGCACCATTGCATCCATAATGGATTATGATCCAATCAATATAGCTCCACCAGGAATGAAACAAGGAAAATATTTTCCGACAGTGCCAGGTGAGTATGATAGATGGGCAATTGAATTTGGGTATAGCCCAGAGCTATCTGACCAAGAAAGGGCAGAACTATTAGCTCTTTCAATTCTACCTCCTTATACATATGGAACTGATGGAGACACAATGTCTTCTCCAGGAAGAAACATAGACCCAAGAGCAAAAAGATACGATATGTCCAATGATGTTGTTACATATACTGCAGATAGATTTATCGTACTTGATAATAAAATTGCTGAGCTTAATGAAATTTTCTCTGATGAAGGCGAGAGCAAAAATGATTTTGCGGATACTTTCTATAGTTTAGTAAGAGATAAGGGAAGATTTATGGATGCAGTATCAAGGCAAGTAGGAGGCGTTTATGTAACTAAACTGGTAAACGGACAGGACAGCGTTAATGCCTATGAGCCTGTACCTTACGAAAAACAGAAAGCCGCAATGAATTTAATTATTAATAAATTCTTAGCAAATGGAGTATGGACCTTTGACCCAGCTATTCTTAAAAACCTACAAAGAGAGAAAAGAGCAACAGGATATTCCAGCACCGGAAATGAAGACCCTCAATTACATGAGATGGTAACAGGCATGCAGGCCCGAGTATTAGCAGCTCTTTTACATCCAGCTGTTATGACGAGATTGGTAGATTCTGCACAGTATGGCAATACTTATATGCCTGAGGAAGTATTAAGCGATCTATTTAATGGTCTGTTCGTAAGAAATGAAGATCCAGATACTTTTAAAAGGAATATACAGTCTGCTTATGTTGATGGTTTAATTTCTGCTTTTAAAGAAGATAGTGAATACGATGAAATATCAAAAGCAGCTGTCTTTACTTCTCTTACTAAGATACAAGATTTTACAAAAGGTAACTTTAGAGATAGTGAAACAAAAAGCCATTATCAGTACCTAAACTGGAAAGTAACAAACTTCTTAGATGGAAAAGTCTTTACATTACTTGAAGTTAAATAATTGAAGCACTGAGCATATGTATTTGTACATTACTTTCTTACAAATAAATTTATGAAATATATTTACGGATTTTTATTAGCTCTTATTCTTGCTAGTTGCAGTAATGAGGAAACAATTACTAAAGATCAGCTACAAATAAGACAAGGACTATTTTATAAAGTTAATGATCAGAAACCTTTCACTGGTTTTATAACCTCTAGCTATTCGAATAGTCAGGTGAAGGAATATTTTTCTGTTAAAAATGGGCTTTACCATGGAGAGTACTCTACCTATTCCGAAAATGGCCAATTAAATTCTCAAGGCAATTTTACAAATGGGAATGGAGAAGTCATTCACTATGGTCAAGATAACATAGCAAGAAAAATTAATTATTATTTTGAAAATGAAATTGATCCCTATGAGGTAATTTATGTCGAAGAAAGTAAATACCTCAATCTTAAAGAACCAGATTGTAAAATGTATGACTTTGAATACTGCCCAGCCCCTAAAAGCTTAACTTCATATTATTTAAATTCAGATTATAGAAAAGGAATATGCGAAGGCGCTATACATCGATGTAATGCATACACTAGATACATAGAAGACCTTCCCACAAGAATTACCTTAAATGAAAATACTATAGATGGTTGGGTAATGACCATTGCCGGCCGAATAGTACATATGACACATCTCCGAGGAAATACACTTGAAAGAAGCTACTATGACTATGAATTTAATGAAGAGGAATTAGTTTTTACAAGCGAAAGATCTATAGAATTCATCGGTGACGGGCTTGCAAATTTTAGCTATATTTCACATTCGCCATACAATGATCTTAGATTTGAGCGGAAAGGTACAATTTCTTTTGAGGGAGATAGAGTAATAACAAATAATTTAGATAGCTATGCAGATAATGAACCTATTAATACCAAAACCACTGAAATATATTACGAAAAATCAAATATTACATTGAGCAGCTCAAATGATAGAAGCTCTGCCTGGGTATGTGCCGTTTATGGTGATAAGCCATCAGAAGACCGCCTTTATACTAGTTATAGCTCGTCAGATGATCCTATTGAAGAAAAATCTAACTTTTCAGAATTTAGCTCATATTTAGAAGAAATTGGATGTTTGGAATTATTAAATGAAGAGCAAATTAAATCCTACTACACAAATTTTTATGATGATCTAAAAGAAGAAGAAGAACGTTTACAACGAGAAAAAGAGGAAAAAGAACGTTTACAACGAGAAAAAGAGGAAAGACGTTTAGCCAAAGAAAAAGAGGAAAAAGAACGTTTACAACGAGAAAAAGAGGAAAGACGTTTAGCCAAAGAAAAAGAGGAAAGACGTTTAGCCAGAGAAAAACTGGAAAAAGCATATGATGATAAAAAATACACTCCTTTATTTAAAGTACAGCCAGTATACCCACGAAGAGCACAAGAAAAAGGAATGGAAGGTTATGTAATAGTTGCCTTTACAATCACTGAAGCAGGTACGGTTAAAGAACCTTATATTATTGAAGCTAAATGCAGAAGCGGAAGTAGAATTACTTATGCTGATTGTTCAATGTTTAATTCAGCAACTCTAAGAGCAGCAAAGAAGTTAATATATGTACCTAGCATTAAAGATGGTAGAGCAGTAGCTGTTAAAGATGTGCCACATAAATTTACTTATGAGATAGAAGATTAGAGACCCGTAGCTCAGTTGGTTAGAGTGCTGCCTTGACATGGCAGAGGTCGTTGGTTCAAATCCAATCGGGTCTACCACTCTTCTAAGTCTTTTAAAATTATCTTTGCGGCAGCTTTAGACATTTTTGAATTACTATGTGCAGCCCCATTAACAATTTGATATTTCCATTCAAAATCTAGATCATTTTGTTCAACTATATTTGTTGTTACATCGAAGAAATTTTTTGCCCTTTGAAATCTATTACTGCCTTGAGCATTAGCTCCATCTGACTGATTTACAGAAGAATCAACATCCACATCCTTAGAACCTATAAGAATATATATTTCAGTGCTTAAAAATCTTCTAATATGAGCTGAAGTTAGATCTATAGGCGGATTTTTAATGCCATAAGGGAAGGGTGCTCCATGTAGGAATGTATACCAACCTGCATTAGCAGCAACAGCTTTATCTACTTTAGGGTTGTCTGACATTAATAAATATCTATGCACAAACTGAGATCCACCGGAATGGCCGTAAATCATGTATTTATCGGCATTTAAGTCAAACTTATTAATAAAGTAGTCAAAAAATAGGTCTATAGAGTTATGTAAGTATAAATCCTTATTTTCCCTTATTCTCCCATCAGAGGTAGACATCATGAGGGTGTTATAGCTGGGAAAGCTAGACCTGTTAAATTCAGGAGCTATAAGCAATACATTATTTTTACGAGCTAATTTCATCCAAACATTAAGATAACCGTCAGCATTTCGGCTATTACCATGAATAACGAAGATAACTTTAGTATTTTCAGTAATCTGGGCAGGCAAATTATAAAAGATATTGATATTCGGCTTATCCCACTCGGAAAATACTATTTTTTCCATATCTTTTGAGTAAGTAATATTTGAAAGTAGTAAAATGCTTATTATTAGTGACTTAAAAGAATGTAACATATAGCTATTGTATCAATAAATGAGAGATTTATTAACCTATAAAATTACTTTGAACACTACACATTATAGCTTGAACACTAAATTTTAATTTGAACACTAAATATTCGTATTTGAACACTTAAAATAGGCAAAAAAAGCATTTTTTTAAGCATATTTGGATGATTATTTCTTAAAACAAACTATATTGGTAAGTTGGAATTAATATGAGACATATAATTTTATTACTTTTTTTTAATTTTTCTCTATTAGCTGAGTATGGTTGGCTAGAGGAAGTTGTTGGCATAGATTTAAAGGAGTTCGAATATGAAGAGGGTTCAGATAAAGAACTTGAACTATACACAAAGAAAACTTTCTTCACAGATATTAAAATGTCACCGAATGGTGAATATCTAGCATTTCAAAGTGATAGTGAAAACTTTACTCAGGGGATATTAGTTGTAGATCTAGATACTTACCTGGAGAGTGGTATAGAGAAAGCTACTGTTGCTAAAGCAGCAGTTGAGAATAAGCCTGATAGCGATCTAGGTGTTAGGGCATTATTTTTATGTAACTTCGAGTGGGCCAGTAATAAATACATACTATTAGAGCTTTGTGGTAAAAGAATAGATTTTATTCAGGGAGAAATCTTCTTTTCATTGGGAGTTTGGAAATTATTTAATCTAGAAACAAAAGAATTTAAAAGCTTTATATATCCATTAGCTCCAGCACCAAGAAAGGGAAGCAGTACTTTTGAAGATAGGTATAAAGTAGCAACTTTCATTTCAAGATATGACGATGAACATATACTCATGTCTGTTCNGGAGAATAAAAGAGGNTATAGATATGCCAACCTCAGAAAAATCAGCCTTACCAAAAGAGGAACTGAACCTAAGGGAGATAATTTATATGTCTCAAATGTTGCTTGTCAGTACAAACTAAAATACAGAGCAACAAATTTTTGTAATCAAAGCAGCATATTCTTGCTTGATGAAAATAAGAAGCCAGTACTAACCTTGTCAAGCACCATTAACAGCGAAGGTAAGACCAATGTATATGCACATTTGGCAGATAGCAAAACAACTAAAATTGATGTCGATCTTGAAGAATATGGAATAGTAGGNATCGATAAAAACAATGTATGGCTATCTGGAGATCCTAGTGGAGAAACCTTAGGTATAAGTCTACTCAATCTTAAAACAAAGAAAATCACAAGAATTAATCCACCAGAATGCCATTCTTATCTAGGTGGGTTTGCTTCATTAAATGCAACAGCACCTTACGCNGTTGGTATGGAATGTGAAGGGAAAAAAGATCTTATAGTTTTTGATCAAGACAATAGAGATGCACAAATACTTTCAAACCTTGCAAGAAGTTTTCCAGGCAAAAGCATACGATTTGGCAATTGGACAGACAAAAATGACAAAGCATTATTGCAAATATCTGACTCCTCCAATATAACTGAAGTATTTCTATTAGATTTAAATGATGGCAAATTAAAATATATTGCGACTGCTTCTAATGTCCCTAAAAACTTACTTCATAAAAATGAGCCTCGTTCTTTTGTCACTAAAGATGATGATCAAATATATGGCTATCTAACTAAACCCAAAGGGGAGATAAAAAAACTAGTCGCTTANGTACATGGAGGGCCACATGGCCCCCGAGACTATGATGGTTATGATCCTTTTGAGCAATACTTAGCAAGTAAGGGCGTGGCGGTATTAAAAGTTAATTTTAGAGGTTCTGGNGGATATGGAAAACAATATGAAGAGCTTGGTTATCAAGAATGGGGAGGNTTAATAATGGATGATGTTGCTACTGCAACCAAGATTNTCCAAGACGAATTAAATATTTCTCGTGATAATACTTGTGTAGCCGGAGCAAGTTTTGGNGGTTATGCCGCTTTAACTATGTCTTATAAATACCCTGATTTATTTGANTGTGTAGTNGGAATGATGGGGGTTTATGATTTAAAAATGTTNAGAAATGGAACTGATGACAGTGTTTANACACANCAAGGAGACGAATACTTTGAAATTATGGAAAAGTATTTAGGTAATGATGAAGCTAATCTTGTAGATTTTTCTCCAGCATTTAATGCTGACAAGATGAAAACAAGAATCTTGATGTGGCACGGACAGCAAGATCAAATTGCTCCTATTGTTCATATGGATTTAATGAAAGAAGCANTAGAAGAAGAGGGNATNNAATANCAATCATTTACAATGTCTAGATTAGGNCATGAATATGGTGAGGCAGAAGACATGAAAGTTCATTTGCCTGTAATGAAAAAGTTTATTTTNGGNGAGCTNTANCCATAAATTTCATTTAATTTTTTTCGGTCAGATTCATAGTATTTGCCAGCCAAATAATAGAATATTGGCCCNAATATCAAAAACATAACACTAAANCCNACAAGCAGAAGAGTNTATGGATTTTCGACTCCTTGTGANANTAGATTATCGGAAAGNATGCCCATTAACAGTGACCCAGGAACAATTCCAAGCATATTTAAACAAAGAAGTAAAAATGCGACAACTGTACCTCTTATTGAAGCAGGCACTAACTCCTGNACTACTGCTAGCACAGGACCATAAAAACANCCCAAGCTAAAAGCTGANCCACATACCCCAANCCAGAAAAGAATTGTATCTGTTTCTAAATACCTAGTGAATACTAAAGGCATCATGATTAAAGTTAAGATAAATAAGAACCAAGTACGAGGNAAATTAAATTTTTTGAGTGCCCAATCACTCACAATACCACCAAAAAGACTTCCAAGAACACCAAAGAAGACAAAAATCCAACCATTAATTTGAGCAAAAGAATTTGCGCTGAATCCTTTGTCNTCAACTGCCCAGATTACTTCAAATTGTGCAGCTCCTAAGACTATGTGGTAAAGAGTGCCAGCCAGGATAGTGAAAACCAATGATTTAGATGTTAATAGAACTTTTCCGAGGAGAGAAATAATCTCCCAAAAGGATCTTGTATCTTTTGCAACAACTTGATTTCGTCTTGGAGTATCTTTTATAAAAAGCATACCTAAACCAAGGACTAAACCAAGAAAACCAAGAAGGTAAAAGCAGCCTCGCCAACCAATGAGTGGCTCAATATATCCAGCTATAATAAGGCTAAAACCNACACCAACAGGAACACCTAGATAATAAAAACCTGCAGCAAAACCAAGTCTTTTTTGTTCATATCGATCTGACAAGATTGACATTGCGGTAGGTGTTATAGCTGATTCGCCAACNCCGATAAATAGTCTTGGTATTGCAAGTGTTACAAAGTTTTTAGCTAATCCTGATACCGCTGTAAAAGCACTCCAAAGTATGACACCAATACCAATAATCTTTGTTCTGTTATATCTGTCTGCTAAAGTTCCAACAAATAGGCCTGCTATGGCGTAAAAGAAAATGAAGACTACACCTGTCAAAAGACCAATTTCGGTATTTGTTAAATCAAGGTCTCTTTTTAGGAAAGGGGCAAAACTTGATATGAACTGACGATCAACAAAATTTATAACATTCAAGATTGTTACAAAGACTAAGAAAGATGTATTCTTCAGATTAAAAATAATCTACTCCATAAAGCTATTGAGTCTTTCATAGGCTTCAATAAACTCTTCTTTAAATTTTTGTACCGTTTGGCCAGCAGTAATTTTCTCATCAACTAAGCCAATTCCTTGCCCAACCCAGTACGTTGCTAGTTTTTTTGCTCCCTCATGATCAACTTCAGCTGCTTTATTAATTTTATCAAGTGCAGGTTCACTCACCATCGTTTGTAATGGCATAGGCAATGGGTCTGGAGCTCTGTCAGATTCCCACGCATCTGTCCAATCAGATTGTAATTGTCTTGAATGTTTGCCAGTTCTGCTCCTCGAGCGAACTGTTTCTTTTGAAGTTGCTGCTATCATTTTTTCTTTTACCACCTCAGAAGTTTCAGCTTCGGATGTTGTTAGAAATACGGAAGCACACCATGCACCTGATGCACCCATTGCCATTGCGCCAGCCATTTGTTCTCCTGTGCATATTCCTCCAGCAGCGAGTATTGGCACTTCTCTCATTCCTTTAGTTGCTCGATGAACTTCTGGGACAAGAACCATAGTTGAAACACTGCCACAATGACCACCACCTTCTGTTCCTGAGACAACAAGAATATCTACACCAGCTTCCACTTGTTTAACGGCATGTTCTTTTGCTCCAACCAGAGCAGCAACAGGCACATCATTTTCTTTGCATAAATCAAGCATCCATTTAGGAGGGACACCTAAAGCATTTGCATAAAGCTTCACTCCATGATCAAAGCCTATTTGTAGCATTTTTGTTGCACCTTCCTCTTTCATATTAGCGCCCCAGTTTGAATAGTCAGTTGTTTGTTCTCTTAATTCCTCACCATCCAGATCATATTCATTCAAAACATCGGCTCTAAAATCTCTATGTTCCTGTGGAATCATTGCAGCAAGATCATTTGGATTAACACTGCCCTCTTTTCCTACAAATTTATTCGGTACCAACAGGTCAAGACCATAAGGCTTTCCATCAACATTCTCATCAATCCAAGTAAGTTCTTGTTCAAGAATTTCAGGAGTCATGCCGACAGCACCTAAGACACCCATGCCTCCAGCTTTTGAAACTTGAGCAACAACATCTTTGCAATGACTAAATGCAACAAGAGGAAACTCAATTCCTAAAATTTCACATATTTTTGAATTCATTTTTAAAATCCCCCGATTTCTGTGGCTTTTCTTGCGTTATGTTTAGGCCACCTAATAATTGTCTATTATAGCTTAATATTGCTGACTGAAATTTGGATATATGCCTATTTCCAGTTAGGTTTTCTTTTTTCTAGAAAGGCAGTAATACCTTCCTTTGCTTCTTCACTTTGAATGCTCTCACCAATCTCTTTTTCAAGAAATTCCATGGATTTTTCAAAGTCATCAAATTCCTGATTATTATAAGCATTCAAACCCTTTTTCATTGCATTAGGTGGAAGTTCTGACAAATCATTTACAACCTTATCTACATGCTTTGAAAGATCATCCTTATTTAAAGCAGCATTAATTAAACCGGTTCTTTGTGCTTCAGCAGCAATCATCGCTTCTCCTCTCATAATCATGTCAAGACCATCTCTTTTTGGCATAACCCTAAATAGTCCAGCCATCACCATGAATGGCCATATTCCACGTTTTATTTCTGGTGCGGTAAAGGTAACATCATCTAAAGCATATGCATGTGATGAATTGCATACTAAAAGTAATGCACCCGCATAAACATTACCTTCTATTCTGCAAACAACAGGCTTACATAAAGATCTTAATTTCTTAACTACATCCGCTATGGTGCCTTTCATGTCTGGAATTACTTCATTTTCTTCTCCAGCCATTGTATTTAGGTCACCACCAGCACAAAAAACATCGCCTTGCGCACTAATCTCAATTACTCTTACATCATTTTCATCATTTGCATAATTAAGCACATAAAGTAATTCATTCGTCATTACAGGGTTAATGGCATTCTTCTTTTCAGGTCGATTTAAACTTATAAAAAGTTTTTTTTCTTTATGATTTACCAGGAGGGTTTTGAACGTAGTATTGTTTATTTCCATTCTATTTTTTTAATAGAGATTTAGGACAACCAATCATTTTTACGCCTAGATATTCGCCAAGTGATTTTGCTTGGCCATCCTTTCTACTGTTTGATGATACCCCATTCTCAAGCAAACCTCTAACATAGAAATTTAGAGATTTTATGTTTGGTAATTCATATCTATCAATTTCAAATTGATTTAAATCTGGCATTAATTCTTTAAGTTTACTAACACTTAAAAAGTGATAAAGATATCTATAACTATCATCGTCTTTTGCCCATACACCAAGATTTGCACAACCGCCTTTATCTCCCGATCTTGTTCCAAATATACGGCCAAATTCAATTTCTAACATTTCTTCATCTGGAAGAGGTTCAATCTTTATATCTTGATTTAGGTTTTTATCGGCTTCTTTATAATGCTCTCTCTCAATAATTGTAGTCTCACCATTAAAATGCAGATGTTCTTGAATTTTTTTGCTATCCACTAATGCTGGCCAATAAGATATGAAAGGAGTGCCTTGCTTAATATCGCTTTGAGTTGTCCAACCAGGATAATTTGCTAAAGCAAGCTCAACTATTTTTGCACTAAATATTCTTCCTACTATTTCAGATGTTTTTGATTTCACTACGATCTTTAAAATTGCCATAGCTTCTTCATTAGTTTCAGGATTCTTTTTATCTGTTCTATAAAGTTGTATTGAAACGTCATCAAATTGTTCTTTGCCTCCGAGTGATCTAAATAGTTCATCAGTAAATATTTTTGCTTTTTCAGGAATGTCTAAACCTGTGACAATGAGCTCCATTCCATTTTTATATCCTCCCGATAAATTCATACAAACTTTATGAGTTGATGGAGGAGGGCTACCTTTCGTGCCAGAAATATATACACGATCTTTGCCAACTTCTTCAATTTTAAGAGTGTCAAAGTGAGAGATAACATCAGGGTTAAGGTAGTCAGGAGACGAAATTTCATAAAGTAACTGAGCAGTGACAGTCCCTGTAGAAACAAGACCACCGGTATTCTCATGTTTAGTTATATAAAAACTGCCATCTTCTTTTATTTCCGCAATTGGGTAACCAATATTCTTAAAACTAGGTACTTCATGAAAAAATGAGTAATTGCCACCGGTTGCTTGAGCACCACATTCAATTATGTGTCCAGCAGCTAAAGCTCCTGCCAGTTTATCAAATTCATTTTTATTCCAGTTATATTTCCATGCAGCTGGACCCATAACCACCGCTGCATCTGTTACTCTAGGACAAATAACTATATCAGCGCCTTGATCTAGAGCTTCTTTTATAGCCCAACACCCTAAATATGCATTAGCTGAAAGTGGTGGCATATTTTGCTCAAAAAATCCTTCACCAGTATCAATATTATTTAACTTTTCTCCAGAGCTTTTTAGTTCATCTAATCGCGGCATCAGATCATCACCATCAATATAGGCAACTTTAAGATCTAGATTCATTGCCTTTAACATTTCCTCAATATCTTCTGCCATGCTTTTAGGATTTAAGCCTCCAGCATTAGAAACGATTTTTATATTTTTCTCAGCACAAGTATTTGCAATTTCTTTAAGCTGCTTCATGAAAGTTCNTACATAACCAGCTTTTTCACCTCTTTGCATTTTTTGGCTAAACAAGATGGCCATAGTCAGNTCTGCAAGATAATCACCAGTAAGGACATCAATTGGTCCACCTTCTACCATTTCTTTTGCTGCAGATAATTTATCTCCATAAAATCCGCTGCAATTTCCAATTCTTATAATTTNTTCATCCATAGCTTTATTCTATCTTCATTAAGTCACTGCCGCTCTCNACNTGATCACCTGTTTTTACATAAAGTTCAATGACCTGACCATCAGAATTTGCTTTAATTGTATGTTCCATCTTCATAGCTTCAAGAATTAATAAAGTATCTCCAGTTTTCACGCTAGAGCCCTTTTTTACATTTATATTGAGAATTTTCCCGGGCATAGGCGCAGTTAGACTTCCTTCAATAATTATTTCATTTGGATCTATAAATTTAGGCAGCACTTTAAATACCAAATCTCCAGAACCACTATTAATTGTTATCTCATCATGAAAACAGCTTATAAAAGCTTTTATAGCTATACCGTCTATTTCACAATGAATGTGCTCCTCATTAATTGAGATAATTAATGCACTTGAAGTGGATAGTCTTTCAAAATGTTCTCGATGTATTTGAATATGATTATTGTTATTCTCATATTGAAATTTGTATTCTTCGTCGTTGAATTCAAAAGTTATGTCTTGTTTTGGGAGAATGCCATTTGTCCAGTTTCTTGGTAAAAAATGTAACTTCTTGTTATCGTTTTTATTGTGTTCTTGTAACCATAAAGCTGATGCCTTCATTGCGTTATCTAAGAGTTTTTTATCAACAGCCTTAAAAAGTTTTTTGTGTTCTCTTGGAATAAAATCAGATGTGGTCTTCCCTTTTAAGAAAGAATTATTTTCTAAGCATTGCACTAGAAAGTCTTTATTTGTTTTTATTCCTGCTAGGTGAGTCGATCTCAATTCTTTGGCAAGAAGTCTTGCAGATTGTTCTCTTGTTTCGCCTATAGCAATTACTTTAGCAAGCATAGGATCATAATCAGGTGTAACTTTGTCTCCAGTTGCTATCCCAGTATCCCATCTTATTCCTTTATTATTTGAGCAAGACAATTTATTAATTGAACCAATCTCTGGCAAGAAATCATTTTCAGGATTTTCTGCATAGAGTCTAGCCTCAATTGCATGACCATTAAACTCAACATCTTCCTGTAAAAAATCTAGCTTCTTGCCTGAAGCTATTTTGATTTGTTCTTTTACTAAATCAATGCCAGTTACTTCTTCTGTTACTGGGTGCTCAACTTGAAGTCTTGTATTTACTTCAAGAAACCAGAATTCATTGGTATCTTCATCAAACAGGAATTCTACTGTTCCAGCTGATTTATAGTCTAATTTCTTAGCAAGCTTAACTGCAGTAGAGGTGATATCTTGTCTTATTTTGTTAGTAAGCCTAGAAGAAGGAGACTCTTCAATAATTTTTTGATGTCTTCTTTGTATTGAACATTCTCGTTCACCAAGGTGGATAACGTTACCAAAGTTATCACCTAATATTTGAACCTCTATATGCCTAGAATGCTGAATATACTTTTCTAGAAATACTCTATCATCACCAAAACTAGATTTTGCTTCTCTTTTCGACGCAAGGACGGCATCATTAAGTTCTTTTTCAGTCTTAACTACTCTCATTCCTTTCCCACCGCCNCCNGCAGAAGCTTTTACTANAATAGGAAAGCCAATTTTTTTTGCATCGGANACTTTAGATGTTTTTTGAAGTGTAGGTATATTCTGTTTTATGCAAAAATCCTTAGAGTTAATTTTNTCTCCCATTAAGCTTATGGTTTCGGCATCAGGACCTATCCATATAATTTTTTGATCCTTAACTTTTTTGCAGAATTCTGCATTTTCAGACAGAAAACCATAACCTGGGTGTATAGCGTCTACTTTTAATTCTTTAGCTTTGTTTATTATTGTTTCTTGATCTAAATACCCATTAGGAAGAAGGAATGATTCATCAGCTTCTTTAACAAATAATGAATTTCTATCAGCTTCTGAATGCATTGCTATTGCATCCATGCCAAACTCTTTAATGGTTCTAAAAATTCTTCTCGCTATTTCACCCCTATTGGCAACTAGTATTTTTTTAAGCTTCACAGTCTAAATACCCCATAGCCTTTTGCTCCCTTTACTTCATTGTTATCCACAACAGACAAACAGAACCCTAAAACATTTCTAGTATCCCTAGGATCTATAATTCCATCATCAGTAACCATACTGCTTGCAGATAGAGCGAGAGACTCTTTTTCAGCTGCTTCTTCTATTAGTTCTACTAGTTGTTTATCTAACTTTTCATCAAATTTTTCTCCCTTTCTTTTTGCTTTAGCTCTTCTTACTAAAGACATGACCCCTGCAAACTGTTTAGGACCCATTACTGCTACCTTGGCAGTTGGCCATGCAAATATAAATCTATTGTTAAAAGCTCTCCCTGACATGGCATAAGTTCCAGCACCATAGGATGCACCTACTACAAAAGTGATATGTGGCACTGTTGAATTAGAAACAGCATTAACCATTTGTGAGCCTTTTTTAATTATTGCTTGTCTCTCATATTCTTTTCCAACTAGAAATCCAGTGACATTATGCAAGAAAACTAAAGGAGTACTTGTTTGGTTGCATAGTTGTATAAATGATGCAGATTTCTCTGCAGTTTCTGGATAGATAGGCCCATTATTGCCAAGTATTCCTATCGGATACCCAAAAACATTTGCCCACCCACAGACCATTGTTGATCCATACAAAGGTTTAAATTCCTCAAACCTTGAATCGTCTACGAATCTCATGATGACCTCTCTTATGTCAACTTGTTCTTTTAAATCTTCACTAAACAATCCAAGCAAAGCTTCAGAATCATGTTTAGGTTCCTTATATTGCCTTAAATCAAAATCGCTTCTCTTTACTAAATTCAAATGATTCACAACATTTCTGCATATTCTTAGAGCATCCATTTCATCTTCAGCAAGGTAATCAGAAAATCCTGAAACTTCTGAATGCATTTTTGCTCCACCTAAACTTTCATCATCAGATATCTCTCCTGTTGCCATTTGTACAAGGGGAGGGCCACCAAGAAAAACTTTCGATTGGTTTTTAATAAAAATGTTGTAGTCTGACATTCCGGGTTGATAAGCTCCACCAGCTGTTGAGGAACCAAACACTAAGGATATTACAGGTATTTTTAATTTAGACAGTTCTGTCATTTCATAAAAAGATCTGCCTGAATCTGCAAAGTGAGGATATTGTAATTGCCTAACTAAATTTTGGCTTGTATCTGCAGTCGCTCCTCGAAGGTCGGCACCTGCTGATTCAACAAAATTTATAAATGGAATTCTATTCTCTCTAGCTATTTCTATGCATCTCATCCATTTTTCTTGTACATATACTGTCATTGCTCCACCTAGTACTGATGGATCATTAGCAAAAATGACACATTCCTTGTCAGCCACTAAACCTATACCTGCAACACAACCACCACCGACGGTATAAGTTGTTCCATATGCTGCATATGGGGAGATCTCTAAAAAAGGCGTATCAGGATCAAGTAAATTTTTTATTCTTTGACGCACTGGCATTTTACCTCTAGCTGCAAGACGATCAAGGTGGTACTGCCCACCCCCTAATTCAGCTTCATTGAGTAGAGAATTTAGATGTTCAATCTTTTCTAACATCATTTCCTTATTCTTCAGAAAGCTATCTGAATCCAGATTTAAATTGCTCTTTAATTGTGGCGCGATGTTCTTATACATAACTTTTTTAGATATTATAGATTAAAATGCTTGATTTTCTAGAAAATTATTATTTCTAACTTCGCATAATATCGAACATTGAAAATTATGTTTTTTGCTCAAATTTATAAGATGACGCTTTTTTGAAAGCTTCTCTTTCAAAAAGCATATCTGTCCATCTTTTAATATTTGGTTTTAAGGCCTGATGAATTTCTAATGATTTAGCTAGGTTGATAGCATAACTTACACATATATCAGCAATTGTGAATCTATTGCTACATAGGTACTTTCTATCTTCTAAACTTGATTCTAAAAGCTTTAGTCTTGAAACAAACCACCTGCTATAACCTTCAATTGCTGCATCGGCAACGCCTGGCTCCTGAAATTTATATCTTAAAACCACAGTCTGAGGAAAGGTTAGGGTAGCATCAGCATGAAATAGCCAATTTAAATAATTTGGATAATCTTCTTCATCTGGCATGACTTTAAGGTCAGTTGGCCCATATCTATCTACAAAATACTGACACATAGCAACAGACTCAGTCATTTTGATATCTCCATCGATCATATAGGGTACAGTCCCAAGCATATTTACATCTAGGTATTCTTTCATAAAGACTCTTGGAGGGAATGGCATCATTTCAAGATCGAAATCTAAGCCCATTTCTTCAGCTGTCCATATTGGTCTTACTGCTCTAGAATTTTCAGTTCCGTAAATTTTTATCATGATTTCCGCTAATAAATTGTTATATTTAGATCTTATATTTTAAAACATATATTTGGAGAAACATTATGAAAAAAATATTATTTTTTGTATTAACTTTGCTGGCAATTAACCTAACATTTGCTTCAAGTGATAGTAATAAGGCAAAAATCAAAGCTATCTATGATTCTTGGGAAACAGGAACAAAAGAAGAATGGATGAATGCTTATACAGGCATAATGGCCGATGATTTTGAGAGATGGAACGGTAGGTATGTTGGTCTTGGGTTCAGAATTAATCAAGAAGAATTGACTGTACTTGGTACAACTAATGCTCCCGCAAGTGACTACCTAAAAACTGGCGATAAATTTCTATCAGTAAATGGAATGAAAGCTAGCGCAGAGAATGTTGATGATTTACCTTTTCAAGGAAAGCTTGGCGGGGATGTAACAGTTGTTGTTGATAGAGATGGAACGGAAATGACTTTTACTATGAAAAGAGCTGCACAAGTCAATGATGCAACAAGAGATGAAGTTGTTGAAAATCTTACCAATTGGAATAATTTCGATATGCGTCCAAAAATTAAATCTAGCACACCATTAGTAGCAGAAGACAATGTAGTTATTGGAACTTTCCAACTATTTTATGTAGACCCTGATGGAAATGAGGTAACTTGGTGGAATATAGAGAGATTTGTATTTAATGAAGATGGAAAGTTAGTTTTTCATGCAGATTTATCCGAAGAGTTATTCCTTAATCAACAGCAAGGCTATTATTTAACTAACGAGTAATTCTATTAATTGATGGCATTTATTTTAGTAGATGCCATCAATTTCTATAGAGCTTTCTTGAACTTTTATAAGCTCACCTTCATTGTTTTTAGAAACCATTTGGCCATTCGAATCAATTCCTAAGAATTCTAAGCGCTCATTACTAGACTTAATTTTCACAAATTGACCAATATGCACGCATTTTTTTATCCAATTTGATTCCCAAGAGCTTGATAATTGATCGCTAGCCATCTCTAGCAGACGATTAGATAAATCTTCTATTAACGATTCTTTTAATGATTCATCAGATTTATCGATGCTTAGATCTCCCCAGTGTTTTTCTTCAGGATCAATCTGAAGATTTATACCTATACCTATTACAGTAATAAAATCTTTACCTAAATTCTGAGACTCAACTAATATGCCTCCAACTTTCTTAGATTGATAGATCAAATCATTTGGCCATTTCAAACCTACATCGATATTAAAAACCTTCTTTAAAGCATCTGTTGCAATTAAGCCTGTTTTTATACTTGCTGCTGAAATTATTTTTTCTGATTTATAACCAAACGAGTAAGAAATATTGCCATGCGGACTTTTCCAATTTTTTTGGTTTCTTCCTCGTCCTCTAGTCTGTTTGTCAGCCGTTATTACTACAGCTATTTCACTTTCTTTACACTTTTCAAAACAAATATCATTTGTTGATGTAACTTCTTGGTAATGTGAGCGGGTGTACTTAGGCATTCCTGTCTTTCAATTGAAGAGGAACGTATATCAGATAAGTAAGAAGCCAAGCTACAGGAATTAACGCGACTATATGATAAGGAGCTTCTGGCATCGCCTGCATTATATTCTCGCCGTAAGGTTTTTCTAGCAGATACCAATAGTTTGTATCTAAAGCAAAGTTTATTGTGTACATTGCAGGCAAGAAACCAAAAGTGCTCCATAACATTGTAGCGAAATAGTCTTTTAAGTAAGGTCTTTCATCAGTTAGAGTCAAAACAAATGAAACTCCTAAAAGAATGAGCGTATGACCATACATATGATTCAAATAATCGAAAGAAGGAAAACCAGTTAAAGTGTCAGGCGTTAAAACCGACATGCCCGCACCTGCAATTCCCCAAAAAAAAGCAAACAGGAAGAACATTCTATGCCCACCTAATAAATATATAGAAATACATATACTTGAAAATGCACACATATGAAGGGGCAGGGAATCTTTTACAATTTCACCAAAAAAAGTCACTTTGAGGAATGGATCAAGTACCTCATGAGAAAGCATTAAGAAAGCTAAAACATATCTAGCAATGATAATGGTTTTCTCACTGCTGCCGATAAAAAATCTAGGCAAATATATAGAAATACCAATGCAAAAAGCAGCAAAAATGATGTGCGAAGGTGCTAATAGATCAAACGGTTCCATGTCCTTTAATTAAATCGGCTGCCTTTTCTGCAATCATGATAGTTGGAGCATTGGTATTACCGCCTATTAAAGTTGGCATAACTGATGCATCAACAACTCGTAAATTTTGTACTCCCTTAACTCTGAGGGAACTATCTACTACAGCCATATCATCGATACCCATTTTACATGTTCCAACTGGATGGTAAATAGTATCAGACCTTGTTCTTATTGCTGTTTCAATAGCTTTATCATCATCAATATTTATTGGGTTACGAATATTGTTGAATTCCTTCAAAGGTTCAGTAGTCATTATTTCCATCATTTTTTTATAGCCTTTGATTAATACCTTCATATCTGAATCTGCTGTTAAATAGTTTGGGTCAATTAGAGGAGCAATCGTAGGATCCTTAGAAGCAATTTTCACTGTCCCTTTCGACTCAGGCCTTAATAAGCAAACATGACAACTAAATCCATTACCCCAAAGTTTTGTTCTGCCATGATCTTCAACCATAGAAACAACAAAATGTAATTGAATGTCTGGCATCTCAAGAGCCTCATCTGTTTTAATAAATGCTCCCCCCTCGGCTAAAGAAGATGAAAACATACCTGTACGCAATAAGAGATACTTAAGAAGCTCGAAAGGAGCACGAAACCAAAACTTAAATGATCTGCTACCCATCAATTCCCAACTATCTACCCTATGTGACGTTATATAATCTACATGATCTTGTAAGTTTTCTCCGACACCGGGAAGATCAATTAAACAATCTATATCTTTAGTTTTTAAATGATCTTTATTACCAATTCCTGAGCGCATTAAGATTGATGGTGAGCCATATGCACCTCCACAAAGAAGCACCTCCTTGTTAGCTCTAATTGAAAAGATCTTATCTTTTTTTATGCACTTAACACCTGAAGCCTTTAAACCATCAAATTCAACTTTCTCCACTATTGTTTCAGTAAAAATTTTTAGATTTTTTCTTTCTTTAACTGGATTGAGGTATGCTACTGCTGCACTACACCTTTGGCCGCCTTTTTGAGTGACTTGATAAAGACCGACTCCTTCTTGATTCTTTCCATTGAAATCATTATTTTCAGGATAATGTTTAGCAGCTGCCTCGATAAACAATCTTGTAAAAGGATTATCATGCCTCAGTTCTGCTATGTTAAGCGGGCCATCATTTCCATGATACTCATCTTGCAGCCTTTCATTACATTCAGATTTTATAAAATAGGGCAGAACCTCATCATAAGACCAACCATCATTTCCTAAAGAGGACCAATGATCATAATCCCAGCGATGCCCCCTTACATATAACATTCCATTTATTGAACTAGAGCCACCCAATGTTTTTCCTCTTGGCTGGAATCCTCTTCTTTTTTCTTGATATGATTCAGGAACTTTATAGGAACCACCTAGAGTATCTTGCATACTTGCAGCTCCTTCTGTCACAGTTACGTTGTTAAACCCTTTTTGAGGTTCGGTATTATACTGGTAAGCGTATTCTGACTCTTCACCTTCTTTTACAAGAAAAGCAAATAAACCTGGGACATGTATTAATGGGCTTTTGTCTACTGGACCTGTTTCTATTAAACATACTTTGTTATTCGGATCTTCGGTTAGTCTATTGGCCAATACACAACCTGCTGAGCCACCCCCAACAATTACATAATCAAAATCTATCATGCCTTCTTAAACTTATCCCAAACCAAAAATGGCAAATAAAGTAAAAAGAACACAGCAAGCGACAAAGGAATGACACCCAGCATATGGAATGGCGCAGCAGGCATAAAATCCATCAAAGATGCTCCACCAGGCGTATCCATTAAATACCAGTAATTTGCTATGTCAGAGACAGTTTCTCCAGTTACAGGATCAACATAAGTAAAGTCACCAATAATTAAATTAATAATATATATAGGTATTAAGAGAAGTAAGGAAATGGCTGCCATCTTTAAGAAATTCTGCAAATAAGGTCTATATTTAAGAACAGCTAAAGCAAAGAAAATTCCTAAGACAATTTGCCCATGACCATAGAAAAACATAAAGTACTCAATATCTGGCCAGGCATAATCTAAATCAGGAGTGACTAGTGCCATTGTTGCTCCACCAATTCCCCAATAAAATGGAAGCTCAAAAAACATCTGATCTTTTTTCTTGGTTAACAGAAAAATTCCAATTAATACAGCACTAAAGTTACACATATGTAATGGCAAGAATGTTTGCCATGGTCTATCAAAACCATAGATATATATAAATGGCTTTGTAATTTCAAAGGCTATTAAAGAAATACCTATTACTTTAGCTGCCATATCCTGACTCTTCGTGTTTATAAAATTAGCTAAAAGGCATAGAAAAATTATTATTACACCAGAATAAATTAAAGATAATACGTGCTGATCCCCAAAAAGAACAAATGGCTCCATAATCGGTCCCCCTAAATAACCTACTTTAATAATACAACCTCAGTTGATAGATACAAAATTTAATTTAAGATGAAATTGTTGGAGCTTTTTTATGTCAAATGATTGTCTTTTATTGAATGGTAACGGTAAACCCGTAAGTTACTTTCCATTGTCTACAATTAATTGGAAAACAGCGATAAGACTTTTATTTACAAAGAATGTGATCATCATCAAAAATCATGAATCATGGCGAGTAAGATCACCTTCAATGGAGGTTGAAGTGCCCAGCATCATAATGCTAAGAAGATTTCATAAGTTTCAAAATTATGTGAAATTTTCAAGGTCAAATGTTTACTTAAGGGATATGTACAGATGCCAATATTGCTCTAATATTTTTGATACCAAACATCTAACTCTTGATCATGTTCAGCCAAGATCAAAAGGTGGTCAAACAAATTGGGAAAATATTGTCACATGTTGCAAAAGTTGCAATACATCTAAGGGATCAAAAGTTCTAGACCCAATAAGTGAACCTACAAAACCGACTTTTGCCCACTTATTAAATGGACATAAATTAAATAAACAAGATTTTCCTGATAGTGCTTGGGCAGATTATATTTTTTAGTATTTTACCGAACAGCCGTAAGGCCTAGTATTCTTTTCTGTAACATCTTCTCCAAGAAAAAGGCTCTTCATAGCATCTCTTACGTAATTTTTTGCTTTACTGAGATCAGTAGAGAACAGGGCGCCTGTAGATCCTAGATTATCAATAGCTCCTTGATATCTAAGCATACCCACTTCATCAATAATAAACATATGAGGCGTGGTTTTAGCATCATACAACTTTCCTACATCTCCATTTGAATCAAAAAGTACATGTGAAGGTTGAGCATTTCTATTGATAGTTAATTCTTTTGCCTCTGACTTAGTAACATAACCTTGTTTGCCTTTAGCTGAAGAAATAATAGATAACCAAATCACATCATTTCCTGTGTACTCTCTTTGTAAGTCTTGCATATTGTCTGTATCGTAGTGTCTTTTTACAAACGGACAGTCATGATTAGTCCATTCAAGTATTACTTTCTTGCCTTTAAAAGATGCAAGATCGATCATCTCGCTATCTTGATTCATTAATGTAAAAGTTGGCGCTGCAACATCATTTTTTGCTCCCCCAAAAAGAGTGAAGCATGCAATTAAAAAAACTAAAATTTTAATTTTCATTTATTATCTCCATTAAATAACCTTCTGTTAATAATTCATTAAGAACCATAGGTTCGTCAAGGTTTTTATTCCAATATATATACACTGGCAGTCCTGATCTATTATATTTCTCAAGTTCTTTTGCAATTACTGGATTTCTATTAGTCCAATCTGCTTTGAGGTAGGTTATATCTTTGTCAACGAAGGTTTCCATCAGATCGTCTGTAAATGCAATTGCTTCATTCACTTGGCAAGTAATGCACCAAGCTGCGGTGAAATTTATAAAATATGCTCTGTTACTATTCCTTAGACTATTCTCTTTTTCTAATGACCAAACAAAAGAACCACCTCGTCTCTTTTCTTTACCTTCTTGAAAATCTTCGTCATTGTCGGAATATGCAGTCTGCATGCTCTCCTGGAAGCCATTACCACTAAAAGAATATCCAATATCTACATTTTGTTTGAAATCCCAATTACTCAGAGAATATCCGTATATAAAACTTAGGATAAGTATGGTTTTTATTAGATGTTTAAAAGCAATTTTCTGAAGCCATACAATAAAACTTATTAAAAATAACCCAATCATTACGATTAGCAATGTATTGGCATTAACTTGATTAGCGAGCACCCACAACAACCAAATTGCAGCTCCGAACATCATAAAGCCAAAGAGTTGTTTCAAAGATTCCATCCATTGACCAGGCTGAGGTAGAAATTTTACCAATGATGGAAATAAAGCAATTAAGAAATAGGGTAAAGCAAAACCAACTGCTAGTGACAAAAATACTAGATATGAATATATATCAGGCTGTATAAGGGCAAAACCTAAAGCAGCCCCCATAAAAGGTGCTGTGCATGGCGATGCGACGATCACTGATAAAGCCCCAGTGAAAAAAGAGTTAATTAAACCAGAACCTTTATTAAAATTTTCTAGCTTTGTTGAGCTTGAAAAAATATCAATATTTGTAACTAGAATCAAACCAATTGAAAATATCAATAAACAAAGCAAGGTCACAATAAAAGGACTTTGTAATTGATATCCCCATCCAATTAATTCACCTGCATCTTTAAGAGAAATAAGCAGACTAGCTATGATCATAAATGTCAAAATTACTCCTAACACATATGCAGATGCATTCATGGTTACAGAAGATTTAGATTCATTTGCATTTTTGACTAACGACAGAGCTTTTAATGCAATAACTGGTAATACACAGGGCATAAGATTCAAAATTAAGCCACCAATAAGGGCAAAAATTATTGCAGTCATTAAGCTTATGCCTGATTGCTGAAATGACTGATTTTCATTGATCTGTTTTTCAACAAGCACACTTACATCTTTTATTAACGAATTAGAATCTTCAGCTGTTGCATTTGTTTCTGGTTGTTCAACAAAGACTTCTTCATTGACTTCAAAAAAACCGGATTGTGATGAAATTATTCCATGCACCTTTCCATCAAAACTATCAAGCGGTGCAAATGATAGAGATGAATCTAATGAATCTTGTTTTGTAGAGAAATCTACAATTTGATCGTCATAAGGAAAGAAATAGGAATTACGACCAATTAACTCTGCATTAATCTTAATCTGATTATTTTTTATTGATGCATTTAAATCTGGGGGACCTCTGACAGGTACAAGCCTTCTCCATTTTTCTAATTCATTTGGTCTTTCCTCTATATTGAGTATCTTATTTTTTAAAATTAATTTTAGATTTGCCTCCTCTGGTACGCAGATATCATCGCAAACCAGGAATTTAATATTTATATCTGTCTCATTATCTTTTAAATCAGTTATTTCTAAATTAAATGGAAATACGACCTCATTTTCATAGCCATATGTCATTAAAGGTGGGTATTCAATAGTTTGAGGGCCTGGCCATAGATTTTGGTTTATCTTCCAGCCCTTTACTTGCTTGGATTGAAAAACTGGCGGTCCACCAGAATCACCAGGATTTATCCAATAAGTATGCCATCCAGGAGTAAATACAAATTTGTAACCCAGATGGATTGTTCCAGGCTCAGAGAGAATATTGTTTTTTCCAATTATGGAAATTTCAGCGTGATCAGTCTTAACTGCTTTCGCATCTACTGCAAAAGCTAAGGTGATCAAAAATAAACTTAAAAATCTCATAAAAGGAAAGGGCGGCTTAGCCGCCCTCATTTATTTTACCTCAATTACTCGAGGTTTTTTCTCATCTGGAACAACTCTTTCAAGATTTATTACTAAGAGTCCATTTTTCAATGAAGCTTCAAGTACTTCCAGATCTTCAGCTAACGTAAATTTAAGTTTGAATGCTCTTTTAGCTATTCCTTTGTGAACAGCCTCAACATCCGAACCATCTTTTTTAGGGCCATCGTATTTAATTGTCATGACACTATCACATAGCTCAATATCTACATCTTTTTTATCAATTCCAGCTAGAGCGACCTCTATTTGGAATTTAAGCCCATCTCTATAAATATTATATGGTGGGTAACTTGATTGAGACTCGTTAGAAATTCTCTCGAGTCTATTTACGAGATTCTCAAAACCTAAAACACGGTTTGAGAACATTGGGTCAGTAAAATTTATTAACATAATAGTCCTCCTTTAAAGCAACTTGTTAATGTTTTTGTTAGCCTCACCTGAGCGCCAACATTTAATAATCTAATGATAGATCCAAAAAAATCAAGAGCTTTTTAACTAAAATGTAACCCTTACTACTCTTATTGTTGATTTATTTTACAATAATGAGTAGTATAAGTTACATAATGAGTAGAAATCATAAAAATCTAGTAATATTGCTTACAGCAAAACGAAAAGAAGCTGAGTTAACACAAGCAAGCCTTGCTGAAGCAGTGCAAGTCTCAAGAAAAAGTATAAATGCTATTGAAAATGGTGTGTATGTGCCCACCACAGTGCTAGCGCTAAAGATTGCTATTGTGCTAAATTGTACCGTTGAAGAAATATTTAAATTACATGATGGAACTTTTCCATTATTGATGAGGTCAAATGAGTATGAATAAAAAAATACAATCAATAATTCTAATTTCGATTNTAGCTCTTGGCGGNTGTGCTACTGGNGGTTTTTCTCCAGANGTAGTCTCAAGNGATGCTGCAGGTAAAAGCCAATATGTTCAGTCAGGAACAATNGTTTCAATTAAAAAAGTTACTATTGANGGAGATAGAGAGAGTGGAAATATTTTTGGCTCTATTCTTGGTGCNATANTTGGTTCTAATATCGGTGGTGAAGACGACCAGACCACTCAAGAAGTTGGAGCAGTTGTNGGCACAGCTGTNGGTTCAGTNGTTGGNCAAGAAGCCAGCGAAAGAATTTCAAGAAAAGAGGGTTTAGAAATAATTGTAANACTTGATTCAAATGAAANAGAAATTTCTNTCGTACAGGAANTATCNACAGATCCAGATTATGCTTTTNGTGTTGGNGATGAAGTAAGAATTGTAAGGTCNTCTGGAAAGAGCAGAGTAGTGCCTTATAATTAAATGNTTGAATTCAGTAAACCTTTGGAATAAAGCTNTAGANATTCTCTCCAGAAGAGANCANTCNNCNTATGAGCTTNAAANTAAGCTAANAANATNTGAGNCNGATGAAAAAGANNTAAATGAANTNATTGANAAATTAAANNCATCAAATTTNATTGATGANGANNGATTTGCNANTNCNNTTATTANATCAAANGCTCAATCNGGTTATGGNCCATCTTACATATCTCANTATTTNCTNAAGAAAAAGANTACCNTCTNATNTNTANGANATGNANTCTCTANATATNGANTGGGAATCAGTNTGNAGAGNTNAATTTGAGAAAAAAAGNCATGGTAAAGATATAAATTTTAAAGAAANAGAGAAGATTTTAAGATTTTTAGCCTATAGAGGTTTTAGTTATGAAATAATAAAAAACGCTCTAAAAGAATACGACTAATGGCNTTAGCTAATAAATACAGACCAAATTCATTTTCTGAAGTAATAGGACAGGAAAACGCTGTTATTGCCTTGAGAAATATTATTAAAAATCAATCTTTTCATAATGGGTATATTTTCTCAGGAACCCGTGGAGTTGGTAAAACTACGTTGGGTCGATTATTTGCAAAAGCACTAAACTGTACGAATTATGATGTTGAAAAAGGGGAAACCTGCAATGTCTGCAGTAATTGTGTAGAAGCACAAAAAAATTCTCACTTAGACCTTATTGAAATTGATGCTGCTTCTAGGACAGGAGTTGATGATATGAGAGAGCTATTAGACTCAGTTCAATATAGACCATCGCAAGGCAAATATAAGGTTTATTTAATAGATGAAGTTCATATGCTATCTCCGCAAAGCTTTAATGCAATGCTAAAAACATTAGAAGAACCACCGGGTCATGTAATATTTATGCTTGCTACGACAGAAGCAAATAAGATCCCGAAAACTATTGTTTCTCGATGCCTTCAATTTAATTTGAAATTAGTCCCCGATGAATTGATAGCTAATAACCTGAAAAGAGTTTTTACCAATGAAGAAGTTACTACTGATGATAAGTCTATCGATTTATTGGTGGAATTAGCCAAAGGATCAGTTAGAGATTCGCTTACTTTAGCAGATCAGGCAATCTCACATTGTGATGGCAATCTTACAGAACCAGAGATATCCAAGTTACATGGCGTTTTAGACATTTCCTCAACAACTAAGTTATTTAAAGCTATCTTTAACAACTCGGTAGATGACGTTGTTAATGAGATTAAGAGATATAAATCATTGGATGTTAATTACGATATTCTTTTTGATAGGGCTTTAAGTTTCTTGCATGCCAATATGGTTAATAATGTTTTGTCAGGTGAAGAATCTAACCAAGACCTTCATTTATACTACCAGTTTTTTACTAACGGCTTGATAGATGCAAAGCAAACAGGAAACAAAAGAGATTGCTTTGATATAGCTGTTCTTAGATGCCTTACATTTGCTGAACATCCTGAAAATAAATTAAAAAAAAAGCCAAAATTAGTTAAAAAACAAGAACCTGAACTAACTGCTACTAAACAAGAACCTCAGAAATTAGAAAGTCTAGAAAAACCTATAGAGCCTTTAATGGATGTAAGCCCTAAAAAAAATGGTATAAAGCTTTCACCAGGCACTTGGCTTGAATTATTTGATCAGCTTGATTTATCTGGTCCTTCAAGAGCATTTTTCTCAAATTTGCAGCTGGAAAAAGTTGAAAAGAAGACTCTTTTTTTTAATGGAACTGACTTATTTGCCGAAAGAATTAATGAAGGTGACAGTATTAATTTAATTGAATCTTTAAATCGATCAGGTCATGAAGGCTACTCTGTTGAGGTCGAATCTTCGGAGAATGTAAAAAATACACCCTCACAAGAATGGGTTAAAAATAGAAATAAAGATATTCAAGAATTTAGAAAAGAGATTATAAACAGTGAATTACTTATGAATCTTAAAGAAAATTTTGGAGAAGAAGTAACAGAGGATAAAATTACTATTATTGATCATGAAGAATGAAGAAGCTTTATTAGCTCAATTAATCCAGTCATTTAAGATCCTTCCTGGAATTGGAGAAAAATCAGCCCAAAGAATGGCATTTTATCTCTTAGAAAAAAATAGAGAGGGAGGAAATAATCTTGCAAAATTGATTTCAACTTCCATGGAGCAGATAAGAAATTGTTCCACATGCCGGAATTTAACCGAGGAATTGGAGTGCGAGATTTGTTCTAATGAAAAAAGAGACAAAAATTTATTATGTGTTGTTGAAAATCCAACTGATGTGATTGCGATTGAGAGTTCAGGTAGCTTTAAAGGCAAGTATTTTGTTCTTATGGGAAGACTTTCACCAATAGACGGTGTGACTCCAGAGAACCTTGGTATACCAATACTTATTGAACGTATTAATAATTCAGATTTAAAAGAGATAATTATTGCTACAAGCCCAACTGTAGAGGGAGATGCAACATCATTTTATATAAATGATCAAATTAAAGATGAAACTATATTGGTATCAAGAATTGCTTATGGCGTACCAATGGGGGGAGAGCTAGAATACGTGGATAACACTACTTTAAGTAGAGCAATACAAGGAAGAAGGAAGCTAGATTAATGACTATAAAGTCTGACAAATGGATAATAGATCAATCTGAAAAAAATGATTTAATAAAACCATTTGAATCTACTCAAGTAAGAGAAGTTGAGGGCAAAAAAATTGTCTCATATGGTGTTTCAAGTTATGGCTATGATGTCAGGTGTGCAAATGAATTTAAAATATTTACTAATACACATTCTTCAGTAGTAGACCCAAAGAATTTTGACAAGAATAGTTTTATAGATGTAATTGCAGATGAATGCATTATTCCACCTAATTCATTTGCACTTGCCAGAACAATTGAATATTTCAAGATACCTCGCTCTGTACTTACTTTGTGCTTGGGTAAATCAACTTATGCTAGATGTGGCATCATAGTAAATGTAACTCCCCTCGAACCAGAGTGGGAAGGCCATGTCACCTTAGAGTTCTCCAATACAACTAATCTGCCTGCAAAAATTTACGCGAATGAAGGTGTTGCTCAAATGGTCTTTTTTGAAGCTGATGAAATTTGTTCAACAAGTTATAAAGATAGAGGGGGTAAGTATCAGGGACAAAAGGGTGTTACTCTACCAAAAACTTAGGCATTTTTTTTAATATTAATGAATTAATATCCCCACTTTTTAATTCAACAAAACTCTTAATTATCATGAAATCTAATTCAGGTGAAATGTAATAAATAATTTTGCCTCCATTCAATGAAGTTGCACTAATTTTTATGCACTCGAATGTACCAAAATCCGTTTTAATATTCTTATTTCCTTGAGTTTCATAAGTTCTCTCTACAATATCTCCTTCGTCATTGTCTATAACTAATAATTTAAAATTTTTAATTCCATTTTTTGCATTTAGTCTCATTTGTAGATCGCTGCCTAATTGATCAAGAATTTTTTCATCTCTTCTAATATTGAGATTAAGTTCTTTTGAGCTAGTTAGGTTATTCTCAAATATAACTTTAAAGTAGCTAGGATCTACGCCTGGTACATTGTTGGTAACTTCAGTTAGAGATGAGCGAACATCCCCTTCACTGATCTTTAAGCTCGAANCTTGAGAGTATTTAAAAACTAGTAAGGGCCTAAGAACAAAACTTGAAGATATATCATCTTCAGACCTCATTATGAAATTTCTTTTCATATTAAAATTGCCATATTCATGATGAGAAAATGTAAATTCTGCCTTCCAGCTTTTAAAGTTTTCAGCAAAGAAAAAAAATGGGAGCAGTAATAAAAGTAAAAATCTTTTCATTAAATTAGTTTTGAAATTGTTTCAGGATAAATTCTATTTTCTATTTCTTTGACCCTATTAGTGAGACTCTCCACAGTATCATTTAGTTCAATTTTAAATGATTCTTGTCTTATTATTGGCCCCGCATCTAATTTATTTATTACATAGTGTATTGTCGTGCCATGATATTTATCTTTGGCTTCTAAAGCTTTTTGATGTGTATTTAATCCAGGATATTTTGGAAGCAATGATGGATGTATATTAATTATTTGACCCTCCCAGTCATTAACTAATGATTCTGATATTATTCTCATATAACCGGCCAAGATAATATAATCCGGATTAATTTTTTCTAAGAATTCTGATACATTATTATCAAAATCTTTCCTAGTTTTAAAAACTCTATGGTCGATGACCTCACATTGGGTATTGTATTTACCGCAGATTTTCAATCCTTCAGCCTTAGGATTATTTGTAAAAGCGCTTATTACTTCATAATCAAAATCTTTTTGCTTATTAAGAATTGCTTCAAGGTTTGTTCCTGTACCTGAAAAGAAAACCACTATTTTCATATAAATTTAAAGTCAACTTCATCTTTATCCGATACAAAACCAATTTCTATTAATTTCGGATTCTCTTTAATAGCTTTTTTTGCGTTTTCCTCATCTAGTACCAAACAAAAACCAATACCACAGTTGAAAACATTAAACATTTCTTCTTCTGAAATATTTCCTAATTCTTTTATCTCTGCAAATATATTTGGCAACGCCCATTTTTTTCTATCAATACATATTGTTTTTCCATTAGAAATTCTTGATAGATTTTCATTTAAACCACCACCAGTTATATGTGCCATTCCATTAATTTTGCAGACCCTTTTGAGAGCTAAGACATCACTTACATATATATTTGTAGGAGTTAATAATTTTTGCATGAGAGAATTATCAATAACCTTATCTTCAATAATTTGATTTATTAATGAATATCCATTTGAGTGAAACCCAGAGGAGGGGAGGCCAAGAACTAAATTGTCTACTTCTATTGATGAACCATCAATTATCTCATCTTTATTATTAACACCAAGAGAGAAGCCAACNAAATCAAAATTATCATTTGTATAGTGATTGGGCATTTCAGCAGTTTCTCCACCAATTAATTCGCAATCTGCTAACTTGCAACCTTCTAAGATGCCTGAAATAATTTCTTTACCTTTAGATCTGTCTAACTTTGAACAGCCATAGTAATCTAAGAAGGCAGTTGGTTTTGCACCACTTGAGATAAGATCATTAACACACATAGCAACAAGATCGATGCCGATTGTTTTTAAGTTATTAAGTTTTAGAGCAACTTTTATTTTTGTGCCAACCCCATCGCAGGCCAAAGCATAAACAGGGGTTGAAAATTCAGGTGGTGCTTCAATATAACCAGAAAAACTTCCAATATTACTTAAAGAATAAGATGTAATAGGTTCTTTAGTTAGATCCTTTATATCCTCAATAAATTTTTGGCCTTCTTCAATATCAACGCCTGTATCTTTATATTTATTTTTGTTTTTTGTCATAAAATAGTTAATCTTAAATTATGTTTTCTAAGAAAATATTTAATTCAGTTGCAATTATACTGTCTTTTATCTCATTGAGTTTCAACTCTGTTGCACAGATTTCTGATAATTTCATTCTGCTATATGAAAGCTATAGCAAGCTTAATCAAATTGAAGAAATAATACAGGATTCAGATAAAAAGATTATGAGAAAATATGGGGTAAATGAAAGCTATGTATTAGAGCGTGAAATTAATCTTGAAGCTACTAAACATTTCATAGGCTACCAGATAAAAAAATTTAATGATCAGAGATTAATAGAATTAAAATTTAGCAAAGATTCAATAGAAGAATTTTTTTTAGAGAATTCGATTCCTTTTTTAAGTTTTCAAGGGAAAGCCAAAATTTTTGTAGGTGCAAATGATTCATTCTTTTCAAAATCAAATCTTTTTATTTATGAAAGTGAAGTCTTTCAAAATGAATTAACTGATTCAATGCTCTTATCATCATTAAATCAAAATATAAAAATAGATTATGAATTCTTAGAAGACTATCCTATCTCTAGTTACGAGCAAGAAGAATTACTTAAAAGCATAGAGAGCTCTGAAAAAGGAAACTGGCTAGTAATCTTGATTGATCGATTTGATCTTAATAAATGGAGCATTAAGTTTCCTAAAACTTCTACAATCTATCTTGAAGATAATATTGAGTTCCAAAATTATCTATTAGACCAGATATTGGGGGAGGTCCTTACAGTAAGTGATGCAATCTTTAAGAATAGCTATTTAGTAACTTTTGATTCAGGTCTTTCATTAGATGAAATAACTGAGCTAATTGAAACTATGTCTGTAAGCACTGATATCCTGCATTTTAGAATAAAGAGAATATCTGATGGTGAGATAGAGATTGAATATGAAACCTATTTAGATAAAGTCAAAGCAACTGAGTTCTTCAAAAAGTTAGGCGGAACAACAACTTAATGGAAAACATTACTAAAAAGAATCAACTTTATTTTGATTTTGGTCGTGACTATGATGCTAGTTTAGAAAATTTCTTTTTTTCTAGTAAAAATCAGGTGTTAAAAAATGAATTAAGTGAAGTAATACAGTCAGATCAAAAGAAGGATATTGTTATTGCAGGAACAAGCGGCTTGGGGAAAACCTTCTTGCTAAANTCTCTTCTAAATCATAAAGAAAATGTATCGAGATCCAATATATATATTGATTTATCTGAACTAGATGGAACCAAAGACTATTTTACTGATCTTAATCAATTTGATTTAATCTGTTTAGACAATCTCGACCAAATCAATAAGGAAATGGAAGTGCAGACATTTAATTTAATAAATGAATGCAGAGACTCTTCTACTAATTTAATTTTTGCATGCAAAGTAAGTCCTTCTGAACTTTCTTATTTGCCTGATTTAGTTTCACGGCTAAAGCAGATGAATTATTTTTATATAAATGAGATTGGGGATGGAGAAGTCCTGGACTGTATTAAATTTGTCGATAAAAAATTAAATCTTAATTTCTCTGATGATGTAATGGAATTTATATCTAAAAGAATAAGAAGAGATTTTTACTCAATAAAGAAAACAATCCAAGATCTTGAAAAGTTTCTCTACTCAGAAAAAAAAGAGCCAACTAAAAAATCAGCTAGCTCTTTCTTTAAAGAATATAAAACTTAGTCGACTATTTCACATTCAAAGCAGTAAATTCTGATATTTTTATATACATCTTTTACAGTGAAGTGATTATTTTGTTTTGTATCAAATAAGTTCTTAATAAAATCAAATTGAAACATATAATTTGCAGCTGGTGCTGGAGGAGTTANATGTTCAACTTTATAGTCTTCAAGCTCTGCACTTTCAGCTACATATTTAATAGCGTCATCAAGTGTTCCTAGTTCATCTACAAGATTTATTTCAAGTGCCATTTCTCCTGAATAGACTCTGCCTTTAGCTATTTCTCTTACTTTTTCAATTGGTATGCCTCTATCGTTAGAAACTTGAGAAGTAAATTTGTCGTAGGTTGAATAAATACTAGCCCTTACTACATTCTCAAATTCTTCTGGCCAGTCCATGGCAGTCATATCAAAAGCACCCCACTTAGTTGTAGAGTAGCCATCATAATTAATGCCCATCCAATCAAATATTTTTTCGAAACTGAATAAGGTTCCATAGACACCAATAGATCCTGTAATGGTATCTGGTTCAGCATAAATCTTGTCAGCTAGAGAAGATATCCAATAACCGCCAGATGCAGCTAATGTGCCCATTGAAACAACAACAGGTATTCCTTTTTCTTGTGCTTTTTCAATTTCCCATCTCATGTAATCAGAATCAACAACTGAACCACCTGGAGAATTAACTCTTAAAACGATTGCCTTTGTATCTTCATCTTCATGAGCTTCTTTAAGCATCTCAACTATGCCTTCTGATCCAGCTTGACCATAAACTACTGGGCCACCCATAATTGTGCCTTCAACAGTCACAACCTTAATCTCATTTTTGCTTTGTGATGGCACGTCTTCTTCGAAGCTTGCTAAATAGCTGCGGTAATAAACTGCATTTAATGCTTCATCATCATCTTCAGCAGTACCAAATTTTTCTTTCATTCGATCATCAAAAGCATCGGACTCTTCGATTACATCAACAACACCCCAAACCAGAGAAGATTTAAGTGGATCAACGGACCCATCAATGATCTGTCTGTAAGATTCATCAGCAAGCCATTGCAAATCTATTTCTCTATTTTCATAAACAAAATCTTTCCATTTTTTCCAAAGCGGTTCATAGAAGGCTAAATTTGCTTTAGCTTCATCACTCATTCTGTCACTGGTATAAGACTCAGGCCCGGTTTTAAAGTCACCAGCTGCAAAAATTCTTGGAGTTATTAGAAACTTTTCAAAGAAGTTTTTTAGATACTGTCTAGCTCCACCAAAACCATTTATTGATATTCCACCATATGTAGGAATACTGATTTCAGTAGCTGTTGAAGCTAAAAGATAAGTTCCATCAGTTAAAAAGTTACTTCTGACGACTATCTCTTTTCCTGCATCAACTGCTTCTTTCATTTTCTTAGCAATTGGTAGGGCATATACAATACTTACCCCTAAACCAGATGGATCAAAAATCATAGCATCAACTCTCTCATCGTTTTTAAAGTCTTCAAAGTAATCAAGCATATCTTGATATGGGTAGTAGAGTGTTTCGTTCTGTGAAGGAAGTACACCATCTAGATCTTCCCACCATTGTGCTGGAGGAGGAGTGGGTGGCTGGTCAACAACAACACCTTGAGGGCTAAATACTACTACTTTTCCTGTGGGATCAATTTCATCTGAACCTTGCCATAAAGGACTGATTAAACTTATAACAACACTTATTGTTATATATAAAAATATACCTGTAGCTAAAGTAAATCTAACCGCTTTCCAAAAATAGTCTCTGCCTACGACTATATAGCCCCATACAGCAGCTAAAAATTTGCCAATTTTATGAAGGAGACCTTCATTTGTTTTTTTCTTCTTTACCATAAATTACCTCTTTGAATTGGAAAGTACATAATGCCTTAAAAGGATATCTACAGCAAATATAATTAGTTCATATATAATGTTTTTTATATTTTTATTATGAGGATTATATTAATCGCATTAACAATTTTACTCACCTCTTGCCAGAGAGAGGATCTAGAAATCTCGCAAGGGGATCTAGAAATCTCGCAAGGGGATCTGGAAATCTCCCAAGGAGGTTTTTTATCCTTTAGTGAATTAAGTGATGAAGTAGTTGTATTGAATATCTGGGCAGATTGGTGCCCTCCATGCATTAAAGAGATGCCTTACTTCAATAAACTAGACAAACTACCAGAAGTAACTGTGCTTGGTTTTCACTTCGATCAATTTGATCTATTAGATGAGTCAGAGTTACTTACTTTAATTGAGAAGTTTGATATGAATTTCGCAAACCTAAAAACTGATCCCAGAGATATATGGAGCATAGAGATTCCAGGGCATGTACCAACCATAATGATCATAAAAGATAATGAAGTAGTAAAAACTATGATTACTCCTCAGACTTATGAATCACTTTTAGAAGCAATAGAACTTAGCTAATTACTTTTGATTTAAGTTTACCTTTAGCAAGTCTTGTCTCTAGTAGATCATCTTTCTTAAGCAGTTTTGCATCACTGACAATCTTGCCATCACTTGTAAATGTGATTGAGTATCCACGACCAAGTATTTGCTCAGGATTTATGACACTAAGTTTTTCTTTTAAAACCTTAAATGAGTTAGCTTTTTTGGCCAATAAAGCTCCAATTTTGGCATTAAGTTCAAGCAGGTTTGAATCAAGTCTCAAATACTGCTCTTGAAGTCTTTGTTTTGGTGAACGTAAGAGCCTCTGAAGTGTGATAAGTCTTTCTGACATTTGATTTATTTTTTGTTTTACTTCTTTAATCAGAGATTGATTTAGAAATTTAAAGTATTCATTTAATTTACTGGCACCTTCGCTAACAATCTCCGCAGCCGCCGTTGGCGTAGCTGCTCTGACATTAGCAATGAAATCAGTCAAAGTGAAATCTGTTTCATGGCCCACACCACTTATTACAGGAATATCATAATCAGCTAGATATCTACAAAGCATTTCATCATTGAAACTCCAAAGATCTTCAATTGAACCACCACCTCGACAAAGAATAACGACATCAACTGTATTTCTTTTATGATAGTTGCTAATTTTATTGAGAGATTCTTGTATTGATTCAGCTGAACCATCTCCTTGAACTTTAGTTGGGGCTACAAGAACCTCAACATGCGGTGATCTTCTCTGCAGAGTTGAAATTACATCTTTTATTGCGGCTCCATGAGCTGAAGTAACAACAGCGACTCTATTTATAATCTCAGGTACTTGTTCTACATTCTTTTTCTCAAATAAACCTTCAGTACTTAATTTGTTCTTTAATTGTTCATAACGACGCATTAATTCGCCAAAACCAGCAAGCTCCATTTTGCTCGCTATCATTTGATACCTTCCTGTTTTTTTATAAATGGAAAGTTTGCCTTGCAGTATCACCTGATCACCTTCTTTGGGCTTAAACCTCAAATTTATATTTTGAAGTCTAAACATGGTGCAATTAAGAACAGAGCCAGGATCCTTTATGGAAAAGTACCAATGACCAGAAGTACCATATTCACGAAAATTTGATATTTCTCCTACAACCCATAGAGGAGGGAAGGCTTCGTTAAGGAAATCATTGGCTGTTTGATTAACTTCAGAAACAGAAAGAATTTCTCTTTGGTCGCTTATAGTTTGATCGGAGTAGTCTTCCATATAAAATTATTATATTCTATTCTCTTCGCGAGTTTAGCTCAGTTGGTTAGAGCACCTGCTTTACACGCAGGGGGTCGTAGGTTCGAATCCTACAACTCGCACCATTTAGATCATGAAAGAACATATAGAAAAAGCTTTAACCTTTCATAAAGAAAACAGCGGCACTGGAAAGATATTCCAATTTAAACTCTTGGAATATAGTGATGGGTTTCTAAAGCTTGAAGCACAATTTCCTAATGAAACTTTAAATCCTGATGGATCTGTTCAAGGCGGAATGATGACTTCAATGCTAGACGATGTAACAGCCTTACTTCTAGTTATAGAATCAAAAGGAACAATATATCCAAGCTCAGTTAATCTTCATTCCCATCATCATAGGCCTTTATTCAAGAGCACAGTTACAGCTACAGCAAATCTACTTAAAAAAGGCAAAACTATCGCTACAGTACAGGGAAGCATATTTGATAAAGATGAAAAGTTAGCTGCAACCCTGATGCATACCATTTTTATTTTTAATAGAACGGAAAGATTCACTAAAGATAAATCTTAGTTTTTTTGCAGATTGCTTATTAATTTAAAACCAATGATCGCTGCAATAATTTCAACAACTAAATAGAAAATAAAAAGAGGTGAGGGTATTCCATCGAGAATGAGACTTAAGGTCCTTCCAGAAGCTATACCAGTCATAAAAATCGCTAAACTCCAAAGTGCTGATATACGCAATTTTTCGTACCAAGCACCAATTACCCAGAAAATACATAAAGCAATATATAAACCCATTACCGCGCGAAGTATATTGGATAAATTTACGGTATCGACTTCAATGCCATAAAAATTTGGCATACTAATAGCAGGATTGCCACCATAGATCAATGAGACAGGAAATACTCCTGCTGCAATAAATAATAAGAAAAAGGATTCTTTACTCATCAAATTAATTTTATCAAAAAAAAAGCCCGCTATAGCGGGCTTTTTAATAAAAGAAATTGACTTAAGCTTTGCTTACGCCAGAGTCTCTCATAGCTGCATGCCAGATAACTAATCCAAATAAGAATTTGTTAACAACATCAGCAAGGTTATATAGTGAGTTCAGACCACTAACGTCTGAACCGTCAACTAGGTAACCCATGGCATAACCTATTGGATAGATAATCCAACCAACAGTTACAATCCATTTAATACCATTGAAAGCAAATGCTACATTTTCATTCTTTGCACCAGCGGCAGCTTTTGCTGCATCACCAGCCCAGATAAGCCAGATGACATAAACCCATCCGATCATACCTATAATGAAACCAGTCATAGCATCAACGCCCATGACTCCAGCTTCACCCATATATCCTCCAACGAGCATAACAAGTGAGCCTGCTAATAGCTTCCAAAATAAACCTAAACTTACTGCAGTTACTGCTGCAACTATTAGGTAAAATTCTACGATCTGTAGAGGTACTGTAATAAGCCAATCTACATATCTTAATTCAGTTGGTGATGTGCCAGCTTCTTGGTAAGAAAGTTCTCCCATATAGCCTGCTCTCATGTATAAGTAGTGCCAAAAAGCAACTAAACATACAAGACANGCAACCGAAAGTGAAGTTTGCCATTCTTTCTTTACGGTAAATCTTTCCATAAAGAAGAAGGCAGCGCCCATAAACATTACTGCTGAAGCAACCCAAAAGGTAAATGCAGTGAAATCAGTAGCTAATGATAGCTGCGCAACTTCAACTACTTCTTCAACAACAGCTGTTGTATCCATAGCGGTATCTTCCATAATTCTCTCCCTATTAATTAATTAATATTAGAATATGCCTATTTTATGGTTGTAAAACCTAAAATTCAACTTTAAATGAGAACGATTCTCATGAAATAAAAAGAAAAAAAGTTGTATTAATTGAACATTTGTACCAAAATCTACAACTCGCGGTCCGGTAGTTCAGTTTGGTTAGAATGCCTGCCTGTCACGCAGGAGGTCGAGGGTTCGAGTCCCTTCCGGATCGCCAACTTTAAAAAGATGTTTGTTGATATAGCTTTACAGACAATACTCGCAGCAATAGTGGGTGGAATTTGGATTACTCCCTTGGTAGTAAGCCCAGCCGCTCGAGCTAGTTTAGATGATGAATCTTTGAGATTCTTTTTAAGATCTTTCTTTTTTAGATTCCATTTATTCATTGTTCTAATGTTGCTTGCATATTTAAGTATTATTTATTTCTTTCAATTGGGAGAATATGAATTAATTTGGTCGAGCACTAAGAATCTAATGATGCTCGTATTATTAGGCCTTAACTTATTTAACTTAATTCTTGGCTTAATGATAAATAATGCAAAAGTTGATACAAGCGGGACATTCTTTAAGATAGTGCATGGAACGAGTGTCACCATATTTACAGCAACATCTTTTATTTCTCTGTATTATTTAATTGAAAAATTTATTTCAACTTAAATGACGGGACTATTTAGAAACATTGCTTTACTGCTTCTATTTATCTGTTTTATTCCAATCTTATTTCTAGGCATATTTGATTTAGATGAAGGAGCATTCGCTGCCACATCTCTACAAATGTTAATGGATAAGCAATATTTCATTCCCACCATAGGAGATGATCTAAGGCTCGAGAAACCAATTATGAGTTACTGGATTCAAACAATATCAATAAGCATTTTTGGGGCAAATGAATTTGGTTTGCGATTTCCATCTTTAATTGCAGCATTGATATGGGCCACAAGCATCGCAGCTTTTATTAAAGAACAGGATAGAACTATAAAAGGAACCAATATATTCCTAATCTTTTTTACTCTTCCAGGGATATTTCTAATAAGCTTTGCCGCAACAGCAGATGCTTTTTTAAACACCTTAATTTCTTTAACTTTTATCTCTTTTTACAAATACAGTGAAACTGAAAAAGCCTCTCATCTTAATAATGCAGCAATATTTATTGGTATAGGTTTTCTAGTAAAGGGTTTAATAATCGTTTTTCTTACAGGAATAATCTTTTTTCTTTATTTGCTTTTTATTGGCAAACTAAAAATATTTTTCAAAGCCATTATGAGTTATAAGCCATGGGCTATATTCTTTTTAATAATAATTCCTTGGACAGCAGTAATATTATTGAGGCTCGATTTTGATGCTTTTGTATACTTATTCTTTGGCCAATCTTTTGGAAGGTTTTCAAATACATTTGAAAGTCATACAGGGCCAATCTATTACTACTTAATAATGCTGCCATTTTTAATTCTGCCTTTTTTTACAGATTTTTTAAAAGGCTTTTTTAGTTCTAAATTCAAATCTAATAAATTGGATATGTTTTTTGGAATTTGGTTTTTGTTTGTTCTAATATTCTTTTCTTTTTCAAGCACCAAATTACCGCACTACTTAATTTATGGCTTAGCTCCAGCAGTATATTTCATTGAGAGATATCATATAAATGCAGCAGGAAAATCTTTATCACTCTTCGCTTTTATTTTTCAAATTTTAATTTGGTCCTTCCTTCTAGTACTTCCATTCTATCTATCGTATTTAACTGAGGTTATGCAGACCTATGAAGTCTCATTAAATGCAATTAAGAGTTTTGCTAATGATCTTAGTTACCAAATACTCATAGGCATTACTTTATTTTGTATTAGCATTTGTTTTTTTCTTAAATACGATAATGTAAAGGTCAAAAAATTTTCTGCTTTAGCCTTCATAGTCATCTTGTCATTTAAGATAGCGCCATTTTTACATTCAGCAACTCAAGGTGACATCAAGGAGTTAGGACTTTATGCTCGTGCTGGAGATAAGCAGGTCTCTATGTATAAAGTAAATAAACCAAGTTATGCTTTCTACGCTCAGAAAAAATCATTTAGAGGCTTAAGATCTAACTCGTTAATTTTGACCAGAAAAGATAAATTAGAACTGGTTGATCAGCCTTTTGAAGTGGTTAGAGAAAGTGAGAACTATTTAATTATTGAAATAAAATCTGATGAAAATTAATAACGATCTTATTTTAGGGCTTTTATTTTTTGGTTTAGCATTTAGTTTGAAATTTTTGCCGAGTTTCGACATTGCCACACTTAAATTTTTTAATAGTTTTTTATTTAACAGCACTTTTTTCACCTACTTTACAGAGTTTGGTAATGGTTGGTTTGTTGTTGCTTTAGTTATTCCATTACTCTCATTCGTATCTTATAAATCTACAACTATGTCGTATGTGCCAATGCAAGCTTTAATACTCTCAGGAATATATATAGGTCTAATAGTTCAGTTAATGAAAGAAGAAATTTTCCCTTTCACCAGACCAGCTTTAGAGGCAATTGAAGGTATAAATTACGTTGAGCCAATATTTAGATACGCTACTTTTCCTAGTGGACACGCTGCAACAATTTTTGGTGTAATTCTAATTTGGTTGCATTTAGCATCGCAAGAAAAACAACGAATAAGTAGACTAATAACTTTTTCAGCTTTGGGTTTTGCAAGTTTTGTAGCTCTGTCGAGAGTAATAATAGCTGCTCATTGGTTTACAGATATCTTGGCTAGTCTTGGGCTGGTACTAATATTGAAATCGACGTTATCATTGGATAAAGTTAAATCTCATCTGATGGACGACAGCATAGCTAAATATTTTTCTTACTTTTTAGTTTTTATAGCTTGGTTAGGCATCATTTTCTTTGATATAACCGAGTATTTTTAATGAGTCTAGATATAGAATTCTCAATTTGGCTTGCTCAATTTCAGTACTTAGATGGTTTTTTTAGCTTTATCTCTACAAGGTGGTTTGCATCGATTCTTGTTCTTCTTGCAGGGATTTACTTCTATTACTTAAAAAAATTCAAAATCTTCATTTTTATATGCTTAGCAACATCATTTGGAGACATTACTGGAAATATTTTAAAAGAGCTTCTTGCAGATACTCGCCCTTGTTTTGGGCATAGTGAAATCTTTATCCAAGAGAGTTTAATTGAAAAAGAATGCGGTTCCCAAACTACTGGCATGCCATCAAACCATGCTATTAATTTCTTTCTTTTTTCTACCTTGTTATTTCTAACATTAAAAAATAAATATATAACTTCATTTTATTTAATTTCCTCGGTATTCGTCGGATTATCTAGAGTTTTTTTAATTAAACATTTACTAAGCCAAGTTATAATAGGAGCATTCATAGGAATTTTCTTAGGAATAATTTTTTATAATTTATTTTACAAATGGATCAAAACGTAGAAGTTTCAATTATCTCTCCGGTTTTTAATGAATCTGAAAACATAGAAACTTTTGTTACTCGTGTATTTCAAACTATGCGAGAGAGTGGGCGTGGCTGGGAATTAATTATTGTTGATGATGGTAGTACCGATGGGTCTAGCGATACTCTCAAAAGACTTTCTCAAGACAAACCCGAGCTTAGAGTACTAATATTATCAAAAAATTTTGGGCAAACACCTGCAATACAAGCATGGTTTGATAAAGCTAGAGGCAAATACTATGTAACGTTAGATAGCGATCTACAAAACGATCCAAAAGATATACCAAAAGTTCTCAATAAACTTATTGATGAAAAATTAGACCTTGTAGTCGGCTGGAGAAAAAATAGGAAGGACAATTTTTTCTTGAGAAATCTTCCTTCAATGATTGCGAACAAGTTGATAGGAAAAATCACAGGAGTAAAGCTAAACGATTATGGCTGCAGTTTAAAGGCTTACAATGCAGCTATTTTAAAAGAAGTGAGACTTTATGGCGAAATGCATAGATTTATTCCAGCTTGGATGGCCACAAAAATTTCGCCAGATAAAATTAAGCAGATAGAAGTTGATCATCATCCAAGAATGGCTGGTAATTCCAAATATGGAATTTTTAGAACTTTCAGAGTTTTTGTTGACCTTATATCTGTTTATTTCTTTATGAGATTTTTTAGTAGGCCTGGACATTTTTTTGGCTTAATAGGCTTGGTCTTAGGTTTTGTCGGTGCAGCAATACTCATTTACCTAGTCTCTATTAAGCTGTTTTATGGAATTGATATAGGCGATAGACCTTTACTTGTAGCTGGCACTTTACTTGTAGTGGTTGGCGTTCAATTCATAAGCTTGGGCGTTATTGGAGAAATTCTGAGTAGAACGTACTATGCCTCAAGTAATGAGAAATCTTACTTAGTGAGATGGGATTCTCATAATGAAGAGTGAAATAAAAAATCTTTTACCTATTATTTTTTCAGCATTAATTTTAAGGATATTATTTGATGTTATAAATGGGATAGGCATACATTATGAAGAAGCTCAATATTGGGTTTGGTCACAAAATCCCTCTCTAAGCTATCTAACAAAAGGACCTTTTATAGCCAATGCAATAGCTATCTCTGAGTGGATTTTTGGTCATAGCTATTTGGGATTAAAATTTCTTTCTTTAAACGCTTATGTAGGAATAGCATTAATTCTGGGGTTCTGTGCTTATTTAATTTCCGAAGAAAAGAAAGCATTTTATTTAGGAGTTATATTTACTCTTTTTTCGCCTGCAATTTTTGCTCTTGGTGGTGTCGCTACAACTGATATATTTTTATTTTTATTCTGGTCTATATGCCTATTGGGCTATATAAAGTTTCTAAAGACAAGAAATGAGAAGTGGTTTTATTTGATAGCTTTTGGAGTTGGTTTTGGCGTATTAACAAAGCTTTCGATAATTTTATTTCCTTTATCTGTTTTTATTTACTTTGCGGTATCAGAATATAAAGCATATTTTTCTTCAGCGATTCTGTATAAAGCCATATTAGTTGCTTTAACTTTGGGATTGCCACTATTAATTTGGAATTATCATAATAACTGGGCTTCTATTCAACATGAATTTGGGCACTTGGTTTCAGAGAATCCAACAACAAATCCAGAAGTGCTATTTTTTACGTTATTGATCACTATTCCTTCGGTTTTATTTGTACTTAATAGGAAGTTTTATCAGTTCACTCAAGGCAAATTGGTTCAGCCAATATTGGCTCCAACCTTATTTGTATTGCTATTTTTTCTTTTTAAAAGCATTGCTGGAAAGATCCAATTAAATTGGGCGATACCATTATTTATTAGCTTTATCCCTATAGTCTCAGCCTTTTTATCTAAGTTGAAATTTAAATATCTTGTTTTAAATTTCACTGGAATAATTCTTTTATTTATTTTTTCTAATATTAATTTCACTAAAAATTTTACTCCAAATGATCCAATGCATGCATTAAGGGGCTGGGAATCAGAAATACTGGAATTATTTGGAGATGAGCCCTATGACATTATTGTTTCGAATGACTATAAGCTTTTATCTCTATCTGCATATTATTTAAATGATAGCCAAAACTTATTCTTAGATAGCTCAAAGAGCTCTAGGCTTACTTACTATGACCTTTGGGATAAAGCTGTAGAGAACAGCGATGCAATTTTATATGTTTCTTATTCAAATAAATCTATTTTAGATGAATCTTTTGATTGTTCTTATTTGAATGATGTGAATAATCATTCGAGAAAGCAATTAACTTTGTATACTTGTAAAAAGTTATGAGAATAGGAATAGTAGGCGCCGGTAAATTTGGTTTAGCTTTAGCTAAAATAGCGGCAGAGAAAGAAAATCAAGTATTAATCTATTCTAGAAGAGCAGAAGAAGTAAATTCTATTAACGATGATGGTAAAAGCTTATCTGGAGTAGAATTTCCATCAAATAAGAAAACATCAGCCACATCATTTTCTAAAGATCTTGTTAATTATGATGTACTTCTAATAGCTGTTCCAAGTAAGGACTTTAGATCAATAATGGACTCTTTAGATATAAATATAAAAATAATAAAGATTGTGAGTTGTACTAAAGGTTTTGAAGAAAAGTCAGGAAAACTAATGTCAGAGATATTAGAGAATGACTTTGGTGTTCCAGAAAATAATATTTTTGTGCTCAGCGGCCCAAATTTATCAAAAGAAATATCTGATAAAGAATTAACAGGTACAGTTATAGCCGGTAAAGATGTAGATTTTATAGATCAATTAAGCAAATCAATTAGCAATGATTACTTCATACCTTTTTCAAATACAGATAGATATGGAGTTGAAATGGGCGGCGCTATGAAAAATATTTATGCAATCATTTCAGGATATTTTCATGAAAAAGGAGTAGGGGAGAATACTATAGGATTACTTTTAACTAAAAGCTTAGAAGAGATAAGTCTTTATAGTAATGCTCGTGGTGCAAATGCATCGACATTTCTTGGTCTATCAGGAGTAGGGGATTTCTTTTCAACAGCTTTATCAGAACATTCAAGAAATTACCAATTTGGCAAACTTTTAGCTATGGATAAAAGTCCTACAGAGGCCTTAGAAATTATAAATGATACAGTTGAAGGATATTTAACTTCAAGAATTGTCTATTCAGACACAAAGAAGAGAGGGTTAGATTTAAAAATACTGAATTTTTTAATGGAGCTATACAAGGAGCCTAAATCTTTAGATGAAGCAAAAAAAATTTTCCAAACTAGCTCTATAGAAGAAGATATTAAATCAATTTTTTAACTGAAATCTTTTTTATTTAGATCAGATTCAATTTCATAATTGAAACCTGTAGAAGTTTTAATATTATCTTTAGTAATCTTAAGATCTTGTATCTCTAGTACATCTTTGTCAAAGTCATAGATCGGATTTATTTCGCTATTTATTGCCAACTCTTTGTTTGACGCTCTAGTTATTTCGGCTTGTTCTTTTTTCTTTGACCATTTTGTGACGTCAGATTTTCCATGCCTTTTTTCTAATAACTCTTGTGTTAGGTCAGATGAAATAAAAGCACTTGTTGCATTATTTCCACCGAATCCTTTTGAATTCATGAAAACTATGTCTTTTCTTGAATCGAACTCTCTATCCTCCAAGAAATAATCTAGATTTTCTGTAAAAACATCATCAGCCAATTTAGGTATTGTGCAAATTCCTGTTAGTTTTTGGCTTTCTACTGCACCCATTGCGCACCATATTTGATCCATACCTGCTGCGCCCATAGTATGGCCTAATTTAGACTTAACAGATGAGACAGGCAAGCTTTCAATACCGAATTCTTTTGCAAAAGTAGACATGATATGAGATTCAGTAATTCTATTAAGAGGCGTACCTGTTCCATGAGCAAGAAAAGCACTTTTTTCTCTTAATACACCTTCACCAAAAACTGTTTCAATATCTTTAAAGGTTTTTCCAACTGAGAAATAATTTCCTGCACCAGGCCCAGAAATAGATTTCTTATTGCCATCAGCATTTATATTCACATTAAGAAAGCTCCCTCTAATATTAGCTCCTGTTTCCATCGCAAGTCTATCGCTCATTAAAACAGCAAAACCAGACGATTCACCACATACCATTCCCATATTGTCACCAAATGGTCTGCAATAATTTCTATAATTTAATTCTTCTCCTTCTCCCATTAAACCTTGAAGGCTCTTCATTCTTTCATCAGTTGCCATAGCACCCATAGCAGCAAAACCTATGTATGCTGGTGGACCCAATATAGCTTCTGATGCACCAACAATAACTAACTCACTTTTACCATTTTTTATTAGCTCTACACCTGCATTCAGGTTGTACAGTGATGTAGCACATGCTCCTATAAAGTGGCCAGTTATACCAAGACTGCCTGTGACATATGCGTTAATAAAATCAGCTGGCATTTCTGGCAAAGTAAAAGAAATTTGCTTTGATGTAGCTCTCTGACCTAATGGGTGTGAAGCAAATAACCCATCACCAGAATATCTATCCATATTCATTACTGCACAACCAGCAAAACAACCAACTTTATGTCTGCCATACTCATCAATAATATTTCTTAGGTCTAAACCAGTATCGGAAAGAGCATCACTCATACCAACTATGGACATGCCGAGTGCTTTAGGATGTTGTCTAGAGGCATAATGTGTTGTTGGATCAAGTTTAAATGGCAATTGTGCACAAGCATTTGCAGGCATATCATAGTCATAACTCCAAAAAGTATCTCTACAAAACTTGTGTTCAAGTTTTCTCATCAGAGTATTTTCTAAAACATTATTTTCATTGTCTTTCAGAAACTTGTTTAATCCTTTTTGATCAAGATCTTCAGGAATCATCTCACACAGAGATAGCACTGACTTAAGGTAATCCATCTTGTCTGGATCACTTTGCATATCATAAATCATTCTTGTATAGCCCAAGCTATGAGAAGCTCTACCAGTAGGGGTTAAGCCACCAAAACCTACAATGCAGGGTATAGGTTTATTTGCCATTACTCAGATTCTCCATGGATGAAATTGTATTATTTATCAAGGTATTAATTGTCATTGGCCCAACACCGCCAGGAACTGGGGTATAAGCTGATACTATTTCTTCTATGCCATTCATATCTACATCCCCACATTTTTGATCAGGGTGGTAGCCCGCATCAATTAAGATTGAACCTTTTTTTAATTTTTTGCAATTAATGAAATTGGGAATGCCTGCTGCAGCAACGACTATGTCAGCCATTGTAAGTAACTTATCTAAATCTTTTGTTTTTGAATGCGCTGTAATTATAGTCGCATTAGCATTAAGTAGCATTGCCGCCATAGGCTTTCCTAAGATTTGGCTTCGGCCTATAACTAATGCCAATTTTCCTTCACACTCTATATCATATTCTTCCAATAGGCGCATTATTCCCAGAGGAGTGCAAGAGCCAAATGCTCTTAGACTCATAGATAAATTTCCAAAACCTTCTGTTGTAACGCCATCAACATCTTTATTGAGATCTATACGATTAAAACATTTAATTTCGTCTATATGTTGAGGCACAGGATGTTGTAAAAGAATTCCATCTACAGTTTCATCTGCATTGAGTTCATCAATAAGAGAAAGGAGTTCTTCTGTAGAGCATGACCTATCTTTTATATATGTTGAAGTTTTAACGCCAACCTCTTCGCATGCTCTTTCTTTCATTGAAACGTACGTTGACGAAGCAGGATCATCTCCTACAAGAATGGCGGCTAAAGATGGAGGTCTGCCATGTTCATTTTTAAGTTTAGAAATTTTTTCTAAAAGTTCTACCTTATTCTTTTCAGCAAAGGCTTTTCCATCTAATACAACACAACTATTCACTTGTATACCCTTGAGTTAAAAGCATATAGTTTATATGATTTCCCTTTCGGGGCATAGCGCAGTCTGGTAGCGCACCTGGTTTGGGACCAGGTGGTCGCAGGTTCAAATCCTGCTGCCCCGACCAGCGCCAGTAGC
>NZGL01000024.1 GCA_002690945.1 Gammaproteobacteria bacterium | reverse complement strand
CATCTGTCTGACTGTAATCCAATTACTGTCAAGTTCCAACTAAGGATAGTGTGAGTAGGGAGGATTTGGGTTTCACCTCCAACCAGGTCGACAAAGATACCATTCTTCCATTCCCCTGGAACTTACTTCCGCTCGGGAGAGCGATGTGACACAACGCATTTCTGCAACCATGCCTGGGTACCACCCCTAAGTAATCAAGTTATGCCTCTTGGTCAGACACATTTCCTTGCACTACTCTAACAAGACCGTCGCCTTATTAATACTTAATATAATACTTTTTGTTTGCGAAGTCAACCTTTTTTTGCATCTTTTTTTAGTTTTTTATCAATCATTTGACCAACTGCTTTATAACCATTATCAAATTTACTCAGAGAACTAAATCTGCTTGCTTCAGTTATACGTTGTGTTTCTTTATCATATGGTCTCTGACGTGCGATTAGTTTTTCTCTTTTAAAAGGTATAAGCCAAAGCCAAGGTTCACCTTGTTTTATTTGTATTGTTTTATTCATCATATGCTTTGGAAAAACCACAGGCACATTTATTTCATGTGAATGATCAGTTCTTATACTTCCTGCTAACGGTTGTATATCAGTAAAATGATACATCATAGGAAAACAATAACAACTATAACCCATTGGTGTTTTGATACGCCACGGTACATGTGGCTTCAAACAATTACCCCATTTGGATTGTTCATTTTTTGGTAACCACTTTAAATATTGATCTGGATGATGCCATTCCCAACCAAATTGATCAGTTTCGTAAGCACATTCGTATTGATATGAACCATCGTCATTGAAATGTATTTCAAAGTCTGCCCACATAGGAACAACATATCCTGTTGTCATAAACTCAGGAAACACAGGACATTTTCTTATAGTAGGTTTGCTGAGATCTTTATCTATATTGCGTGGTACATTCTTAAACCAATCTGGAAAGAAGTTACTAGCAGGTTGAGGCCACAAATAATCCAACAAAGGGTCATTGAGAGGATCAAATACACTCCAAAACTCCATGTCTTGTTGTGGCTCTTTTTGCCAAAACTTCCAGTTCATTTTACCAGTTTTCTTTATTTTTTTCTTGTTCTTTTATCCAACGTTTACGAGCTTGTTGTTTCTCTCTACGTTTTTTAGCACTTGGCTTTTCGTAGTACTCGTTTTTACGCATGTCTTTAATCATGCCTTCGTTGTTAAGTAATTTTTTAAGTTTTCTGACAGCACGAGTTACATCATTGTTTCGTACTTCAACATATAGTCCACGTCTATCGTTAATATCAGAACTCATTTTAAATCTTTTCATTCTTTCCTCATCAAGATACCGATCATACGGTTTCCGTTTATAGCGGGTTTAGTTTCCCAAACACCAATTTTAATTTGTTCAATAATACGATCCATTACTACAAAGCCTTGTTGCTTGTTTGCATTTTCTCTGCCTTTGTAACGAATTTGACATTTTACTTTGTTGTTTTTTTCTAAAAATTTTGAAATGTTTTTACATTTCGTTTCAAAGTCGTGTTGATCGATACCTAATCTAAATTGCATTTCTTTGACTACGATTTGATTTTCACGTTGCTTTTTAGCAGTTTCTTTTTCTTTACGTTTTTGTTCGTAGAAATATTTATTAGCATTTAATAGTTTTGCTACTGGTGGATTACCATCAGGACTAATAACTACTAAATCTGTTTTATGTTCATCTGCTAGTGCAAGAGCTTGTGCTTTGCTCATCACACCCATTTGACCAGTTTCCCCTACCAGTCTAAGCTGGGAAAACCTTATTGCGTCATTGACCAAATAATCGTTTGGTTGACGTCTGCTTCTATTAAACTGTTTCAAGACTATCCAACACTATTTCTGCGTAATCTTCAACACTTTCATATATATTATATTCTCTAGATGTATTCAAAAGTTGTTTCATACCTTTCCTCTTGTTTCCATTATTACTAATTATAATAATATTATTATCATTGTGCATTAATGCACATACTATTCCTAGTTCACTAATACTGTCTAAATCAATATAGATTGTATCACTAAATCTCATCATGCTTACAACCCAGGCACTGTTCTTATCATTTACATCACCACCAGGATGACATAATGTAATTGGTACAGATTTAAACATATTTTCATATAACAATTCTACATCTCGTAAAAATTGTTTTTTATTGCTAATGACAGATATAATAGGGCCGTTATCTGGTAAAAGCATATCTGGTGGAGTAACTGTATAAATTGGATTTTCCCTCATGGGGTTTACTTATTCCTCTTTTCTTTCGTTCTCTTCAGCTTTTTCTTTAATACTTTTTATTTTAATACTTTTAATCTTTTTTTCTACAGATGGTGCTTTTGGTTGTGCCGCTAACATACCATCCGGTGAATATAACTTCCTACCTCTTCTTTGTGCTAGTTCATCTTCAGTGAGCTCTTCATCAGTTCTAGTATCAGTATAAGGGTTATATTCCTCTTTGTCAACTTCTTTTTCAGAATCTGATTCAGATTCAATTTCTAATTCTTTAGCTACTTCCTCTAATACATCAGGATCAGCTTTTTCTAGTAATTCTTCAATCTCTTTATCATCATTGAATTCTTCTTCTATCACTTCTTCTGGAACATCTTCGAATGTATCATCTCCCATAACTTCCTCCATCTTTTCGTCTGGAGTTGGTTCTTTTTTAGGTTCTGGCTCCGGTTGTTTGTCTCCATCATTCTCACCCATAGCATCGACATCTTGTCTTCTCCACTCAAATGTATATTGACTTGCAATAAGCAATAGCACTGCTAGTGGATCAAATACAAATATAATAGTAATTATCACCCAACGTACTGCTTTTTCAAGTAAATCCTTTTCAACATTTTCACCGTATATTAGTTCTGCGATATATTTAATAGGTCCTACTTCAGCTTCAAGTTTTCTATACTCTGCTTCTAGTTTATACTTCTCCTCAGTAAGTACATCTATTTCTGCATTTGCTTCTTTAATCTTTGCGTTCTGTTCATCAATAATAGATTCAACATCATCGCCGCCGTCAACTTTTATTTTTTCTCTCAGTTGTTGTATTAGTTCATTACTGGCTTTGACCTGATCATCTGCACTTTTTCTAATTCTAGCAATCTCATCTCTGGCTGTAGCAATTATTGGAGATTCAGTTGCTCGAACATCGTCAATCTTAGACAGCATTTGTACTTCTCTGTCTTTTAATGCAGGTATTTGTTTTTCTCTTATATCTTTTACAATAGAACCAAGTCTTGTACGTTCACTGTCAACTGTAGTTTTTGCTTCAATTCTAATCTCTGCTATTTGATTTTGTAATTCACTTATACGTTCTTTCTGTAAATTAATCCAAGTATTTGCACTACGTCTTGTGTTTGGTCCTGCTTGTCCGTCTGGATTTGAACCTATTGTTAGTTGTGCTTGTTTAATCTGTTCACTTTCACCACTAGCAATTTGACCTTCTACTTTGTTAATTGTTTCATTTATATTGGCAATTTGTGCTTGTATTGGTTCTACTGCACTATCGTCTACATTAAGACCAGCTATTTTTTCTTCGTATTCTTTTGCACTTGTTTCTAATCTGACTATCTCATCTTTAATATTGGATAGCTGGTCTTCGTAGGGTTTGGTTCTATCACTGTCTGCACTTCTGGCATCAGCTATAATTTTTTGTTGTTCATCTATTGCAGGTTGTATTCTAGTGTATGCTGAATCAATACGTTGTTGTTCTTTTTCAATTTGTGCATTAATATCATCATTGCGATTACCTGTACTGCTTTCAGCTTTTTCAATCTTTTGTTCAGCACGATCAATAATGCTTTGAAATCTTGCAAGTTCCGTTTCTATTCTTTGTACTTGCTCTACACTTTCTTTGCTTGCTGAAGTTTGCTCAATATGAGCTTTACTAAGGAAACCAAAGATACCCATACTGGTAATAAACATTAATACGACTACGGCTATAGCAAGATAAGTCCTTAACCACCATACTGTTCGTTGCCAATACCTATGTAACCATACTGCGGTTACCAATTTACCAATTTCTAATGCTCCACCCATTATCATAATAGGTATAGCCGCGGCGGCAAATATAGCAACTAAACCTGCTATACTATAATATATTGCTACTGCTGAAATTGATAAGGCTGTTATAAAAACTAATAAACCTAAAAACATTTAATCTCCAAAACGTTCAGCAAAACCTAACTCAATAAGTTGCTGATTAACATCAATGCTAGTACCGTCTGTTTTGGTTGTGCTTAACTTACCCATTACTCGACCTGCTTTGCCTCTTTTATTAACAATAGTTTCACATACAAATTCTGTACCTAAAAGTTCTGTTAATTTTTGTTTACTAGCTACGGCTTGTTGTCTGACTTCATCATCACTACTTCTAATGTCTTTTACATTAACACCATAAAGTTTGATACGTTGTCGGATTGTAACATTGAACCCTAAGTCAATGGTAGCATCAACTGTGTTGCCGTCTATCACTCTAATCGTATTGCATTGATATGTATACATTATTGCAAAATCCTTTACTTACACATATTTATTGTGGACGTTGGTCCGCTAGCCAGGATTTTGCTTGTGGTTTACGAGGTGGCGAGCTAATGAATCTCCTAATGGCTTTTTCAACTGCCTCAAAGTTTTCCTTGCGGTTTGGATCTTCCAAACCACCACTATTATCTACTATATAGAAATTTTGGTTACCAAACATCTGTTGGAACTTCATCATATTATCTTGTACTGAATGCCACATTTTTATTACCATCTCATCTGGCAACTGACGTGGTCGCATTTTATTTCTTTCTTGTGCTACATCTATATTAGTGTTCACAAACACCATCATAGTATCATAGCCTAAGTCTTCTAATTTCGCTTTTTGATCTTGTGTCTTTTCGACATCTTTGGCTGTACCGTCAATAATTAATCCTAGTCTACCGTCTAAGTAATTTCCTTGACGTAGTTTTGTTAAACGTTTTGCTTTTTCTCTAGCTTCTTGTCCTTGTGGACTTGCTACCACTTCAGGATCGCTTAGATCCAATGGTTCTGGTTTAACCATACTAGCTAATTTTTCATATACCTCATCACTGTTAACTATTTTTAAACCAGTAGTATCTTTACCCATTAGGTTACTTACGACAAAACCCTTGCCGGAACCTGGACCGCCTGCAAGGAATATTGCTTTAAAAATGTGAGGATCGTTTGGACCCTCACTCAAGTTATTATTCATAATTTCATTTATTAACATACATATATTTATGCTAATTTAGGCTTAATCCCATCTATAAAAAATATGGGATCCGATACGACCAATATGGTTCATACCTCTATCAAAACGCCATTTAGGCTTTACATATGTTGCATGATAGTGTGTTGCACCTTCAGTAATGCCTCTGTATTTTCCACTGTACATGATATTACCAGCTACATATTGTGCTTGAGCCCAACCTGTTTCATCTCTAGGCTCGTCACTTTTTCCATCACACCACCAACTAAATTGACACATATTTCTCTTAGGTAGATAAATTCTTTCTGATTCAGGTAAATCTGGATCTTGTTTTGTTTTCCAACTTTCCTTTACAGGACCTTCTTTTATAACCTCACAAATAGTATTTGGATATCTATCATCATGCATTCTATTTAGAACTACATCAGCGACAGCATATTGTCCTGCTAGATTATCACTACGACTTTCGTAGTAGATATTCAATGCCATACAAATAGCGGATGGATCTTCGATTACTAATTGGGGAGGAATTTCTTGAACAATTTTTATAATTTGAAGACTTTCTTCACCTGTATATAAAGCTTCTTTTGGATCTGGTGCAACCATAGTAGTTACTGAACCAGCTTGACCATCTTCGAAGATTGCTATCATAAAAAACCCAAAAAACGCCAACAATGACGCATTTAGGCCTACTGCTAGTACCTTAATTATTTTCATTTTTGCCTCACTTACGTTATTATTTACACTTCGCCAAAGACAATACGTTCTTTTACCTTGCCTGAATCGTCGGTGAAAGTAACTACTCCATCTTCGACTTTGCCTTGTTTATTCAAGCCATACCTTTGATTTGATAATTTTTTCATATGTTTTATAGCTTGATTTCTTGTACTGAAAAGATCACAACTCTTGGTTTGAACACCACCATAGTTGTTGTAAAAAACAGTTTCCACTTCATAAGTTGACATAGCAATTCTCCTATAGTTTTAATATAGCGACTACTAGTCTAAATGTCAAGCTCTTTTGGAGCATAGTCTGTTTCAAACTTTTCAACGACTGCTTTCTTTTCAGCAATCATACTTTCAAGTGAATATATAGCCATTCGCTTTTCATCACTTGCACCTTCAGTTAAATTAATAACTGCACTTTCGAGTCTTTCAATGTCTTGGATTAAATCGTTCATAACGTCTCCTAGTCTAGGTCACAGACCCATTCATTGTTAGTCCATTCGCAAACCAATGTATCACCAGTCCACCAAGGATTTGCTATTCTAAGTTGTGGAGCATTTGTAAACTCATTGAGTTCAGTTGCTACAATATCAACTTCTTTCATTCCATCATCGGTCTTCCAACCTCTGTTTATAAATCTAACCAACATTAACGTCCGCCTCCTACAGGACATACCCATTTTACTACGTCAAATGGATTATCACTTTTAAAAATACTACACACAAAGCCAGTCTTTTTAGCGGCTTTTTGTGCCAATTCTAGTGTTTTGTGACTGCTATGAGTATATCCAAAATTTACAAGAAACACATCAAACATTAAGCAATCTCCTCAAAACCAAACATTGCAACTTCATATTTTTTAGTACCAACCAACATTTGGTCACCCATTGAAGTTGAACGTAATCCCATTCCACCTTCGTGCAACGGAGCCATTACAGTAACGTTTTCGTTATAATCACCGTTTTCTGAACCATCTTCAAAAAACTTTTCTTTGCGACTCCAACTGCCCATAACATTGTTTGTCCAACGATATGCATAGTCCATTGCTTTTGTATCATCTGTACCATCTGGAACATCAACAAATGCAACTACATGTGGTGTGTCTCCAAATGCGGCGTGTATAACTGAAACTTTCATTCTTAACTCCTTTTTTAACTTATACATACACTATAACACCAAGATGTCATACTGTCAAGTCTTTTTTGGAGGTTTTTGGGAAAAATCTAGATTAAAATGTAAATCATCGCCAGATAATAGCTCGTTTACATCATACTCTACGGTATATGTTTTTGGTTTGTCAGGATCAACGAGTTTTAGATCTTCAAATAAACGATCAAGTGCTTCTTCAGACCAGTCAGGACCTAAGTCTTTATAGATCATTCCTTGGAAATTTTGATATTCATAGTAGTTTTGTATATCAATTGGGTCGCAAGGATTAAATCCTTCAGCTACCATATCTTCTAGTAATGCAGTATCTCTGAGACCACTTTTACGTTTTGCTCGTTCTACTTCAAAATTAAATATTTCAGCTGTCATTAGTCGCACTCCGGAAATTTTGCTTTGACCACCTTATGTATAGGTTCAAAGTGTCCGTTCATGTTTTCAGCTACATATAATTTTGGTTCTTGTGTTCCCCATTTGAATATAGCAGTTTTTGCCATATTAAATATTTCTCGCTTGTTAGCACTTACGAGTGTATCTTTGGGATCGTCATCGTCGATTTCGTCTAGATAACGTAATGCGTATGTGGCTATATCTTCTACGCTTAATGGGACCTCTACTTTTGCCAGGATCTTTCTACCATCGCCAGTGTCTTTTGACCTCATTGTTTTGCCTTTCTATTGCCTATGTTTAGTTATTCGATGCGCCATGACATCTCTCCATTCATTCTTATAATAGTAAGATTGTATGGCAAGATGACTTACTTGTCAACCAAAAAAGATAAAAAATTAACTTTTCTGCCTGATAATGTATTTATGCTTGGAGAAAGCTGAGTGAAGCACTCCAGGTAACGTTTTTACCCGAAGATCCTTTTGCTCTTACACGGAAAGTATTGGAAATTATTTCTGCACTTACAGTCCAACCAGAATATGCTAAAGTCCAATTACTGTTCTGATCCGGACTTAATTCGCCACTTGAAATAGATGTGTTAGCAGTATATGTATTCAATTCATATTCTACTGTATCACTTGCATTGTAACTAGACATTGGATCCCAACTTGATACACCTATATCACTTGTACCACTTCTTTGATAATCTATTTTAGTGTTTGTACCCACAATACTAAAGTTACCGCCTGTATTAGTTACCATACCTTCAATTTTAAATGCCTGTTTTTCACCTGTGGTTGCTACACCTAATGCTTTTACTTCAAAGAACCATGTTTTGTCTGATGGGGGTTCAGGAGTTGTACCATTAAATTGCAATATAGTTGCAGTTCCGTCTGTAGTGTTTAACGGATCACTTGGTATACCGCCCATGCTTGATAGGTTAACTGTATTGCTATTGTTTGTTAGAGTTACAGTTCCGTCTGTACTTGTAATACTCTTAAATGCAAAATTATCTCCAGTCCTTGCACTGAATATTGTAGACCCTGCTCCTAAATTACTGGCTGTAATACTATCAGTAATTGTTACATCATCTGTGCCTTGTGTGGCTGTAATACCTGTGCCACCTATAATAGTTCTAAATCTTAAATCAGAGCCAAATGTATCTTTAAATATTTGACTACCAGATCCTACACTTGTGCCTCCAGTAATACCTGTACTGCTTGTAGTGGTTAGCAAAGACTTCCATGTGGTAGTATCACCAAAATATGCTTCAATACTATGGCTATCTGAATTATATCTAATCTCACCTATTTCTGTACTTGGTCTTTGAGCAGTAGTTCCTACTGGTATTTTTAGTGCGGCTGTACCTGGTATTCTTGTATTGTCTTCTAGTTCTACTTTAATGTTGCCACCAACACCATCACCGTTACTTACTTTAGTTTGACCTGTTACACCTTCAACACTTCTAGCTCTACTTACACCGGCATCTTTAACAATTAATCCACTTCCAGTTTCAACATTAAGATTGTTTAAAAATTCAAGTAATGTACTTGTTGCCTGCTGATAATCAGCAAGTGTACCAGTAGTACTAGTTGCTGGATCTTTCCTAGTGAATACAGTAAGGATATCACTTCTAACTACGATATCATTTTCATTTGTTGACAAAGCTAATTGAGCCGCTTCACTGCCAACAACATATAAATTACTTCCTGATCCTGCAAAGTTTTGTATAACAGTTGTACCAGATACAGTTGATCCACTTCCGGATACATTACTTGTATCAGTTGAAAATCCACCTGCATTATATCCTGGACTATTTGGTGTTTGAGGATCTGCACCTGCACTTTGCTCAGTTGTTCTTTGTTGATGGTTTGTTGTAAATCCGATTACATTACCGCAGTAATCATAAACAGGAGTTTGTGTATCTATATTTGGAGTTGGATCGTCTGCTTGCATAATAATATCCAAGAGCTCTTGATCCAATAATAAATGGAAAATATTAGGAAATTCTACAACTTCTTCACCAAATACCCGGTTACCATCTGCATCATATTGGTGTCCTACATTTTGTTGTGCAGTACTTGAGCCTAGTGAAAACTGTACAGGATATCCGCCTAATCTATCATATAAACTTTTTAGTTGGCTTGTTAGTCTGGCATTACCTGCAATACCACCACTTGCTCCATTGTGCATTACACCTATTTGTGCATTACAACCTGGATCACTTTGTGAAAACTGACTACCACCTCTTGCAAAACTACCACCAATATCATTTTCAAAAGAAATAAGACCTGAAATTTGAGATCCAATACCTTTAACATCGTCAAGTATTGCATCAAGTTCTGATTGTAAAAAACTACCATTTGTTACTTTGGACATGTTACTGGCTAGATTACCCAGCAAGCCACCATTGAATACGTTTGAATTAAAACCACTAGAACTAATACATGCACACATATCTGCATCAGATATGCTACCAATAGCATCAGTTATTGACTTGCCCGCTCCTAAAAAACTACCCATTGCACGTTCAAGCATATTTGGGATAGCAATAGGATCTACAGGTTGACTACAAAAGTTAATCATATTAGCTACGTTTTGTGCTTCAGCTAATACGCCATTTAACCTACCCAATACTTGGTCAAGTTTTGTGTGATCCATAAATGATTCTAAATCACCTTGTAGTTCTGTTAAAGCATCACTAAGTTCACTTTGTAAGCCTTGAATACCAAGCAAAGCGCCAATATTACTATGCAAACATAATTGTACGTTAGGTAATTTTAGTCCATTACCTGCTAGTAATCCACATAGTAGTTCTCTGAGTGTAAAACTGTATTCAGCACTAACAACACCACGTAGAGCATCAGTACCAGCGGCTTGTGTTCCACTAATATGATGTCTAGTATCTAAGTAATCGTTTGCACTAGATAAACCTTGACTAAAATCTCTGAATGACATTAACTTCCTCCGCCTGCTCTTACATTCGGGCTGGCACTACTTGCATTTGGAGAACAATGAGCGCCTCCCAATGGAGGGCACAAACTATCAGGTGCTGAAGGATCAGCTTGTAGTATTACAGGAATATTTCCTGCACGAACTTTTCCAACAGTTTCAGTTGCCTTAAGAGCTCCTGCACCATGCGAATTAGTATCACCTTCAACACTTATAAATCTATTGTTAACTCTGACATTTGTGATTCTAGTCACGGTACTTGCACCGCAGGTTCTACTATCTCGTTCTCTGTGTACTGGTCTTACCATATATGTATTTATAAGAGGCCAGTGAGCTTCTCTGTATCTGATCGATCTGGCATTGCAATACCAGTAGACCCTTTCATGTATACATCTGCAATACCTTTAGATGGTTTATACATTGCTACAATTTGATCTTGGCTAACAGTTACAGTATCTGTACTGTGTACATCTAAGCTCATTAGCCACGGAATAAGCATTGCTTGTCCGTTTTGTGGGTTTAGTGTTAGTACAGTTGGCTTTACAATGTGTAGTGTTTTTTGATTAGTCGCTGAATCAAACTTATCAAATCGTGCTACAACTTCTTCGCCTGTACTTAATTTTATGCCTAAAATATCATTTTTCTTATAATTGGATGTCACCAACATCTATAACTTCTCCCATGAGTTCTTTTATTTTTTGTGGATCCATTCGAACAAGTGCTTGACCTCCTCCTTCAACTAGTAGTTTTCCGTTATGATAAATCTGAGGCATAGTTCTATGCCCTTCGCTTATTAAAAACTCTCTAGCTTCAGGATTCATATCAATGCGTACTTCTGCCCATTCGAATCCGTGTTTAGTAAGCCAATTTTTAGCCATTTCACAATAACCACACAATGGCTTACTATAAACCGTTATCACAGTTTTATTCCAGCAAATGTGCTACCATTGACATCTTGTTTTGTCCCGCCAATTACATAGCTGGAAATCTCTGTTTCCTGTGGTGCTACTTGTACTTCTGCACCTGCAATCCATTTTTGTGTCCATGGAAGAGTATTGCCAACACCTTTGTATGGGCTTGGTAGTCCTACCGCAATCATACGTTTATTAGCTGTCCATTCAACATATTCACCTAATAGTTGTGCATTTAGTCCAATCATTGATCCGTCTTTGAACAAATAATCTGCCCAAGCCTTTTCTTGGTCTACTGCATCAACAAACAGTTGCACCATTTCGTCCTGAGTTTCTTCTTGGATACGAGCAAAGTCAGGATCATCTTTGGGCATCAGTTTTAATAGCGTCTGGGTACTACCCAAATGCACATTCTCATCTCTACAAATAAGTTTAATAATTTTAGCATTGCCTTCCATCTTCTTAAGTTCAGCAAATGCCCAACTACATGCAAAGCTCACATAGAATCTAACACCTTCTAAAATGTTAACACTCATCATTGCTTTCCATATAAGTTTTTTAAGTTCGTACAAGTCAACTTTAATTTTTTTACCATTTACAGTATGTGTACCTTCACCTAACAAGTTATACCAACTGCCCATTTCAATAAGGTCATCATAGTGTTTGCTAATATCTCCAGCACAGTCTACAATTTCTTGTATATCCATCATTTCATCAAATATAATACTTGGATTNGAATANACATTTCTAATAATATGTGTGTAACTNCGACTGTGNATAGTTTCNTTAAAAGTCCANGTNGTTACCCANTTTTCTANTTCNGGNAAACTNACAAGNGGATTNAAGCTGTCAGCTGGNGCTCTACCTTGCACACTATCCAATAGTATNTGTCGTTTCAAGTTACTGGTAAAGATNTGTTGTTCGTGNTCTGTTAANTCNTTAAANTCTTTAGCATCACGCAACACATCTACTTCTTCTGGTCTCCAAAAGAATCCTAACTGCTTATCAGTTAGCTTATCAAATTGTCGATACTTTAGTGTATCATACCTCTGGATGTCTACCCCACCATTGGGATCCAAAAACATCAAACTTTCGAGGTGCTTGTTCCTAGCTTTCGCATTTAATACTGACATTTCTCTCTTTCTATCTTAAATTACACAACTCTCACAGTCTTCTTCTGTGATATCTTCTTCAGGTACAACAATATTAGTTGATTCTGCTAATTTGTCAACATCTAATTCGCCTTGTCCATCATAGGTGTTGAAATAATATAACTGTTTACCACCATACTTGTAAAAGATCATTAAGTGTCTTAGCATCTCACTCATGCTAATTTTTTCATCTTCATAAAACACAGGATTGTAACTTGTGTTTACACTTATGCCTTGGTCAATATACTTTTGTAATACTGCCATAATTTTTAAATATCCCTCTGGGCTTCTCTGATCCCAAAGTAATTCATACTTGTTTTTTAATTTGTGTATTCTTGGAACCACTTGTTTAAGCACACCATGTTTGCTTTGTTTAACACTTACAAGACTGCGAGGTGGTTCAATACCATTTGTAGCATTACTAATTTGTGCAGATGTTTCAGCAGGCATTAGTGCCATCAGTGTGCTATTTCTAATACCATTTGCTTTGAGCTGATCTCTTAGTTCTCTCCAAGGCATACGTTCTTTGTGTGGTACTAGTTCGTCTACATCTTGCTTGTATGTCTGATTAGGAGTAAGTCCATTATGGTATTTGGTTTGGTCACTCCATAAACATGCACCTTGTTCTTCAGCCAAATCTGCACTTGCTTTGATAAGATAATAACTCCATGCTTCAGCAAATGTATCTATCATTTCCAAATCAGGCTGTGTGTAAGACATATCATTTTTAGCCATCCAATATGCTAAATTAATAATACCAACACCTAGTGGGCGTCTACCATCTGTTGCATTTTTTGCCGCTTTTACAGGATAGTCCTGATATGTGAGTAGTGCATCAAGTCCTCTAACTGCTAGTTCACATGGCTTTGCAAACTCTTTAGGTTTTTTAATTTTACCCCAATTAATAGCACTTAATGTACACAATGCAATTTCACCTTCCTCATCATTGAAATCATTTAATGGTTTAGTAGGTAAATCAATCTCTGCACATAAATTACTCTGTCTAATTGGTGCTACTTCTTCTAAGAAACTACTGTGACTGTTTGCATTGTCTACATTTTGTAAGTATATTCTTCCTGTATTTTTGCGTTCTTCCATAAACATACTGAACAATTCTGTAGCACTAATAGTTTTCTTGCGTAGTCTTGTGTTACGTTCTGCACGTTCGTATAGTTCTTTAAACTTGTCTTGGTCTGAGAAAAATGCTTCGTACAAACCAGGAACATCGCTAGGAGAGAACAAAGTAATCTCACCATTGCTGATTAATCTTTCATAAAACAGTTTATTGAATTGCACTCCGTAGTCCATGTGACGTACACGATTATCATCTGTGCCTTTGTTGTTCTTTAACACCAATAAATCTTCAACTTCATAATGCCATATTGGATAATATAGTGTTGCCGCACCATTGCGTACACCACCTTGGCTACAACTTCTTGTAGCACTCTGAAACATTTTATAAAACGGAATTACTCCTGTGTGATAGGCGTCACCTTTACGGATGGGACTTCCGAGAGCCCTAATACTTCCTGCTCCGATTCCAATTCCAGCTTTAGCGGAGACATATTTAACAATGCTACTAGTAGTAGCGTTAATGCTATCCAAACTATCATCGCTCTCAATGAGGACACAGCTCGAGAATTGACGTTGCGGAGTTCTAACGCCAGCCATAACAGGAGTAGGTAAGCTAATATAAAAAAGTGAAATAGCGTCATAATAATCCTTTACCCATTGCAATCTAGTATCTCTCGGATATTCAGCAAATAATGTAGCTGAGATCAGCATATACGCCATTTGTGGAGTTTCTTTGATTATATTTGTTACACGATTTTGTACAAGATACTTGCCTCTCCATTGTTCCATGGCGGCATAAGTCATACTCTCATCACGTTCGTGCTTTAAATGTGAATTTAATTCATCCCATTCTTGTTCTGTATATTTTTCTAATAGAAGCGAATCATAAAATCCTTCTTCTACATTTGTCTTAATTAAATCTAGTACATGCCATGGCTCAAATTGACCATAAACCATTTTACGCAGATGATAACAAATCAATCGACCTGCTACCCATTGGTAATTAGGTTGTTCTTCACTAATTAAATCTGCCGCACTTTTAATGAGTGTTTCTTGAATCTCACTACTGGTAATACCACTATAAAATTGTAAACTGCTTTTTATCTCTACTTCGCTTGCACTAACACCGTTTATATTTTCACATGCATAAAAAACTACCTTGTGTAACTTTTCCAAGTCTAGTGTATCTTTATTACCGTCTCGTTTGATTATTTGTATTTCACTCATTATTGTTTCCTTCATCTATCTTGTACTTATTAGTATCTGCTACAGGTTATGTATCAGTTTTTTATTACATCCGCAATATTTTTACGAAAGCTAATAGACACATTTTTGGTAGGTAGTGTACTTATCGCTCCGTAACTGTAGTTAAGCAGATACTTATTATTAATCATTACACATAATCTTTGTATACTGTTTTGTCTATCGGTGACATATAATAACTCATTTGGAATATCTTCGTTAGCATAATATATAGTATAACTCATACCTAGTGCAAGACTATTCTCACAAAAATTTCCACTGTGTAGCATTTCCCATGGCGTTGGCCATGTACTACTTTCAACTGGGTCAATGGTCATACTACTAATTGGTGCCATTTTCCACCAGTCTATAACTGTTTCACAAACATCGATTACGATATCTGTGTTTAAACCGTTACGAAATTGCCGCCAACGGTTAAGTCGGGTGCTTGGCGATTCAAACCAAGCCTGCTGTATTAATTGCTGTTCCACAATTGATATGTATACTTGAATTTCGTTATAAGGTTATCTGCATCGTCATACAATAGTTTCATAGTATTTGCTGAAGCAATATCTACACTAAATGTAATTCCTACTGCGGCTGTTTCTGTATAATTATCGGCGATGGTGCTAGTACTTGCACTGATATCTGTTCCAAATCGAAGTTGTCCTATCCTAATACCATTAGAGCTTTCTAATGTGTAGTCCATTACAACAACATTATACAATGATGTATCGATTTGAAATCCAGTATCAGCCGCCGCACCATTGGCTGGTAAACTAATGACACTAGGCAGTGTTTCATCACTTCTAATCTCTAGTTCACTGTTGAATCCAACGGTAATAACACCAGTCGGAGCACTGGCAAATGTCAGTGTAGTTCCACTAATGGTATAGTTAGCAGTATTTTGTGCTACACCATCAACAAATACCGTACTTATAATTGGTTTACTCATTGATAATGGAAGTGTAAATCCAACGAATACGCCATTTCCTGTACCTACATTTTTAGTATCATTTCCGATGAACAAACGCCTAACGTCTTTTGCATACCCAAGTTCACCTGGATCTAATACTGGTAAGTCAGCAAGATTGCCTTGTCTAACTCTAATTTTACTGATTCTTGTATCTGCCATTTCTTACTCCTGATACAGTATTTATGACAAGTTGTAGAACTCTTCAACTCTTCGTGCCCACTTTTCTGTCCATGACTCAAATTCTTCTGGGCTTACTTCAAACAGTTGAAACTCGCATTCTCTACTGCACATAAAAATTGCCGCTCTGTTAATTTTTGTTTCGAATATTTCATTGTGTGCCATACCATATGCCGCGGCTTGCATAAAGTAGTCATCAATCCATTCACGTTTTTTAGGTTTGTTTGTTTGCTTGAAATCCATAATGTGTGGTTCACCTTTGTACACGCCAACTAAATCAGTTGTGCCTGCATACAGTTGTGGATAACACAAGTTAACTTCACTACCCCACACTTCGTCTATATCAGCTTCGATGTTTTGTTTTACAGTATCAGCCATCATTTTAGCTTGCAAGATACTGTCGCCTGTATACTCTTGATTCTTTACCCAATGCTCCAATATGTTGTGCATGATAGTGCCAACATTGGCGGCTTCGGTAACTATTCTTTGAGCATTTTCGGGCCCAACCCTCTTCTTCCAACGGTTGAGGGCTTCTCTTTTTTCCTTGGGCTTGGTCTTATCCAGTATAGTGGTGACACTAGGAACCGGATCGCCATAAGGATTTTCATATAAACGTTTTCCATTTACGCTCTTTCTCTTAAATTCTTTGTAAGGATAGGGTGTGGTGATATTCAACATACACTAAATTTAACAGAAATCTAGTTTAGTGTCAATAGCTAATCGCCCACTTGAACGTTTTATTTGTGCTTGTATTTTTAATACGTTGAATAGTGTAGCCTAAATTTTGGAAGTATAATACAACTTGATTCATCTGATCTGTTTTTGGTCTGTCAGCAGTATTTCCTTCCCATACATTAAAATAATCAACACTTGTAGGATTTGTTGCTGTATTAGTGGCGGCAGTCAATCCTAAGTCAGTATTAGCTGTACCTGTTCCTATTACAAAAGTCCAGGTTGTTGTTTGGCTACATGTAAATGTTAAAACAAGATTATCACTAGCATTTTTACTAGCTACTACACCTGTTATACTAGCATCGTTTATATCAGCTATAACTGCATTTAAATTTGTTCCACTAGTTCCTAGTGTAACAGTCACTCCATCTATTATTACATCAGGTGTACCTGTTATTGTTGGATTTGCAACACTACCAGTAACAATAATATCAGGAGTACTTTCAGTCATTGTAGTTCCATCTGTAACATTTGTTTCATAAAGTCCATTACCAGCATCTGTAATTACTTGTTTCATAAGGGCTTGTGTTTCATTGAATATAGTAAGATCAGCCCTAGCCATTAGTCTTGCTTCAGTTTTGTTTATACTATAACTCATTTCTTCATATCCTTATCGATTTGTTTTTGTGCCATTTTGCTAACTGTTTGATCTTCTGGACCAGCGTCGGAACGGGGTAACGCTGTATCCAATGTTATATCTTTTTTGTTAGCTGAGCCTACAATAGTAATAGTTGCCAGCATGTCCATTAAACTTGTAAGATCAATACTATAACCCATTGCCCGAAGTTTTGCTAATACCATGTTTGTTGGTATCTTTGTTTTAAGACGAGCTTTTGCCCTAGTAAGCAATTCTTCTAGGTCATTTAAAATATCGCCTTGATCTTCAACTATAACTTCGGTTATTAACATTTACTTCATTGCCTTTGCAAACGCCATACCTTGTGTATTTCTCTTAGGCTTAGATGGTCTAAGATCACCAGTTCCACCTGGTTTTGGTCTAACCATGTTTGGCATCGGAGTAGGTTGTCCATAAATTCTGCCTTGGTCCATATAACCCACCTCCGGTGGTCTTTGCTTAATGGGAAGTCCATCTTTATGTGTAGCATCTTGTCCTACATCTCCAGTTCCTGATGGATCCCACATTTTCATAATATTTTTTTTCTGCTGTGCAGTTAGTTCGTTAATAATATTAATAAAATGTTCTTTCGTCATTGCACCACTCTCAACCATTTTAAAGAGCCTGTCCTTACTCTCTATGAACTTTTTTTCAGCAAGGGCATCTTTCTCCATATTTGCTAGAGCACTTTCGCCTTTTAGTTCTCTGCCCACTGGATTATCTTCGCCTGCTTCTGCTTCATCACCGCCGAATTCATCTGCTGGCATATCCATGTTTGCATCAGCATCCATTGGTGCTTCTGCGTCCATGCCCATGTCTGTTGAAACTGCGCCTCCACCTGGTACTGGCTCACCTCTGGCGGCAAGTGTGGCATTCTCTACAGCCTCTTTTGCCGATTTCATTGCATCAAGTAGTGTACCAAGTGCACCATCAGCCGCTGAATTATACTGTTCAGCAACATCAAATCCTACTTGCTCTTTCATAGCATCTACAATTGGCATAAGTTTTTGTACTTGCATTTCTGCAACGTCTTCAACCATACCTTGTAGTTCGTCAACTAGTTCTTGAGCGGCTAGCAATACTTCAGCTTGATCCAAGTCAGCTTCTGTTAATCTGCTTTCTTTTTTCATTTTCTTACCATCTGATCTAGTTGGTGCAATTTCACTCAAATAAGTTTTGATTTGATGTGCAATTAATCCTAGTTTGTTGTATTGTGGATTTTCCCAATACGTGAGATCGCTCTCTTTAATCGCTGTCATTTTAGCATTTGTTGTTGTCAACATTCTGTTAAGTGAATCGGTACTCATTTCTGACAGATCAACATCGTGTTCAAAAGTCCTAGCGAGTATCTTATTCAACTTATCTACATTGTGTCGACTTGAATTTAAATCGTTTAGATACATGTTTTTATTCCCGTTCCTTATATTGTATTTATAGTTTTTGTAGTATTTGTTGTTTAGCACTATGCAGTCGGTTTTGTGCCGCACTCATCTTTGCTATCATTATATCTTCATTAATGGCTTTCTTAGCTTTTGTTTTATACATATAAACTTCATACAAAGCATTATTATAATCAAGGTCAGATTTAAGCAGATCTTCTACTTTTTTGTGTTTATTAAGCATTAAATTTTTTACAATACCCATAGCTGTTTCAAACAATGCAATATCTTTGTGTAAAATTCTTTCATCCTCGCAGATGTTGTAAAAGCGTTTTTGTTTGTCTCCAAACTTTTGTAGTACAATATCAATACGATAATTTTGCACACTTACACTGTCTTTGGTTATTTTTTGATTGATTGCAACATTGAGATCAATATCTCGTTCAGCACGTTCAGCAACTATTTTAGTTGTTTTGTCCACACCTTTTAGTTTTGTTAAGATGTCGTGCATTTGTTTTGTTTCTGGATCCATGATTACCTCGCATATTTGTTGGTGTTAAGTTTATAAGACGTCTTTTTATTTTTAATCTTTCTCTCTAAAACACCTCTGCCAACAAGTGTTTGTGCTATAAATTGTTCTCTCTCAGTTAAGCCTTCTTTGTCAAGGCTACCTGTTTCATCAAATTTTTCTTCGATAAACTTGTTCTCTCTCACATTGAGCCACGTATACAATCCACCTTTTGTAATCATTGCTTTCATTATTGTTGACCTCTCGGTGCTTGTGGTTGTTGTGGATTTAATATTCTTTGTGGTATTCCTGTTGCTATTTTTCTTGCTCTTTTTTGAGCAATTCTATTAGCAGAAGATACTTTTATTTGCTGTTCTCTATTTGTATCCAGTTGTTTATTAATATTACGTTTATTCATATTCGTGTAATCGTCTTGAGAATCTCTGCTTTGTGCTATACCACGTTGCATTCCATATCCTCTTTCTGAAATAATGTCCATTATCTTCATATCAATATTCCTTTACCATTACCAGTTATCTCCGTCTATTCAAACGTTTAAGAGCTTTACTCGCTGGATTAAATCTTTTGGTACGCTGTGCTTTACGAGCCATACGCTTGCCCATTCTAGCTTTGGTTTTTTTCAATGTTAAACGAGCTTTCAAATTGATTGGAGCACTACATTGTCCAGGTTTACTTACAATCCTACCTCTGCGTTGACCCACAACACAACGATATTTGCGAGTAAGTTTGTTGCCTTTTCTCGCCCATATAAGTTGTGCTTCGACCACGGTGCTATTATCGAGTTCATTTAAGTTCATACAGTTATTTATGTGAAATTTAATTCATTATCAGAACGATAATGGTTGATAGTATACCAGCACATACTGTAGCGGCGGCACCCAACATTATTTTGTTAGTGCTTTGATGATTTTTCATATTTTCGTCATGCATCCTTCTCATTTCTGAATGAAGGTCCTTGACTGCTTTTTCAACATTTTCCAAACGTGTTTCCAATCCCTTGTACCTTTCCGCACAAAGATCAACATGGGCTTCTAAATTCGTTCGTTCAAGTTCTGTGGTTGACATAGTTCTGCTTTTCCTGTTACTACTGTAACTTTATATTAGCGTCTAGTTATGTTTGCCAGTTTAATCTGCCTATTGTCTTTCTTATACTACTACTTATCTCGTTTTTTGCTTGGTCAAAATTTTGACGGTGAACAAAATTTGACGGATAAAAATGTTAGAATTTTGACGGAGCCTATGTGTTGTGCCTAAAGTTATGCCTTTCTACAACAATATTTAGTGGATATCGGTGTGTTTTTTAAAACACACGTTAATTGGACCATTGGTTTCGAAACACTTACTGCTTAGTTCTGCTGTCTCTTCTAGTCCAGTATATACAGGTATTCCATTGCAATCTTGTAATAAAACACTCATATCTTCTAATACCTGCCCATGCTCTATACTAAACTGTAATCTCCATACAGTATGTAGTCCATGATACTGTTTTCCGAACCCAAAATTTACTATATCTTGTGCCATAATCACATCAACAGATGGATTTAAAGGTTGACTACGCAAGCCAATAGTTTGTACAAGTGTATTGAGATTTTGTTGTTGGTAAAACTTAATATGGTTTCTATTGTGTTTGGATTCGTTAGTGTTGGTTATATCAACAAGAGTATAAGCGACATAATTTGTCATTTTTCTCTCATATTATAACCGTACCCGGGATCATCTTTAAAAGAATATTTGCCTCTTCTTTGTTGCCACTTATCGCCACCAGCACCAATTCTACCGATTGCTTTACCAAGTGCATAACCACCTGCTATAGTGCCACCAGCAATAGCCAATTTAGCAAGAGTATCAGCACCTCTCATTCTAGGCGAACCTTCGGCATTGTGTGCATTTTTGGCTTCTAGTCCTTGACTTCTGCTTAGGTCTCTTAGATAACTGTACAGTTCACTTCTTAATGCTTTTGATCTAAAGTATTGCATCATTCTTGTAATGACCAACTGCTTTTGCATACCTGTTAGTCTAGGCCAATCCTGAGCCAGTCTTCTAATACTTCGATAATTTGAATTTTGTATATCTAAATCTTTTTCTAAACGCATAAAGAATGTAGGAACACTTTGTATTTTTCTACCTGCTTTCATAGTCTGTAGAAATGCTTTAATTTTTACATCATTGAACTTTAGTTTATTATTTTGCAGTTTGTCTTTATCTGTTGAATCATTCATGCTATTCTTAATAGATGTTAATGCTATATTAAGATCAGTACCTCCAGCTCTAAACTGGTTAAAGTTACCGTACATTATAGTTCGCTTTGCATAATCTTGTGCGGCTACGGCAAAATCATTCTCATTACTGAGTATGTATAATGCTACCATGTTCATCAAAGCAAAATCAGCCATATCTCTTGCTTCTGTTCCTTGAACTTTTGCTTTACTCCTGAACATTTTGCTTTCTAATATATCGCCTATAAAACTATATTGCGTCTTGGATGTTTCTGGCATTTCATGTCCACCTTGTATTGCTGACCATTGTTCTAATGTATACTGTTTCTTATGTTCCATAATACTATTTAGCCATTCCTCTGTGAGCGAGATTTGTGTATTCGTTCCACCATACGAAATGATGTTCGTTTAACTTTTGCAAAAACATATCCCATTGCATCCACATAGTTCCATCTGGGTCTACATAAGTTGGTTCACCGTTGTTTACTATTACATTACCTGGAACACCATCTGCATGGAAAAATACTTTTTGTCTAGGATCAACTTCTTTTGCTTCCATAAACTCGAAATATCTTTTCCAAAGTGCATATCTATGTGTAATACATATGTACCAAAGTTCTTTTATTTTTGGTTGCTGGTAATTGCGATCCGCGTGTCTCGTCGCATAATCTGACCAATACAAGCCAGGAACTTTATCCATAACAATAATGCCATCTTCAAAACTATGAACTTTTACTAGACAAGGATTTTGTTCTTGAAAACGTTTATAAGTTTCAAAATCAAATGCATCAGGTTTAGTTTTTTTGATAATGTACTTGCCATCGTCCCAAACTTCCCTAAAATCTTTTTTGTGTATTAATTTGGTTTCCATCGATGTCGCGGTACTAGTTTGATCTTATCTCTGGTAGCAACATAACCTTCGCCACCTCGTTCACCATCTGTACTTGCTGTTACGTCAGCACCTGCGTTGTCCAATTGGTCTATTAGATTATTTTTTATAGTTTGTATTTTGACAACTAAATCCAGTATAGCATTAAGACCTTTGTCGTCTCCTGCCATAAGTTTTGCTTGTTGTCCTGCACTGACTTTGCTGGTTTTTAGCCAATCGTAAAATCCTGTCCTGAGTTGGTCTAACTTACCTGTCTTAGTCATTTGGTTAACATAGTTATAGAGTATTGCATCTTTTCTACTCAGTCCCTGCTCCGGCGCTAACCAATTGTCTATTATTTGTGCGTTCGCATTTGCCGTTGAAACTATATCTTGAACGTCACTTGTATCAACTTTGGGTTGATGTGTTACATAGGTTTGTCCTAATACAACCACTGCACTACTGTTTACTCTATTAGTATCTTTAATAGGGGTACCATTTTTATCTCCAAATGCATCATGGTATGTGTGTGCAACAATACCTACTTGACTACTTGCAATGCGTTGTCCTAGTTTACTTTTAGGATCAACGGTGTAAGTAACATTATTGGGCGTAAATTGTATGCCCGAATCTGATTGTGTAAAAGGTCTGCTTGGATAATACAACAAATCTCCATACACATAACCCTTCATATCTTGCGGTGTATTTGCTTCTAGTATCTCAAATATATTGCCCATGCTACTAGCAAAGTCCTGTCTCCAGTCTTCACCTTTGCCTGTATTCATAATAAAGTCTTGTAGTTGTCCACTGCTGGTTGTTTTGTTTCTTCCCCAGCCATTTTTACCAGTCATTACAAATTGACCATCTGGTTCACGACCCCAAAATAATGTTGGATTACCGTCCCACTTGATGCTTACATCTTTAGAATCTTGTCCCAGTCGTGTTAGTATCTCAGCCGCCTTAAGTGCGCCTTTGCTACCTTCAAATGTTACTAGGTCTTCAAGGTGATTGTATTCTCTGCCTTTTTGTGTAGCTTCTGTGAGTATTTGCCATGCTCGCATTAGTCAAGCTCTTTCCAATTTGGATCGCTACGCAAGTCAGCTAACAATGCATCACCTTTTTCTTTACCCAATGCAGAAATAATAGCTTCTACACTTCCTAAATCTTTTCCTGTGGAATTTGGGCCTATTAATCTTTTGGCAATGTCATCTAAGTTACTGCTGATTAATTCATCTGTTTCTCTGTTTACAAGTCCTTTATAAGGTGACCACTTCATGCCAGCATCTTTAGCTAATTTAGCTATAGTGATCATTTTGTTTACACCTTTAAACTTACTACCATCTGGTATACTGTGTGTATGAAACTTGCTTGCTGTTTCTGCATTGGCAACAACCATAATATCAACTTGGTGTGTATGATCTGCCATTGGTACTTCTACATGTACACTAGTACCACTTTGTGCAGTTTTATACCCTGCTAGGTCAAACTGTTGTCTTAATTTTTTTCTAATAACTTTGGCTTCTTGNTCTGGCATTTTATATGCTTGTTGAAGATCTGCTAAATCAACAATCATATCAAGGTCACCACTTTGTTTTCCTTTAGTAGGTGTTGCACCACTTCCAATTGGAATTGCTTTGGTATTGGTCTTACTTAATACACCATTGATGCTTTTCATAATTTCAGGAATCATGTCATGGTCAAAAGGAATAGCATCAGGAAATATTTTACCACCTTCACGTAACGGATTGTGTAAACTGTCTCCGATTAATCTTGCGATACGACTACCACGTTTTTTACGTTTCTTAGTCCCGCTTATTATGTCTTTTATTTTCATCTACTCTACCAATGCCTCTTTGAAACTTACGTGGATCTTTAGTTCTGATAGCATTTATCAAACGTTTGTTTAAATCTGCCGCAGTTTCCACATCAAAACTTTCATTGATCAAATTTATCAAATTGATAGCAGTAACAATCACTTGTTGCCCATTTGATTCAACAATATGCTTTTTGTCACGTTTGGGTGACATTGCATTTATTTCTTCCAAAATTGATCGTGTTTTACGCTTCATATCAATAGTATTTAGTAAATATCTGTGCTGGAGCATTGGTGACTAGCACTTATGGCAGTTGCAAGGAGATTATAGTGAACATAGGACCCATTAACAATAAGAGCAAAATCATCAATGGCATGCAAACACAAATTACAGGCAAAACATAGGCTCATAATAATGACTCATTTTTAATACACCGTGTTTGTAGTTCCGAATAACAAATAATAAAGGATAAGGTACACAGCACCTTTGCTTCAGCAAATTTCATATTCAAAGTTTTGACACTCCTCATTTTTAAAAATTAGTTTAGCACCATTTCTTATGTGAAATCTTTCTGCTACCATTGTTAATGGACTTAGTGTAACCAGTCTATCTATATTTCCTAGTTCACTGTGTTGTACTTTTTCTAATAATTTGTTTACAATAACTCTGCCTGCACCAGGTTTATAACTCCAAACTGTATATGCTACAAGCACTGAACCTGTATCACTTTTATACTGTTCTAGTTCTTGTTCAGTTGTCGGAACTTGAGTACAATAACAAACACAAATAACTGCTGATTTATCATCTAGAACATATACTTGTTTTCCTACATCGAGTTTAGGAACATGTGGACGTACCGGATCACTTAAAAGTAGATCCANTTCATTCTTACTAATTAATCTCATACTAATCCGCTTTTCTCAACAGACTTTTAAGTCTATCTGTTGCATCTATTTGTGGATCTGCATCCATATTGTTTTCAGTTATATTTTCACCTGCTGGTGCTACTGAACTTTTTGTTTTAAGTTTTTGGTAGATACTAGTAGTACTTGTATCTTCTTGTTCATCTTCATCTAAGTCTTCAATACGCAAACTATCTACATTAAATTTAAGATCCAATTTTTGTCCAACTCCGCTACTGCTTCTTGTTTTCATAAACTGTATCTGCACTCTGCCTCTTTCACGCATAGCTCTACTGCTAAAGATACCAATCAAATTATCAGCAGTATTGATCTTACTTATACCTCCTGCAATATGGCTATGATCAAACTCTATTTCATCAACTGCACTTCTGTTTAACTGACTTGCTGTTACAAACAGTATACCTAATTCAATTGCCAAGTTTCTCAGTTCTTCACTTACAAACTTGTCTTTGATAAATTGATCATTTGGATTTACTTTTACTGTCACTGGCATCATAAGATCCAGGTAGTCTACCAGTAGTGCATCTACTTTGATATTCTTTTGTATTTGAAACTCTTTAAGATATGCTCTAATATCATTGACTGTACAACCATTTTTCATTTGTATAATCTGTAATCCGCCAGCTTTTTTACTTGCCATCTTAACTCGCAACTCAACATCACTGGCATTTTTCATTACGTCTTTTGTGCCCATGCCAGTAAGCATAGCATCTAATCTCATACTAGATAATTCTTCACTAAGTTCTAAACTTATGTACACCACATTCTTGCCCTGTAATGCCCAGTTCAGTGCCAAGTTCTGCATAAACAAACTCTTACCACTACCACTACCACCAGCAAAAATATTCAACTCTCCAGTGTTAAATCCGCCATATAGATACTTGTCAAATGTTTCCCATCCAGTACTGTTTTGTCCTCTACTGTCTTTGATATGCTGTATTCTTCCTGCTGGATCTTCCCAATAGTTTGTACCAAAGTCTTTTGCTAATCCAATTTCAACTGCCTCTTTGATAATACTTTCAACTGTGCCATACTCTTTGTTCTCAAGTTTGTCAGCACTTTTAAGTATTGCTTGTTCTAATGCTTTATGTCTACAAAACTTTTCAAATTCATCCATGAACCAGTTTTTGTGTTCATTTGTCATTGTTGCTTTTACATCGGTTACACCAACACTTGCAACTGCATTTACTTGTTCCAACATGGGAACATCTTGGTATTCTTCTACATGCTTTTTAATAAAGTCTACAGTATCTCTGAATTGTCTATCAAAGTAACTGCTTTCTAATATAGCATTACACCGCACAAAAAGATCCTTGTCTGCTAACAAGAATTCTATGTATAGTTTTTGTAGTTCGTTGCTATAATCTTCGCTCATAATACTCCTTAATTATACTATCTGCATCTAGCTTTTGCAAGTATTTTAATTTTTGTTGCATTTGTTTCTATACTTTCTAATACAGTTTTAACAGTAAACAATCTACCATATTTAATAACGGCATCACTAGCGTCTTTTATATCATCTTCCCATTCAGGAAAACTAACTGCCCATCCATTTTTAACTGCAACATTTACAGTATCTATACCGCTTTTGTCAAAGTCTGGTAAGAGTACTATTTGTTTATCTAAATCTTCAATAATTTTACATTGTATACTATTAGGAGTATTACCTGCAAGTGCAACCCCTCCTACTTGTATAGCATCAAACTGTCCTTCTGTCACAATCACTGTATTGTGTTTATCTTGTTTGTCCAAATTGTAAACAAAGTTTTTAGGCATTTGATTATAATACTTGGGCATTGCATCTGGTCTGTGCTCTGGAACCCATCTTGCAGTATAACCAACAATTTTTCTTTTATAATAAAATGGAAGTATAACCCTATTTGCAAAATGCATATGAGGTGACCAATGCCAATCTTCACAAAAGTCTAATCCACGTTTCATAATATATGCACAAGCCAGTGCAAGTTTATCTAGCTGTTTTTTATCTAGTTCTTTTGTTGGATATTCACCAATCTGATAACTGTTGGGAGGAAGTTGTACAGTGGGCCAGTCTATTTGTACTTTTTGTTCTTTTGGTTTTTCAATATACTGTCCTGCAATATCTCCAGCTTCTTGTTCTCTGAGAAGTTCTAAATTTACCCGTTGTATATCAGCCGGATCAGTTCCAAAAGTTGTTAACAGCTCTTGTAGTTTTCCACCTATACGTCTACCATCACTCCACCCAGTTTTAAATCCACAGTTAAAACAGTTGTACTGAAAATGGTCATCTTCGAAACGTATACCACCTCTACCACGCTTGTCTGGATTGTGTCCACGTTTACTGCACATTGGACAGTTACCACTGATCCATCCGCTAGGAGTATGCTTCCAGCCAGCAGGCATTTGCTGGCGAATAAAGTCTAAAACTATCATGTTTATATATTAACTTCTATAGGTGACTTTGTCAAGCGTTCCAGTATTTCCAACAGCAGGCGTATGAACCAATCTAACATAAGTGTACATTCCTATAAATGTGTGATAATCGACACCAGTTTTTGCAGTAACCGTATAACTTTGTCCAGTAATGTCAAAATAGTCACTGTCTAGTGGTTGTAGGCTCATTGTTGCTTGTAATTTGTATGTACCAGTGTAATTTGTTAAATTAACTTGTACAGTATGTAACCCACTCTTGCTACTATTAAGCACAGGACCAGTCATCCTGCCACCTACTCTATCATCTCCGTCAGGTGTAAAAACTGTAACTTCTTCACTAGGTCTTAGTTGTGCAACTGCACCATCTCTTACATCTAATACAAAAGTTACTCTATTGTTTTGATCACTGCTACTTCCATAACTTCCTACACCATTTGTTAGTGTATAAGTAATTATGAGATCATATAGTTTCTCATCAAGAAGAAGTGTTTCTTCTTGGTCTAACTTGAGTACAAGTTGACCTTTATCATAATCAGCAGGAGTTAACGATTTAGTAAGTACACTAGCTTTACTAGTTCTATCAAGAATCGTTGCAGTATACGTTTTGTTATGCAATGATTGTGGTTTACGATCCGTATTTTTAACAAACAGGTCAAAATCTACATTTAAACCTCTATAAGCCACCAATGGCTTGTGATTGTCTGGACCATAATAAGTTGTACCTCTTCTTTCAGGTACAAGAGCTTCAGCTCTTTGGTTATATTGATATGCGGTTGCTTGATACATTTTTTTAATCCTTACTACTATTTATTTGACTAAGTATATATGATGAACAACATTCCCAAAAAATACCAAGACTTATTAGATGAATTTCCATTTCTAACTCTTATAAAATATGGCGGAAATGAATACGTTGGCATAATACAAAATATGGACAACAATCTAGCTAGCATGTACAATTTTGAAAACATCAAAGATATAAAAGACAAAAAATTATTCTTAGAAATTGGAGAAGAATGGTGGTGGGGGACCAATCGAATGATTCCCATTAACATAATTTTTAAAAATGATTTTGAAAAATTTAAACCCTGTCTGCTAACATTTAGTATCAAAGATTTTGAAGTACTACATGGCCCAACAATAAGTCTAAATAATATAATTCAGAAAAGAGTTAAGCGTAGAAATATTCAACTAGTACGCAGAATGTAATTGTTCACATAGTAAGTTCATGTGTACAACTACAACCATTGCGTAACTAACTGCATGAGCTTTCTTAAAATAATAAGCCTTGTTATCGTTTAGTGGTTTTATCCACACTTCTTTCATTATCGTTTGCCACCCTTTGTCCTGAAGATGGCGTTTTGCTGGTCTGATTATTGCCAGTGTTGCCGCCAATTGTTCTACCGAGGTAGGCTTCAATTGTTTCAATAGACTGTCGTGTCCGCTGAGATGAAATACTTTGTCTACGAAGTCTTTGTGCTCCAGAAGTTCCCATATTGGTTCCCTTTCCATTAATTCATTGAGATGATCGTCATCTCTAACATCTTTGTATATACTGACATTCAATAGATCCAGTTTAAAGAATCCATGATTGTCAGCGTCAGTATGTTCAACCGTACAGATGTCAGTAAAAGGGTTACTTGGTACTCTGTGAAAATATACACCTGTGTTATGCTTGCGTTCTTTTAATTTTGCTGGCGTATGTTTGAACAAGGTTAGTGCTTGTGTTCTGTCTGCGAAATCTATATCAATATCTGGAAGATTTGTCATAACATTTTTGTTCCTGTTGGAAATTGGTAATTGAAAGATATACTTATTCGGTATTCATCTATGTCGTTTGGTTCTACACTATGTTTTAACCAACTTGGAAATATTATTAATTTTCCAGTTTCACTTGGATGTACCCAACTATAAACATTAAAAGGAGTTAAACAATCTGCGTCAGGATTTTTTATAAAATGTTCTGCGCCGTCATTACGTTCAAAGTAAAATCCTCCTTGTCCGTGTTTTGCTGACACATAATACACTCCACTGAACATTGAACGTATGTGTGTATGCATTTGGTTGTATCCGCCTTTACCATTTACGTTGATCCAAACATTGCTAAGATTTACCTGACCCATTCCAACTTGATGACTGGCTGTATTGACCTTATGAGTAATACTGTCCATGAGTTTACCAAATTCGTGATGTTTTCCTGGATCCATACCATCACTTTGCCAACCATTTCTATTAGACTTAACAACACCTTTGTCTTTTTTCATAGTATCAAGAGCAAGACTTTTTAGTTTACTATTGTCAATATCATCTAATATTGTGGTCCATATGGTTGTTGGAAACCAGTGTTCAGTTTGTAGATCCATCTATCATCTCCTGTACAAAATTTGCGTCATGTGGATTAAGTTGTCTCTTCTTACTCCAATAATCTGCATCGATGCAATTTGCTATTCTGTTTACACACTCGTCTGTCATGCCTCCAACGGCATATTCAGCTCGTTTGCTACTTATAATAATCCATGGACTTATCTTACCCATTTCAACCCAGTCTGCAATTAGATACCCAGTTGCACTTTCCCAAAATGTTTCAAAGTATTCTGTAGCACTAGCATGTTCTACAAATCTTTCTAATGCACGTTCTACACTTTCACGTTTACAATGATCCTGTACAAACAACAGATACATTTTATCAGTGGGCCAATCTTTTAGTTTAGCTTTATTCTTAATAAGCCAACGTGTAAACTGCTCTTGGTCAATTACTCGAGTGTTAATACAGTATGCACCAAACTTAACAAATGCAGTATAATATTGACTGTCTACAAAGTCTTTATATTCTTTGGGTTTACTTTGCATTTCAATTCTATAAAACAAGTCATAGCTANNAAATCCAACCAAGACATCTTGATTATCTTTTGCTTGCCAACGCCTTTTCTTTTCACAACTGTGTGCTAATAGTGTGCTTTCTTTCTGAAAACTCTTCTTGCAATATTCACAAGTATATTTGCCTTTTGTCACAGTTATATTTCCTAGTTGTGATACTACCTGTTCAGCAGTTGTCATTTAAAATTCCTGTCAACTATCTTCTTTGCAGTATATAATAATGCTATTGCAATTACTATAACTCCAAGCACTATTGCTTCTAACACTAGGTCTCCTTGACTTGAATCTATCTCAATTCCGTCTTTACCTATTGCTATACGACAGTCTACACAGGTTGATTCTGCTACACCTTTTCCCCAAAACATTATTTGAATAACTCTTTAATTTGCTTTTTATCCATACCCATTTCTTCAGCTATGTTTTCAAAGTCTTTTTTGTCATTGTTGGCTACTAACAATTCTAGTTCATCGTCGTTGTATATTGGATACAGTTCTTGTAACCATTTAATTAGTTTTCCAGCTTTACCTTTACGTTGTTTGCTGGGTGGTATCCAAGGATGAAATTGATTAGTACCCAACCCAACGCACTGTAACAACTTATGTTGCAGTTGAACATCACGTCTTAAGATGTTATAGTGCTTGTTTACAAGCTCATTCGTAAGTGCCAAATAATGATACTCTATATCTGGATTCTTTGTTTGTACTGCACTGGTATAACGCATTAGTACAAAGATACTAACTTTCTTTTGTTCTTCTTCAGTCAAGCTATCCCACCAACCTCTATCACGTTGGTCAATAGCCCGCATTTCTTCTTTAATGCTTAGTTTATCTACCAAAACCCAAGTACCCTTCCGTTACCAACTATTATAAAGCCACATGTTAAAATATGCAAGACAATCCAGAAGGTTCTAAAAAATAATGCTTTGAAAACATCATCTTGTGGAATAGGCAAAAACTCCGGCTTGTCTTTGTCATTAAGACCAACAGGCATACCAACAGTTCTACTCCATAATTTTAACCAGCGTCTTTGACCACTCATACTTTTGTTCCTACAGTACGACGAACTATATCATCATGATTAAATTCAGCCCAATACAATTCAAATGCTACACCATCTTCTAGTCCTTCAAATTGATGTACTTTGCCCGGCTTTACTTGTGTAAAGTCACCTGCTTCTAGTACGGTTTCATCAACTAAGCCTTGATCCTCTTGCCAAACACGAACTAGCATTTTACCCGACTCTACAAAAAAGCCATTCCATTTATACTCATGTTTGTGTTCGCTACACTTAAAACCAGCTCTAAAATTAATTCGATGAAACTCTAGTACATGATTTGCATGTATTACTTCTGTTATTCCCCATATCTTGCCAGCCTTCATTTATATTCCTTTTTTTACAAAATCCTCTAAACATACAAACCCAACNCCTGGATTTGCTTCTTGTTCTAGTTTAACTGCATCTTGGTAACATGCTAAATTTTCTTTGTACCAATTAATTGCAGTACCGCCAACATCTCCTTGAGGGCTTATATTAACTGCAACTAAAATATATCCTATTATTTCTACCATAGGTCCTCCGTGTTTAANACATCAGGTATTTTATTTGTTTCNTTAACAAANNAAACACACTTACTGTTTTTTGNTTCTTCNAATGGCACTGTTAGTATATGTCCAAACTTTAATTTTGGAAAGTACCATTTTACTTCTTGATAAATGTTTACNATTTCTATCTCAGTNAATTCTGGAAGAAAACCTGTAATTGGATTAAAAACAAAGGCTTTAAATCCTCTGTCATTTAAACTGGTTACTGGTAAAACTTCAGGATCGCCTACCATCGGATCACATACTACTAAACTCCAATCCAAAGGCACTTTAATTTGTGATTTTCCAATTTGTAACACTGCCGCTGGAGCATTAAAACTTTCTAAAAATACCAACGGAACAAAAATATAATCTGCTTCTTTTGGATTGCTGTAGTCTAATACACAGTATCTTATGTCTTCTATTTCTTCTGGAACAAAATCTAAATCATATGATTGATTTTCAACCGTTAATATTCTAGTCATTTATAATCCACCTTCTCTATATGAAAGGGATATTTTGCTTCTCTATAAAACTTTTTCCTTTCAGTTAAATGTCGTTTACTAAACTTGGCACTTGATGTTATATCCCATATTTGTACATGGTCTTTATCTTGTGCTTTACGAATACCACGCCCGATAGACTGTATAACACGAACAAAAGACTTACCAGGCTCAACGAGAACAAGGTTAAAAATGCGAGGTATATTAATGCCAACAGACGCAACACCATATGTTGCCACAATAATTTTATTGTCTGTATCGCTGACTTCATCGTATTCATCCTTTCTATCCTTGCTTTTCATACTACCGCTTACAAAAACAGTATCTTCTCCTAGCCGTTCTACTAGTCCTTCACCAGCTTTAAGTCTATCTACNAGTACCAGTGTATTCCCACTTTCGCTAAAACGTTTAATGATAGTTGACATATAATCCAAACGTTCTTTGTTTGTTGTCAAGTATGTAAGTTCACTTTGATAATCTCTATATGTCACATTTTCCTGCAACTGAATAACATTCACATCACAGTTTGCTAGTACACCCATGTCTTGTAGTTCATGGGCCGATAGTGCATTAACCACTTCTCCTAAACTTATTTCCAAACTCAAACGTTCATGNTCTGCTTTGGGTATTGTACCTGTTAGCCCCCAACGAATGGGAACATTGGCAAATGGACCTGTTAACAGTTTTTTCAGTACATCCGCTTTAGCTTGGTGTACTTCATCTACCATAACACATACAACACCCTCTGCAAAATCGTGTAACCCGCTGTCGCTTAACCCGTCTCTAAATCTTTTTTCTAGTACATTCAAACTCTGCCAAGTACATATGGTATGAGTTTTACCCAATTCTTTTCTATCTCCAAAATAGACACCAACGTCAAGTCCTAAATTTATATAATCAGCTTCGGTTTGCGTTACCAAATCTTTGTTAGGTACTATGACGATTGTTCGACCATAAGGTTCACACATATAACTCAATGCCGCAGTAATTAGTGTTTTACCGGCACCAGTTGCTATCTCCTGCAAACAATGTGGAGTTTGCAAGAACTGATTGATAACTTCTACTTGATAGTCACGCAATACTATAGGTTCGCCAGCACTTGGATGTCTTTGGGGCCAAGTCCTGCTATGGAACAACTCTTCGGTTACCAAATCAAATTTGAAATCATGTGATTCTCTCTCGTCCTCTATATCAATATGATATCCTTCTTCTTCGAGTACGGGGAGGATATGTGGCAAACAGTTTACAAATGTCATGCCTCCCATGGTAAAAAATCCTACACATCCGTCCCATCTTCCTAGCTTGTATGCAGGAACATGATAGGCGTAAGGCAAAAAGAATTTAAGTTTCTTTTCGAGTTTACGACGAGTAGTCAAGGCCAAACCTTCAAACTTGCAGTTGACCTCATCTTTGAGAATCAGTTTTGTTTTCATGTATTAATAATACGTTCAAATATTACATTTGTCAATAGCGAGGTAAACTAGCTTTTGCTTGAAGATTGTTGGCGTGATTTTCCATTAGTTGCAGTCGATGTTTTAGTTCACCAATCTCTTCTTTAAGTTTTGCAATTTCTTCGTCTTTTGCTTTTAGTTCTTCTAATCCTCTATAACCGTATTCGGTATAACCACTAGTATCCATATTTTATCCACTTACATAGGTTGTGCCATCTTTAAACTTGGCATAAAAGTTTTTTTGTTCATGTATTCTGCCTAATACTTCTTGTATTTCGTTCATCTCTTCTCGAAGTCTGTCTGATGTTTCTCCTTGAGCAATAGCCATTCCTCTTCGACCTGCTTTTGCTCGAAGAGCTTCTTCGATTATTTCAATATCTCTGATTGATAAATTAAAGGTTGTGTTTGGTTTAACCATTTTTACCCCTTCGTATTACTTATAAAAAAAGAGGACTAGTAAGANNTCTTACTAGCCCTCAAGTCCTAACTGGTGTGAGTGAGAGTGACGCAGACAGAGGAGTACACCAGTTAGTGTTTAGGTATCCTTGTGTAAGTGAGAATGGATACCTAAATTCATTTATGCCCTTTTCATACAAGTGGACTCTGCATAACTCTTCCACTTGGTGGCATTCATCTTTTTAAGGTCGGCAATTTTGAGTACCATTCTCAAACTCATCTCCCTTAGTTTGTTCTTGTTAGTGTAGATGTAATCCATTANNTCTTTNNNTTCATCTTCACCAAANTTNTATTCNTTAAGCATNCCNTCAGCAACGATTTGTTTACACCTTAGAAACTTGTCTCGCATTGTATCCAATGTAAGATCCAAATAGTGACACCTGGACATAATCGCATCTAAGTGATCTTTCAACTTACCTCGAGTCCTTTCGAACTTCACATTGGTAATAAAAATGATCGAACCTTTAAAGTCAAATGTGTCAGGAACACCATTGTTAGCAAGTGCTCTGGATTCTGACCTCCAGCTTAGTGTTCTATTCTTACCACTATCAAGTGCCGCCTTGAGCAAGTTCAAACTCAACTCATCATACAGTACACTATCACAGTCATCTAACACTAGCACACTACCTGGCGCACTGTAATCATATAGCAACTGGTAAAGTCCAATTGGTGTCGCCGCACCTTTTTCAACTCCAAACCTTCGCAAGCTATCGTGGCTAAGTTTCTTCATAATACCAGCATCTTTTAGTACTTGCTCAACTCCAAACGATTTACCAACACCTGGAGGTCCAGTAACTACCATACCGCGAACAACCCCGTCACATGCCGCATAAGTCATGTCTTCTAGGATCGAAAATCGCTCCCTCAATCGCTCAATGATCTGGTCATCTGTTTCGACCTTTGCGGTTTCAGCCGAAGCAACACTCTCGCCATCTTCTAGCAGTTCAAAGTCGTCCTTGCTCAGCACTTTGATTCGAATGGACCGATCAGGGAATCCAGTAACTGCACTGCCATCGACAGTAACAAAGTTACCNTTTTTACCTTCTTTNTATTCTTTAACTAAAGGAAACACTGCGTCCTTTATTTCTATGTTACGGTATGTACCGCTTACGATTTTAACATCTGTTGTCTGCATAGTTTCTCACTCCTATTTGCATTAACTTATATATACATAATAGCATCATTACAGTATATGTCAACCTTTTTTATTGTTCAATTTTCACATAATTGAACACAGTTTCCTTACAATTTGAAAACTTACTTATATCATGTGTCTTAACTTTACCAGTTAGNATCACATCTTTGCCTTCAATGATGCCTTGAATATCAGGCTCACGATTAAAGAAGAATTTAACAATGTTATTTTCTTTGGTTAAACAGGTCACCAAATGAATGTTGTATTTGGCAATAAACTTAACATCTTTAATAAAACAAGGGAATCGTAAACGTTCACCAATTTTACCAACAAATACACTTGACTTTCGATGTGTATCAAAAAAGTCGTCTAGTCCTTGACGTTTCTGTAGTACACGAAAACTGTTTGGTAAACTCGCCAAAACTGCAACACCAAATTTTTCTACTGTTTCGCCACCAAGACTGTTGAGTACATTTTGCTCAAAATCATTAATAGTAGCACTAAGTTTCTTAGCAATCAGTTCTTGCTTAAAGCTGTCAACAATAGTATCAGCTTGAGCTTTGCTTTCTTCACTGATTTCCATTAAATTAGTGGTGCCTTCAATCATATTAAGAATTGTAGTTTTATTGTCATCAACACGTTTATCTGATTCTCGGTCAAAATAACCATAGCCACTTTTAATAAAGCCTTGTGCTTTATCAACTTCAATAGCAAGCTCTAATACCTGCCGTGTATTGTATTGTGCTTTTTGACGTGCCATTTTCTTATCCTCTGTTTAACTTACAATTAATAGTAACATATCTTATATATGTGTCAATCTAAAATAATCCTGGTAACCAAAGTATCAGAATCATAACAATAAAAATAACTGATATCCAAGTCATTATCAACCAAAGAAATCGACCAACTATGCTCATTAAAATAACAGGAAATACTAAAGTGTAGTAGAATATATTTTTAAAGGTTGATATCATTGTGTCCTCTTTTTTAGCTTATGTATACACTATAACATCAAGACGTCTTACTGTCAACCTTTTTTTGTTGCAAATGCAAGTAAGAATTACTTGCAACCTTTTTGTGTGGAGATTGGGTAAGCTGAATAGAGTCTCTTGATCCAGCTAGTTTTTTTAACTAAACAAGTCTGGTTGACTTGTATACTCTTTGATCGTTTCATGTGTCATAACACCGTTACACCAATTATTGGCGGCATCTACAACATAATTTCTGCTCTTATCAGGATAGTCGATTCTACCTACTATTTTTTCATTTTCAAAAAAACTACATGACAAAAATTCATCATCAACAAATGTAATAATTGCTAGTTTATTTTCTTTTTCAAAACGATTGTAATAATCCACTTTTTTACCCTTTCTAAGTATTAGCTGAAATATTTGTCTAACATTTCTAAACGATCACTAGCCGCCGCCATTTTATCAAGTTCGGCTATAACTGCTTCAGTAACATCGGAGTGTTCACCAATACCTGCTGGCATTGTTTTGTAAACTTCAATGTTTGCTTGATGTACAGCCAATTCACCTTCTGCTTGCTTTCTAGCGGCTAGAATGATTGCGTCTCCTGCTTTCATACTTCTTCCTTGTTAAATGGTGCCGGCACCAAGATTCGAACTCGGGACCTGATGATTACAAATCAACTGCTCTACCAACTGAGCTATGCCGGCTCCATATCATAGCTACTTGCTAACGATATTTATTTTATTTTCTTTATCCATTTTCCTGTTCATCTTATCCCATAACCATTCATGACAATAAAACATCACACTACCTGCAGGTATACTTGTTACAGCCAATCCAAACGTGTACCAAAGATCTCCACCAGTAATTACCGCATAGGTCATAAACCATACCGTACCTAATGCTTGCCAAGTACAAGTTTTAATTATACGTTTGATGTTTATTGCCATACTAAATTGGCCCACCCTACAGGACTCGAACCTGTGACCTACGGTTTAGAAGACCGTTGCTCTAATCCAACTGAGCTAAGGGTGGAGTTACTCCTTTATGCTTTTGTTAAATCATCATAGTCTGAGTTATCATTTATTGCATGATAAACTTCAATATATGAATTACATTTAGGACAGGAAAGATTCGTAACGATATCATAATCTTCACTGTCTTCTACGTCGTGGTCGCCTCCCCAAATTAGTTCAGCACCACAATGCCAACAGTTCATTTAATACACCTTTCTTTAATATACCTTTTAAAATGGTGTAA
>NZGL01000023.1 GCA_002690945.1 Gammaproteobacteria bacterium | reverse complement strand
GACCAGTGGTTTGGAGAAGATGAAGCACCAGTAGAAGAAGTTGTTGTGGTTGAAGAAGTTGTTGAAGAAGCAGCTCCTGTAGAAGAGGAAGTTGTAGAATAGTAAGTCTCAACCATACTTAATTTTTGCAACAAGTATATATACAGCTAAGCTTGTAGTTATAATATTGCTATAAAATATTGAATCATGATTTGCATAAAAACCAAAAATTATCCAATTTATAGTACCAATTATAAAAATTAAATACATTAAAAAAGATATATCTTTTGTTGATTTGGACTTATAAACTTTGTAGCACTGAAATGAAAAGCAAAAAGTTGTACAAGTTGCGGCTATAGTTACTATTAATTCTGTTATTGATTCTGTCATATGGAAATTTATTATAACTTAATACTTATGTATTACAGAGCGTGGCTACAAAAACTAATTTTAAAAAACTTATATCTATTATATAGATATAAAATTTAGCTATTAAAAAATAATATTGACTTTTTTATTTGCTTGTGATTTTAATAGGAATGTTGATTAAAAAAAAATTACTTTTAATTGATGCGAAGTCATAAATAACTAAGGAGGTATTGATGAAAGGAAAATGTTGCTATATGAGTATGGGGTATGAAACAGTAAATTATAGTTGCGGATGTAGTGATAAAGGAAAGAAGATAGATGGCCACTTTGTTGGTCAAATAGAACGTAAATGGTGTGATGGATCAATTTATAAAGGAGAAGTCAATGAACATTATTCGCAAAGATATCCACATGAAATAAATGGTGCTAATGGTTTTGGTAAGTTTATATTTCCAAATGGTGATTGGCACGAAGGATTTTATAGAGATAATGTTGCAAATGGAAAAGGGGTATTCTTTCACTCTAATAGGAATATATATTGGCGAGGTGAATACGTAAATAATATGCCTACCGGGGATGGTTTATTTTTTAAAAGAAATTTAGTTACCGGTGAAGATACAGTTTTATACAACGGTCAAGGCATATTTAGATTAGCACCTGAGTTGCATCCTATATCGTCTGAGGGGTGTACGAGAGTCAAGCAAATAGAGACTGAATGGGAAAAGTGGGAGTATTGGATTCTAGAAGGCGAAGATTAAGTGAATTATTTATATATCTTCTTTAAGCATAATAGTTTAATATTGAATATTATATTAAAAATTGTCTTTTTTTTCCTTCTTTTTATATTTAATCCTTCAATGGCACATGAAGGACCAGATATAGAAGACCACTACGAAAATAATTATTTTATCCCCAAAACAATGCATACCCATAGTTCCGAAGATAAATGGGATGGGCTTTGGAATAATCACCGATTTAAATCTGTAACTACTCTTATGCCTAAACCTTTAAAGGATATTGTCATTCAATATGAAGATGAAGATACAGAGCCATGGGAACAGACTTTGGATAATTTTTATAAAAAACACTGTCTTAGTGCACTATCAAAAGATAAGTGGAATACGGATATAGAAAGATGTTATTACGTAGATTCACCTCTTGAAAATGAAGAATTTTTTATAATTAGATATTCCAATGCAGGTGGCAAAGCTCCTTCATATTATGATAGTGTTGCTATTGGAAAAGATTTAACAATATGGAGAGCAGCATTAAGAGGAAAAGCTATTTTTACGACTATGGTGGCAGAGATAAATACTCTAAATGGTGGTTGTAGTTATATAGGGGGTGGTGGTGATTGTGTTTTTCCTGATTCATTTATTTCTTATTGGACTCCCATGATAGGTAATGGATGTGCGTATACTACAGTTGCCAAAAGAGGTCTATCATATGGCAGTCCATATGGAAGTGAGGATTTTGCTTATTCTTATTCATCTTGCGGTAAAGGGCTACCCGATAATAGAATTGCATATAAAAATGGATGTAATTTATATGAAATCAAGGATCCTTTTGTAGGAGACGATTATAAGCCCCCAGCTGGCTAATAGAGTTGAAACATGTTTCAATAAATATATGGAGATATAGTTGAATAGAAAATTGCAATTTGTTTTTATTTTTTTTATTTTTTTAATAAATCTACCTTCTATTTCTAAAGATTGGGACAGGGAAGGTGATCATTATCAATGTGAATATCCTCATAAAGGAAAAAAATTTATTTTCCAATTAGTTCAAACAGGTGAAAAGGACTATCTAATGGGTGGTGGAGATATGGATTACGCAACTAGTGAAAGGGTAATGAAAGATAAGGATGAAATACTTCTACTTACGAATGGAAGCGAAGTGGATGGAACTCCATCAATCAGAGTCATTTTTGTTGATAAATATTTTAAGAGATTTAGTATGACAGTTTTAGTCTCACCCATTTATAGAGAGCTATATGAAGGTGGTATTTGGGGGGACGTAGTAGGTGAATGTGAAACTCTTCTGGTAGGCCCAATGCTAGGATATGATAAATGGAAAAAGGAAAAAAGATAGATGGTCACTTTTTTGCTGTCAGGCTTAGTAGTATTTTAAGTTTTATTTTTGTAATATTAAAATATGCCAAACCTAGCCTTGAAATGCCTACTATTTCTATTAATTTTATTAACTTCTAGTTTTTCAGAAACTAGATCTATAAATAATAGCCTTATCTTTTCTACAGTAGCTATAAATATTGAAAACAGAGCTCTAAATGATGCTCATTCTGAAAATTATGACAATATTGAACTCAGCGATCAATATAATGCACTAAGATTTATGGGGACTGGTATTGTGATAAGTGAGCCGGAGAAGAATGTTTACTATATTTTAACTAATAAACATGTTGTAACTATGGAGTCGATTGATGGGGGTACCGTAGATATTGATTTAGACGAAAATGTAATTTTCGTAGTACCACATTTTTTAACCTACGGTGTTGATGGAGGAGACTTCGGTAGATGGGAAGTAGACAATATTTTAACATTTGATACCCTTGATCTCGCTATTATAAAACTAGATTTAAATGGAACAACTCACTGGTCTACTGGGGAGGAAATTCCTGCAACATACTTCCCAAAGCTTNTACCAATTAAAATAGAACAATATATTGAAATTGAATTATTAGATACTATTTATTCAGCTGGTTATCCCTCAGTTGCAGGTAATTTGAAGCTCATGAAAGATATTTTTATTACTAAAAGTGAAATTAACTCTATTATTTTTGACGAAGAAGGTTGGAAACAGCTAGATTATTATTCATTAGTATATAGGTTAGGCGTAAAAGGGGGCATGAGTGGAGGCCCTGTTGTAAATTCCAAAGGGAATCTTATAGGAATAAATGGACTTACTGAACAAGCCTACAGAGTTGAAGAAGCTGCTTTCTCCCTTTTGGCAAGAAGTTTAGCAGGTTTTTTTTCTTGGGATTGGATTACAGGACTATTTAAAAGTAATTATAATTATATTCCCGAAGCAACAAAATACGATTACGGAATACATGTGGATGATTTTGTATTTAGAGCCCTAATGGATGATGAATTCAATAATAATCCTGATTCAGACTTTTATAATTATCTTCCAAATCTTGATAAAAAATACTTAGAAAGACTAAAGAATGACTGGGTATCAGGGTACTACTACTATCCATCTATTGAAGGATACTTTGACTCAAGCAACATTGAACATCGTGAATCTTTAAAAAAATTTATAAATAAGGAGTAATTCTTTATATCGTAAATAAAATATCTTTAAACTATTCTACTAGATTACTTTAGTCTAAAGATGCTATTATGAATTAATGAAGCTTTTTGACGGAGCAATATTGGCTGCAATTGCCATAATGGCTTTTACTGCATTACTTAATACAAGTGAAATAGGTGAGCCCCAAGAAAAAACCTCCGATTNAAAGGAAGTTGTATTAGATGGTCCTAAAGAAAAAATTATTAAAGATACTAGCTCTGATTTAGATAATACTACAACTGATGAATCAATGAGTGGAAACAGCTCAATTGATAATGATTTTGATTTGTACAAATATTTATCTGTAATACTCCTTATTATTTTAATTGTTGTTCTTCTCAATTTAAGAAAAAGGAATAAGCGTCTATCAGAATTAAATAACGAGCTTGATCAGTTGAAAGATAAATTTTCACAATTAAAGATCAGTGTTGATACTAAAAGCCCAGACAAGTTACTCCTCCAGAATGTTATATTTACATTAAGAAGCTTNTATATTTATTTAGAGAAAGTTGATCAAGCAGACAAAGAGTTTTTCGAATTAGCTATATTCGAGCTCAAAGCCATTCTTGCTACTAATGGATGTAAGATAATCGACCCTGAAATTGGTAAGTCCATTATTAAAGACGCTGAACTTGCACAAAAAGTAACTGTAGTTGAAAAAAAGAAATCTGAGAATTTCAAAGCTCAAATTGGTATAATATTAGAAGTGGTCAATGTAGGTTATGAAACAAAGGAGGGCGAGTTAATTTTAACCGCGGAAGTAATAGTAACTTCTAAGTAAAATGGGAAATTTTGTAGGCATAGATCTTGGAACTACCTTTTCAGTCTTATCCGTATATCAGGATGATGGAAAACACGAAATTATTTATGACAAAGAAAGGTTTTTGCCTTCTGTGGTATATTTTGCTGAAGATGGATCCATTGATGTTGGAAATGTTGCAAGGCAAGCAGCTCAAATAGACCCAGATAATGTTGTTACACAAATTAAAAAGAAAATGCCCCAAAATAATACATTTACACTTGATTTCAATGAAACCAGCTATAGTCCCGAAGATATCTCGTGTTTTATTCTCAAAAAATTAATCAAGGATGCTGAAAAAAAATTAGGAAGAATAGATATGGCNACTATTACTGTGCCTGCATTTTATAATGATATAGCAAGAGAAGCTACAAAAAACGCTGCTATTAAAGCTGGAATCAGTGTTCCCACAATAATAAGTGAACCAGTAGCGGCAGCTCTCTATTATTCTAGAACAAAAAGCATGAAGGGTAAGGTTTTAATTTATGACCTTGGCGGCGGTACATTAGATTGTTCAGTTGTCCAAATCGATGGTGACCAAGTTGAAGTCATAGGCACTAAAGGAGATTCCTTTGGGGGCACTGATTTTGATAATAAATTATATGACCTTGTAAACAAAGAATATATGGCTAAAAAAGGTTCAGCTTTTAGTTCAGTTGAGAATGGGCGAACTATCCACCAGGAATTCATGGAAGGTAGAAAAATATCCTTAGATGAGAATGATACCCCCTTAGTTATGCAAGGAGAAGCGGGAGCCCAACCGATGACAATTCTAAAGAGTGATCTTGAATCTGCAGTTCAAGAATACATATTAAAATCAGAGATAATTATTGAAACTTTACTAGATGAGTTAAACTTGAATAAAAATGATATTGATGAAGTAGTCCTCGTAGGAGGAAGCACTAGAATGCCTTTATTTTATGATCATCTTAAAAATTTAATGAATAAGGAAAATCTTGTAACTACACTTAACGTCGATGAAGTAGTTTCGCTTGGAGCAAGTATTTATTGCGCTATTGCAAATAAAGATGAACAGTCGGCCTCTCAATCTGAAGATTTAGGTGATGCAAAACTTATAGATGTTGTAAATCATTATTATGGAACAAGAGTATTTGATATCAACCGAAACGAAAGTAAGAACAGTGTAATTATAAATAAAAACGATAAATATCCTATTACTTTAACAAAGGAATACTTTACTCCAAGTGATACCACAATATTAGAGTGTGTTGTAACTCAATCTGAAATTAACACTGAAGATTTAAAATTTTGTGAAATAATAGCTGAGACCGAATTGAAAAATTTAACTGGGGAAAGAAGAGAGGGCTTACCCGTTTATATTACTTTTTCTATTGATGAGAATATGATTTTAGTTTGCTCTTATAAGGATGAATTGTCAGGTAAAGAAGTCACACTTGAAAAAAACCTGAACATAAAAAGTTGAGATTATGGAATCATTCTTAATTTGGATCGCATTTATTGTAATTTGGTATGGTATCCAGTTTGCTTGGCACGCTGGCAAGAGAAAATTAAGTAGTAATCCTAGACCTTGGGAGAATCATATAGAGGAATCAACGTCTTCAGATAGAGACGATCCGAATCTTGCATATGGGGCTATTTTTAAAACTTTTTATTTTATTTCCGAGTCTGATGGGAAAATAGATAAGCGAGAAGAAGGAGTTCTAGATCGTTTTATTCTTAATATAGTTCAAAATTCATATCCAGCAGATGCATATGAACAGGAAAAGGAAAATTGGTATGCATTTCTAATGAATTTAAAAAAGGAAGCATCTATTCAATCTCATAGACAATTAGGCCCAGAACTCAATATTATATACTCACAATTTAATGGTGAAGTTGAAGCAGTCTATAAACTTTTTATCGATACTATTACTGCAGATCTTATTTTAGATGCTAAGGAGTTAAATTGTATTGAAATTATAGATAACTCTTTCAAAGTAGATGAATCAGAAAAACTAAGTGAAATAAGAGATGCCGCAATTTTTACTTTAAGCATCAATCAGATTGAGATTTACTATAATTGGTATATAAATATTTTAAAAACTACAATGAAATCTGATCCAAAAAAGTTCCTCAATAGACAATATATTAAATGGAAGGCGCTGGAACAATCTAATGATGACTTAGAAAGATCTAAATCACTAAGATTACAAAATACTATTCTCAAACTAAGAAAAGAGTTGTAATGATAGTAAAATTAAAAACATTTAGATTCAAGAATGATTCTCTATCAAATTGGGTATACAAGGGTTCAAATAAAGAAGTGCTATTTATGAACCCTGATGGTTTACCTGATGCGCCATATAAAGTTTTAAAATCCATAAATTACGTAAAAAAAAAATTAGTTTTGGATATGAATATAAGGGCACATATAGCAACGGAATCATATAGTAGTCGTTTTAATGCTTTAATAACAAAAAACCATCAAGTTTACTTTATCTTAATTACTTCACCTTTGATAAATCTTCTTGATGATAATGAGATGAATTTTGTTATAGGACATGAAATTGGTCACGCTATTTTTAATCACTTAGATTATACTAAAACAGCTGACACTACTTTAGATAATATTAAATCACAATGTGCTGAAATTAGCGCTGATAGAATTGGATTTGCATCTGTTGACGATATCAATATAGCTGCATCTGCATTACATAAATTAAAATATGGAATAAGGTACTCTCAAAATAAGATTGATATAAAAAAATTAACAGATCATATTAATGACCCTGAGAGTGGTTACTCAACAACGCATCCAATTGACTCTTTGAGGCTTGAATCAATTATTAGGTTTTCTATGTCAAAAAAATATAGAGAATATACTGGAGATCCACGATATATTTTTGAAGATGATGGTTTAGAAAACTATATATATGAAAATATTAAAAAGCAGATATATTAGTTGAATTAGGGACTAAAGTAGGCTATCAATTTTAGAGGTTACCTTTAAACTATCAGGTTTAGTCATAGATGAAAATGTATCTACAATTTTCCCTTCTCTGTTAATAAGAATTTTATGAAAATTCCATTTAGGTACAGTTTTATTACCGTATGTAAGTTTTGCCCATTTATAAAACTCGTGAGCATCACTACCTCTAACTGCAGTTATGGATGTCATAGGAAAGTTGACACCAAATGTAAGTTCGCAGAAATTTTTTACATCTTTTTCGTCTTTATATTCTTGATAAAAGTCATTAGAGGGTATTCCTATTAGTACGAAGTCTTTATCCTTATATTTGTCCCAAACGGACTGTAAGCCCTCGTATTGACCCGTAAAGCCGCATTTTGATGCTACATTCACAATAAGAAGGACTTTTCCTTTATAATCCTTAAATTTAAGGTCATTTCCATCAATATCCTTAAAGCTAAAATCGTAAGCATTTAAGGTATAAGAGTCAGCAGTATTTGAAGGAAACAGACCTGCAAAAATAAGAAACAGAGAATAAAGCATTGCGCGTATCATATTACTAATCTAACTGGATATTATAATTTTATTAAATAGATCTTTTAGTTAGAATCTAGATATGGCTGATTTGCACATAAATAATTCGGAAGAGGTAATTGAGTTTGCAAACATGCTTTCATCTGAAGGTAGAATTAATGAATTAAAAGAACTTTTAG
>NZGL01000022.1 GCA_002690945.1 Gammaproteobacteria bacterium | reverse complement strand
CCTTTGAGCTTATTCGAGATGGAATAAAGAACAGATCCTCTATGTTCCATACTTTAACAATGAGTACATTGCATAATAAAGAGATTTATTCCAGAGTCATGGTGCTTAGAGACTTCAATGCTTCTAAAAGATTTTTAAGATTTCATTCAGATTACCGATCACAAAAAGTACAAGCAATAAAAGATAATCCCATTACTAGCTTAATTGGTTACGACCCAGAAAGTAAAACACAAATTCGGATGGTAGGCACGTCAAAGGTTAACCATAAAAATAAACATTCTGAAAAAGCTTGGAAAGAATCTCAAGCTATATCAAAAAAGTGTTATTCAGTTAAAGATGGTTCTAGTCATTTAACAGATAATCCTGAATCTTATGATTTCCATATCAAGGATGTAAACCTTGAAGATGGTTACAAAAACTTCTCTACGATTGTTTTTACTTTTTCTTCNCTTGAATTTCTTTATTTACAGAGATCTGGNCATCGTAGATGTAAGTTTGAATGGGATNAAAGAGGNNGAATTAAATCTTACTGGCTTATACCTTAAGAATTTACAATTTCGTTAATAAGACTTTCAACATATTTGACAATTTCTGCTTCAGAAAGCTTAAGGTCTTTATCGACGTATTTAGTTGGTCTTAATCCTGTCCACAGAGGTTCTTCATTGCTAGTGGAATAAAGAGTAACTCTTAAATAGGATTGTTCTTGATGGTAATAATCTTCAAAGAAAGGGTCATAAGCATAGCCCCCTCTGTAATAAGATCTAGTTCTTCTAAAACTGCTTCTTGAAGCTTTATATCCATCACTAACATCAATAGATATTTTTACAATAAAATCAGGTGACTTATCATTCGTAGACAGTCCAAGGCCTGATAGCTGTTCAGTGAATTCTCTTTTTAACCCAGATCTAGTAAATGGGCTTACTTTAGTGTCTTCCATGCCTACGACTTTTACATCAAAGGTGCTGTAATCAGATAAATTGAAGGTACTCAGCTTTTCTACGCTTACAGGGTTAGAACTACAACCAATTACTGCGGTTAAAGTTAATAAAGCTAAAATTTTTCTAAACATACTTTCTTTCTGACTTAAAATATATAATATTAGTTCCCTAAAACTCAAGCATATGAATGACAAAATTATTGAAAAAAAACAAAATACTTCCTTAGGCTTTGAAGCGCAAAGATATATGCTTGGTGAGTATAATTCTGAGCATATTCATCTTAAAAATGATTCCAAAGAATTGGTTTTTATGGTGATGTTTAGAACTATTCCAGAAGATTCTTCAGGTGTAGCTCATATACTAGAACATACTACCCTGTGCGGTTCAGAAAATTTTAAAGTTAGAGATCCATTCTTTATGATGCTAAGAAGATCAATGAGCACATTCATGAATGCATTCACTTCAAGTGACTGGACAGCATATCCATTTGCAACTCAAAGCAAAAAAGATTTTTTTAACCTACTTGATGTTTATTTAGATGCTGCTTACTTTCCTCTGCTTGAAGAAGAAGATTTTAAACAAGAAGGGCATAGATTAGAGTTTGCTAAATTTGATAAAAGTAGCAGTGATCTTGAATATAAAGGTGTGGTGTTTAATGAGATGAAAGGTTCAATGAGCAACATTTCTAATACTACATGGCAAGCTTTAACAAAAGGGTTATTTCCAGATCTAACTTATAGAAATAATAGTGGCGGAGAACCGCAAGATATTACTAATTTAACACATGAATATTTAAAAGATTTTCATAAAAAATTCTATCACCCATCGAATGCTACATATTTCACTTGGGGAGACTTGGATGCTAAAGAAATACAAAAATTTATTGATAAAAAATTAACTAAAAAATTTAAAAAAATTGAAGAGAACAAGATAGAGATTGTCTCTAAGCAAAAGAGTTTTTCAAAGCCAGTAAATGTAAACGAGTTTTTTAACCCAGTATCAAAGGAACAAACGGGTTATCAAAATTACTGTGCATGGACATTGGGTGAAAGTTTTAATATTGACNAATTGCTAGATGCACATTTAATGTCTCTGCTGCTCTTAAGTAATTCAGCTTCTCCTTTATATAAGGTATTGGAATCAAATGATCTAGGAAAGTCACCAGCACAAATATTGGGCCTTGAAGACAGTATGAGACATTTAGTTTTCATATGCGGAATTGAGGGCACAGAAGCTAAATCACAGCTAAAATTTAATGAATTAGTGGATAAAACTTTCAAGAATATCGCTAAAGAAGGCTTCTCTGAGGCTCAGATAGATGCTGCCTTATATCAGCTTGAAATGGGAAAAAGAGAGATTTCTTCTGGCTCTTTGCCGTATGGACTTCAAATTCTACTTTCAATGGCACCAGGGTCCTTATACAAATCTGATCCTCTAGTATTGGCAAGTGTTGATGAAGCCTTGAGTAGATTAAAAGAAAGAGTAAAGAATAAGAGCTATTTAAATAAATTAGTTGATGACTTATTTGTTTCTAATAATCATAGGGTAAACCTTGAAATGGTTCCGGACTTAGATCTTATTAATAAAAAAGAGACTGAATTAAAGAAAATTCTAGATAGCATAAAATCTTCTATGAGCAGTAAGGAAAAATTAGATGTTATTAACGACTCTAAGAAGCTTGCAGATAGACAGAATGCTATTCCAGATAAAAATGTATTACCAAAGTTGGAGCTAAGTGATGTACCAAAAATTACAAGTTATCCTAAAACTAAAAAACTTAAAACATTTGGTTATAGCCCTACATTTTATGAGCAACATACAAATGGCTTAACTTACAATGCAGTCACAAAAGATTTAAATATATCTTCTGGTGAGGAACTGGGTCATCTTATGGCTTTGACTGCGTTATTTGGTAAAGTTGGGGTCGAAAAAAGAGATTATTTCGAATTGCAAGAAGAAATTTCTCGAATTACTGGAGGGATAAATACTTCAAACCACTTTTACTATGATGAAAATGATGAAATAAAAGGAAAAATCTCTCTATCTTCAAAATTTTTGCCGGAGAATACAGTTGAAGCAACTGAATTAATTTTTGAAATTCTTAATGAGACAAAACTAGATGATGAAAAAAGGATTAAAGAGTTAATGTTTCAAAACTTTATGGGCTTCCAGCAATCTATAGTTGAAAATGGTCATAGATTTGCAATGCTAGGAGCATCATCTTCACATAGTGAATTGTCCTTTGTACAAGAATCTATTGGCGGCCTAAGTGCGATAAATAGGTTTGTGCCTTTTGTCTCAAATCAAGATGACCAGATAAAAGATGAAATACAAAAAATGCAGAAAATGCTTCAAAAGACTAAATCAGATAAAAATGAACTACTTTTTATTTCTAATATTAAATTAACAAATGAGCAAATTGATGGAATCAGATCTTTAGATTTTGAGAAAGATGGCAGTTCTTCAATTAATGTAGAGTTTAGTAAAACTTTTAATAAAGTTGCTTTACCTATAAATACACAAGTAAATTTTTCTGCAATGTCATTTGATGCTCCGATCTATGATCCTAAAGATTCTCCTAAATTTGTTCTCCTTTCCAGCCTTTTAAGAAATGAATACTTGCATAAAAGAGTTAGAGAGCAAGGGGGAGCATATGGTGGTGGTGCAACATATGATCCATTCTCAGGAACATTTAAAATGTTCTCTTATAGAGATCCAAGATTTATTGAAACATTAGAAGATTTTAATAATTCATTAACATGGGCTTCACTTGGCAGTTTTGACGATGACATGATTCTTGAAAGTAAATTATCTGTATTGTCTGATATAGACAAACCTTCTTCTCCAGCTGGCGAAGCTTTCAAAGATTACCGTTTAAATTCAGAGAACCGGTCACAAAAGAATAGACAGACTTATAGGAATAATATATTTAATGTAACCAAAGAAGACATAGTTGAGGCTGCAGAGTATCTCAAAAACAAGCCAAGAAGCATTTTTTCAATCATTAATCCAAATTTAGAAAAAACTGCTGAACAAGAAGATTTCTTGATCAAAAGAATCTAGAAAATATCCCAGAAAGATTTCTTTTCTTTTAAAGGGCAACTCTTAAGCTGTCGCTCATATCTGACTGAGTTGTATTTAACTTTTTTTGCAACATCAACCAACCACTCTTTATCACGGTATGACTTTCTTTTGTAGCCACCATACCCCTCATGATAAGCAATATAAAGTTTATCTACTTCATACGACTTTATTCTGACTGACTTTGCTTTTGATAAATACCAGCCAATAAAATCTACAGAATCTGAAAAATTGTTTCTTCTTGCTCTGCCTTTATTAGTTTCTAATCTATATTCTTCCCAAGTTCCTTCGACTGCTTGAGCGTAGCCTCTAGCACTTGATGCTCTTTTCCAAGGAATGAAACCTAATAATCTATTTCTTTCTGGAGCTGCATCTGGATCAAAAGATGATTCTTGTCTAATGATAGCCATTACTGTACTTGGCTCTGCATCCCATCTTTTTTGTGCTTCTAAAAGATCTTGTTCCCATTTAGGGCTTTCATTAAGCATGTCACAAATATCGTCTTGATTACTAGGTATCTTTGCTGAACAACTAGCAAGAATAAGTAACGAAAAAACTAGTAGGCTATTTCTATTCATATCTTAAGAAAATTTTTAATTTTATCTTCTGTTACTAATTCTATTCCAAGTTCCATTGCTTTTTTNTATTTTGAGCCTGGATTTTCACCTAAAATTACAAAATCTGTATTATGGCTAACAGCAGCGGATGGAACTCCGCCCTTCTCTTTTATAATATCTTTGATCTCTTCCCTGCTAAAATCATTAAATGAACCCGTTATCACTATTCTTTTTCCATCTAAATGGCTTAATTCAGTAACAATAAAATCATTTATATTGAGTTCTTGAAGAAGATTATCAATTCCAACTGGATCAGATTCAAAAAATTTNAAAATATTTTTTGCGACCACATCCCCAATACTATCAATTTGCATTAAATCTTTATACTTTGCCAATCTTAAGTTATCAAAACTTTTGAAGTGTCTAGCTAAAGCTGATGCTGTTGATTCCCCTACCTCAGGTATCCCTAATGCATTGATAAATGTTTCTAATTCGGGAGATCTTGCACTCTCTATACTATCGAATAGGTTATCAATAGACTTTTCGCCAAAGCCTTCGAGGGATTTTAATTCAGTTTCAAATTTTCGTAATTTATATAAGTCGGCCACTTCTTTTACATAACCTAAATCTATGAGATGTTGATTAATTTTAGTGCCGAGTCCATCTATATTCATTGCCTTTCTTGAAACAAAGTGTTCAAAATACCCCAATAATTGGGCAGGACACTTCATTCCAACATTACAGCGTAAGAATGGGCCTTCTTCTTTTAGAGGATTACCACATGATGGACAAGATTCTGGAATATTGACTGCTCTTTCAGAGCCATCTCTAACTTCAGTATTAACTTTGGTTATTTGAGGTATTACATCGCCAGCTCTTTTCACTAAAACAGTATCATTTACTTTGATACCAAGCCTCTTCACTTCATCTAAGTTATGTAGAGTAACATTTGAGATATTTGCACCAGATATTAAAACAGGCTCAATGGTAGCGTAGGGTGTTACTATACCCGTACGACCTACTGAAAATAAAACATCCGTAACTTTTGAGTATTTCTCAGAAGCTGGAAATTTCCAAGCTATTGCCCACCTAGGTGCCTTTGAAACAAAACCTAACTTATGCTGTTGATTGAAATCATTAACCTTAATAACTGCTCCATCAATTTCATAACTTAATGAATCTCTTGAGCCAAGTATTTTGTCTACTGATTCTCTTGCATGCTCTTTACCTCCAAAAGATATCAATTCATTAACTGGAAAGTCATTTATCTCTAGAAACTTCAAAAATTCTTTCTGAGACTGAATATTAAATTCAAGAGAATGGCCACCCAAACCATAAAAAAAGACATCTAAAGGTCTTTGCTTGACAGTTACTAAGTCTAGATTTCTTAAAGTTCCTGCAGCCGCGTTTCTTGGGCTGACAAATTTTTTATTGCCATCTATTTCTAACTGCTCATTTATTTTTTGGAAGTCGTTTAATCGAAAAAATATCTCTCCTCTTATTTCAATATTTTGAGGAGCACCTTGTTCTATTTTTATCGGAATATTTTGAATAGTTTTAACATTCTCAGTCACTACTTCTCCGGTCATTCCATCTCCTCTAGTAACTGCTCGAACTAAATTACCATTTTCATAAGTTAGAGAAATGCCAATGCCATCAAACTTTGGTTCAACTGAATATATGATTTCCTCATTGATAATTCGTTTATTAATTCTTTCTTCAAATTTTTTAAATTCCTCAAAATTAAAAACATTGCTGAGAGAAAGCATAGGTTTTAAATGATCATGCTTATCAAAACTTTTAGCTGGTTTAGATCCGACTTTTGATGTCGGAGAACTATCAGTTAAACCTAAACTTTTCTCTAGCTTTTTTAATCTAGCATAGAGGGCATCAAATTCTGCATCGGTTATTTCTGGATTATCATCAGTGTGGTAGAGCTTATTATGTCTATCTATTTCTTCACGAAGCTTTTTTATTTCATCATTAGTTAGCATAAGATCCTGACTTCAAATCAATAGCATTAGCATTTTCTTTATAGTTTCCTATTGTCTGATCTGTAATTTTATTAAAACTTTCATCTAGTAATTTCATATCGAAAGATCTTTCTAAGTTTTTTCCTATGTCGATCATCTGCTCAAATGTTTTTGCCACATCTTTTTGCCCCTTAAGATGAAGACCAATAGCTATTAAAGAAATATCTTTGTTCTCATCAAATATTCCAGGCTCCTCCATGTTAAGGACTTTGAATCCTGGGATTTTATTATTTCCTGAAGATACAAAATAACCGTCCTTAAACGTAAGCCCATTTGAAAACATTTTAGTTTTTAATAAATCAAAATTTGGTCGAGCATCAATCTTAGATTGTAGATAAAGGACCATAAACTTATCTTCATTTTCATCAGGTAAGTTTAATTCTGCTTGTTGGGGAACTCTTATCTCGTTTACTTCGTCTTTATTTTGTTTATCTACCGACCCATTAATATAATTTGGATCATTATTTTTATTTAGAATCTTGGAATATCTAATGACAGCACCATTCTGTGATTTTGCTACCCAAAGTAAAATAGCAATAATTAAAATGGCTATACCAATTAATAAGAATATATAGCCATATGAGGAGCTCAAGATTGTGCTAGCTCCATAGCCTGCTCCACATCGACAGATACAACTTTTGANACTCCNAGATCTCGCATAGTAACTCCAAGAAGATGAGAACTTTTTTCCATCGAAATCTTATTATGGGTCACAAAAATAAACTGAACCTTTTCTGACATTTCATTAACAAGGTTTATAAATCTAGCCGTATTGTCGTCATCAAGAGGTGCATCCACCTCATCTAATAAACAAAATGGTGCAGGGTTGATAGAAAATAGAGAAAAGACAAGAGCTAATGCGGTCAATGCTTTCTCACCACCTGAAAGTTGAGATAGTTTTGTATTTTTCTTTCCTGGCAATCTAGCCATTAGTATCAAGCCTGAATCTTCAGATTTATCTAATAAATCTAATTTACAAAAACCACCGCCAAAAAGTTTGGGAAACATTTCTTCCAGGTATTTATTTACTGAATTTAGACAATTATGAAAAGACTTATTTGATTCCATATCAATCTTTCTAATTGCTTCATCTAATTTATTTAATGATGTCTCTAATTCTTCTATCTGACTAGATAATGTTTCTTTCCTATCTTTTTCAGCTTCTAATGTTTCTGGGGCTGCAAAATTAATTGGTCCAAGATTCATTATCCTCTTTTGTAATTTCTCTAAATCTTGAACGACTAATTCTCTTTTCCCTTCTAAATCTTTTACTTCTGAGTAAGAATCTAATCTTTCTTGTTTTTCTTTAATATCTATTTCGATTGTTCTTTTGCTGACTTCTTTTTCATTTCTTTGTTGCACTATTCTTTCTTTTTCAGACTCTAATTTTGTAATTTCTGCCTCTATTGTTCTCATTTCTTGATTTGCTTTATCTTGGTTTGATCTTAGTTTGATAACTTTTAACTCTTGATTCTTTCTTANCTCTACTAAACCTGAAAGTTCACCTTTTTCTTTGGCAAGATGTTTCTTCATAGATTCTATGTCTTTAATTATTTGATCATTTCTTGATGCAAACTGCGCACGTAAAGCATTTATTGTCTCTACTGCTTCTCCACTTTCGCCAACACCATATTGATAGCCTTTCTTCCAAAACTCTTTTAGTGACTCTTCAATTAAACTTGAATCTTTCTTACTTAAATTAGATTCCATGCTTTCTGTAATCTTTTTAGAGTCAGTGACGATGCCTTCCATGACTTTCTCATCAATTTTGCTTAAATCACGCTTTGCTGAGTCTAATTCTTTTGATAAATCTTCAAGATTAACTAGATTCTTTTGTTCTTCATTTGATAATTCCTCTATACGGCTTGCTACAGTTCTTTCTTTTTCTTCTATTAAAGATATTTTTGCTCCTGATTCAAAGAATCCTCTTTGTTCTTCTTCAAGATCTTTAAGACTTTCCATTAGCTGAGTCTTATTGACATCTCTTTTAGAAACTAGAGCCAATCTATCACCATCTATTTTCTCGAGATCTTTATCAATTGATTTATTTTCTTTTTCTGACTGATTCATAAGTTTCATTAGCTCACTCATATCGTCAGAAAGTATAAATTTTTGGTATTGCTTTTCCTTGTCTCTTAATTTTTTATATTTTGATGTTAAGTTTGCTTCAGCATTTAATCTTCTAATTGATCTTTTGACTTCATCTTCTAAATCCTTAAGTCTTGAAATATTCTCGGACGTTCTTCTTATTCTCGATTCTGTTTCTCTCTTTCTCTCTTTGTACTTTGAGATTCCTGCTGCTTCTTCAACATAGCTTCTAAGCTCTTCTGGTTTGGCTCCTACTAAACTAGATATAATGCCCTGCTCAATAATTGCGTAACTATTTCCTCCTAAACCAGTACCAAGAAAAAGATCCTGAACGTCCCTTCTTCTTGCAGAAGCATTGTTAATAAAGTAGTTTGATTGTCCATCACGACCCATCTCTCTTTTTACACTTACTTCATCAAATTCAAGATATTCCCCACCTAAAAAATTTTCAGAATTATCAAAAAATAGCTCAACTGAACAATGACTAACAGGCTTTCTAGTGTCAGAACCATTAAAAATTACATCTTGAAGACTTTCGCTTCTAAGGCTTTTAGGTGAGAGCTCTCCTTTCACCCATTTTATGGCATCAATGATGTTGGATTTTCCACATCCATTGGGGCCAACAATGCCACACATGATTCCTGGAAAATCAATCTGGATTGGGTCAACAAAACTTTTGAACCCTGCTATTTTTAAGCTTTTAAGTCTCATTTAGATTTTCTAATAGTATAGGTGGTTACAAGCAATATGGATATAACTAAAACTACTAAAGGGATAAGAAAAATTGACCTATTATCTTCAATATTTGTATCGAGCAATATGTAATCTCCATATCTATCTTGCATGAAATCAAAAATTTCTTGATCTGAATAACCTTGATTAATTAAAGAAGCAATTTCTTGCTTTAGGTCACTAGATATTGGAGCATTAGAGCTGGACAAATTACCATATGAGCACATAGGACATCTAATATTATCTGCAAGATATTCAAGCCTTTCTAACTCTTCTTTATCTAAATCTTCATATAGAGCATCTGCCTGCATCAAAAAGCAAAAAAATAATAAAGATTTAAAAATATTTCTCAAATTTTTCATTCCAAATATTTATATCAATTACACCAATCCTATGAGCAACAATCTCTCCATCAATAATTAAAAATGTTTCTGGGGGGCCTATTACTCCCAACTTTAAAGAAAAGTCTCCATCTAAATCAAGAATGGAAAAATCATATGGATCGCCTAATTCTTCAAGATAGTCTTTAGTGGCAGAAACCTGTTCTTTATGACTAATCCCCACCATTTTCACATCCTTTGAGTCTGCAATTTCAATTAGAAATGGGTGTTCAACCCTACATGGAAGACAATAACTTGCATAAACATTTAATATTACTTTCCCTGATAATAGGGAATCTTCACTTACCTTTATTCCGTCAATTGTATAAAGCTGCCTATCTAATATAAGGGGCTTGCCTTCTTGATTTTTGACTGGCTGTACATAATCCTTTTGAAGGGAGATAGCAAAAAAACTAAATAGACTTAGCAGTAAAAGTAAAAAAATAATTAAAAATGCTCTAGTAGTCATGCCTTCTAACTGTCCCGTAAAGAATTGATAAAAGCAGTAAACATGATGACATCCAAATCATCATAATTCCATACTTAATAGAGTATCTTACTACCCATGATCCATCTGGTTTTAAGTCTCCCAAAACTACTAAATAGTCTTTTGTTATATATGGAGCAATTCCTGTTTCTGAAGTTATTACGCCTCCAACTTTATATCTGCGCTTTTCTGCAACGATATTAAAATATTTACCTTCATCTTCGACTTCAAAATTTGCTACAACACTATTAAAGTTTTGACTTTGAATAACATCTGCAGACTTAAAAATTAAATTTGTGCCCATGAATTCAACTTCATCATTGGGTTTAATTTTGAAATCAATATTTTTAGAAAATTCATGATTTAAGAGGATTGAAAAAGTAAGTGATGCAACAGCTAGATGACCTAATACCTTATGAATCTTCAATGACTTCTTTTTGCTTAAAAAATCGAAAATAGCTTTGAAAATTAGGATGGCTAAAAATATTCCTGATAGAAATAAGCCCATGCTAAAAGAATTCATAATAAGAACAGCAATAGTCGCGACAGCTAAAATTATAAATAATTTTAATTTATCCATAGATAAGATCTTTGGAAATTGCTCTGCTGTGAATAGGATAATTAATGCGAATACAGCAGGAGTAATCAATTCAGAAAAATAGTTTGGGCCAACGCTGAACTTTTCATTGTAAACAACCTCATAGTAGATGGGGTATAAAGTTCCTAGAAAAACTATAAGCAGTATCGTCATTAAGATTATGTTATTGAGGACGAGCAAATAATTTCTGGACATAAATCTTGGCCACTTGCTATGCAAAAAGTTACTTCTCCAAAAAAATAATCCCAATGAAACTAATGAGAACAATGCAAATAAGCTAAGCAAAAAGACTCCACGTGAAGGATCGGATGCGAAGGAATGAACACTATTTAAAATGCCTGATCTGACTATAAATGAACCTAGAATAGAAAGTAAAAATGTTAATATGCCTAAAAACACCATCCAGGATAGAAATACTTTATTTCTGCTGAAGGTTAAAGAGTGTGTAAATGCTGTACCTGCTAGCCAAGGCATTAAAGCAACATTTTCAACTGGATCCCAAAACCAATACCCACCCCAACCTAATTCATAGTAAGCCCACATTGATCCCAGTAGAATGCCTAGAGATAAAGTAAACCATGCTATACCAGCCCAAAGCTTTATTATTTTAAAAAGCTCTTTATCAAAATTAGTAAATATGCCTGCAATAACAAAACTAAATGTAATTGCATAAAAAACATAGCCAGTGAAAAGCATAGGAGGATGTATTACTAATAATGGGTCTTGCAATAATGGGTTCAGATCAGATCCATTCAGCGGAGAAACCTCAAAAATCATAAATGGATTAGACGTTAAGACTAGAAAAATTAAATAGAAAAAAAGTATAAAAGCTAAAACAGAATTTGAAAGTGACAGATATCTACTTTCTTTCATAAAAATATTATTTAAAGCTGCACAAAGCGAAAGCAATAATACCATTAGAAAAAAAGANCCCTCATGTGCTGCCCAAAAAGCTGATATTTTGTAAAAAATAGGTAGCAAGACATTGGAATTTTGCCAAACATATACAAATGAGAAGTTGTTACTTAAAAATTGGTAAGAAAGATATAAAGAACCAATGAGTAGAGTCCAAAAATTAGCGTAAATTAAATTTTTTATTAAATCATGTGATTTTCTTTTTAGAGAAAAAGTAAAAATTAGAATGCATAAGAATGCTGAAAACCAAAGAATTGAACTCCCAAATAAATCTGCAGAGGTATTAATCTTGCACCTCTATTTTTATTGGCATATAAGTTTCATCATGCTTGGCTAGAATTTCATCAGCAATAAAGACTTTCTTTTCTTTGTCTAGATACCCTGAGGCAACAACGCCACTATTTTCTTTGAATAGATTAGGTAAGATGCCTATATAAACTACCTCAATCTCTTTATTAAAATCTGTAACTGTAAATTTAATTTCTAATGATTCAGACTGCTTCAAGCTTTCTTTCTTTACCATTCCTCCAAGCTTAAAGCTCTTATCTATATTATATTCTCCTGACTCTACTTGAGTTGGCGTTAAATAAAGATCAATATTTGTTTCTAAAGCTCTGAGAATTGAATAGAGAATCAGTGTTAGCGATATTAAAAGTGAAACAATAATAAAAATTTTGTTTAATCTATTTTTTCTAATCATTTAAATCTTCCTGGCAGTCTTTTAATTTCTTTGAATACCTCATATGTGAAAGAGAGTAAAGAAATAAAATAGCTAAAATAGACAAGATATATGTAAAGATGACAGTAGATAGACTATCCATTAAGCACCTCTTTAATCATTTTTGTATTACTGCTTCGGTTTAGTATTTCAAATTGAATATTTCTGCCAAAAATAGCAAAAGATATAAATAAAAGAGCTATCAACATTATGGGAAGCGCATAAAGCATCTCTGAGTCAATTGAACTGCCACTTGTAGTTATGCTTGCACTTTGATGTAAGGTATTCCACCAATCTACTGAGAATTTAATAATAGGAATATTAATTGCACCTATTATTGCAAGGATACTTACAATCTGATCTGCAGTCTGATGAGAGCTGAATGAAGACCGTAAAGCAATTAAACCAATATACTGGATAAATAAAATAAAGGTTGATGTTATTCTCGCATCCCAGACCCAATAGGTACCCCAAGTGGGCTTACCCCAAATTGATCCAGTCATTAAAACTATGGCTGTAAATACTAAACCTATGCTAATAGCAGAATTAAGGAATATGGCAGAGATCTTTGTTCTCCAGACCAANTAAATAAAACCACTAACCGCCATAAATATATAAANAAGTTCAGATAGAATNGCTGAGGGNACATGGATNAATAAAATTCTATAGATCTCTTTTTGCTCAGCGTCTGCTGGCAATATATATATTGCTAAATATGAAGCTAAAAGAAATCCAATTAGCCCAATAATTAGCGATGGAAATATTGCCTTGTCAAAAAATCTGAAAACTTTATTAAGGACTAAATATTTTGCTACATATTGATACATATCACCTNCTCTGTATTCTTAAAACCTGTAAAATTGTGTAAAAGATAAAGGAAGATGCGAACACAAAATACGCAAATAAAAACCAAAAATTTGGTTCAAGTTGACCATCAACAAAGATTCCTTTAACTAGAATAATAAATGGTATTAAAAGCGGAATAATCAATAAGGCATTAAGTGAATTATTCCTTTTTAAAGATATTGCACTGCCAAGATTGAAGAAAAAATAAAGAGTGCTTAGCATAATNACATAAATACCAAAAAGTTCTAAAGATATCTCATGTCCTTGGAATATTAGTGAAATTGCAGCAATTGGCATAAATACAAAAAATACATTAANTATCCACTTGGCTAACAGGTATAAAATAATATCTGAAATACCGCTTTCAGATAATTTTTGTTCTAAATAACCATTTGCATGATCATCCTTAAATGTATTTTCTGAGATAATAAATATTGTTATGAATGATGCAATGAATGAACTGGCATAGTTAAGACTATTATCTAGATCTAATACTAAGAAAATTACAAAAATAATTCCAAAAATTGAAATTGGTAAATAAATATTTTTAGGGATCAAAAAAAATAATTTTAATTCTCTTTGTAAAGCTTTATTCATTCTACTGACCTCAAAATAATTTTTTTACTTTCAGGAAATTCTTCTTGATGATTTGCCATTATGACAGTCCCATTTTTTTCGATGTGATCACTGATAATATTCTTAAGATCTTCTATTGCCTTACTATCGAGGCCTGCAAATGGCTCATCCATGATCCAAATATTTTTTCTTGAGCTAATTAATCTTATTAATGCTACTTTTCTTTTTTCCCCATATGACAGATTAAAAATTTTCTGATTTTTTAATTGTGATAAGTTAAATTTTTTTAAAAGATCCTTCTCAACCTGCATTCCAAGAATTTCAAAATTTTGTCTCAAAGTAATTTCTTCTATGAGGCCATTTTTGTGGCCAAGATAAGAAACTTGATTCAATGTCATATTATCTGAATCAATATTTTCACAATTAATTAGTCCGGTAATTATTTTAAGAAGGGTTGTTTTTCCAGATCCATTTTTACCTCTTACCTCAATTATTTCACCAGAGTTAATTTCTTCTGAAACATCAGAAAATATAAGTTTTCCATCTATTTGAAAAGATATTTTTTTAAGACTGTATAAATTCATGGAATTACCTTAGTATTTTATCAAGAGAAATGATTTAAAGGGGGACTAATGAGAGTACTTTCAATATTTTTACTATGTGGCTATATTTTTGCCAATCCTTATTTNCCAGATGATACCTGGGAAACAAAAAATCATGATGAAGTTGGTTTAGATAAATTAAAAATAGAAGAGTTATTTGATCTAACTTTTTCAGATGATGCAACAATGAGTGCGGTTCTTATAAAAGATGGGTACATCATAAAAGAGCAGTATGCAGAGGGTTATAATGAGAATTCTTATGGTACTTCATGGTCGACTGCTAAAAGTTTTTATGCTGCGCTTGTTGGAATATCTCTAGATAATGGAGAAATTGATAGCTTAGACGATCCAGTAGCAAAATATGTGCCTGCATATGATGAAGGAAAAAAGAAAGATATTACTATTAGACAAGTTTTGAACATGACTAGTGGTTTAGAGTTCCCAAGTCATGAGCATGAAATGATGTTTTTTGAACCTGATCATATGGCATATGCGTATGAAGTTGGCGTCGAAAATAATCCGGGTGAAGTATTCCAATATAACAATGTTAATTCAATGTTAATGGGCGAAATACTTAGAGGTGCGACAGGTAAAACCGCAAAGCAATTAATTGAAGAGAGATTATTTAGCAAAATTGGNTTAAAAAATTACACTGCATGGGAAGATAGTGCAGGCAATACTCTTACTTATTGCTGTTTAGATATGTCTGCTAGGGATTATTCAAGATTTGGAATCTTATTTTCAAGAGATGGTAACTGGAATGGAGAACAAGTCATTTCAAAAAATTATGTTGATGAATCTTTGAAGCTTTATTGGGGCTCTACGCCTAGTATGGGGTGGGCTCATAGCGATACAAGAGGATATAGTCTCCAATGGTGGGTTTCTAAGTATGATGATCAAGCAAAAATTTATAATACAAGTGGTAAATTTGGACAGTTTGTATTCCTCGATAAAGAAAGAGATATCATTTTTACTAGAATTACAAAATATAGGCCAGTTGAAGGCGATGTTCAGGATTGGGGNCCATTAGGCTACTTACGTTTCTTGGGTAGTGTTGATAGAGCTATTAATTTTTCAAGATTTCTAATATGGATTGGCTTAATAGATATTGATGGTGGTAGTGTTGTCATCCCTTATACAGAGGCAGACGGAGAGTCAAAAGAATTCTATGAGAATTATGTAAAGATTGTGGAAAGAATTGCTGATCTAGAAAAAGATGATGGCTAGATTTTTACTGGCCTTATCATTATCTTTAAGTGTTGCTTCAGAAGAGAGTCTGAATGAAGAAGTTCTTAAGCAATTAGTTGGGTTGATCGAATCTGATGATGCTACTCAAAGCTTTCTGATATCTAAAAATAATAAGGTGGTACATGAGTACTATGCGGAGGGTTATTCAAGTGATGATCTTGCAACATCATGGTCATTATCAAAAACGTTTTATGCTGCTCTTTTTGGAGTAGCTATAGAAAAAGGGTTGATTTCATATGAAGACCTTCAGAAGCCTATAAGTTCTTTTATTCCAGAATTAATTGAAGATTCGAAATCACAATTGACCCTATATAACTTATTAGCCATGCGCTCNGGGCTTGAAATTACTGAATATCAAAATGAAGAAATGTTCTTTTCAATGAATAATTTAGAATTTGCAATGAATGTTGATCCAGCTATGCCTCAAGGTTGGATCTATGAATACAACAATGTTAATACAATGTTNTTGAACCCTATTATNAAAAATATTTTTAATGATGAACCTCACAATGTTCTAATTAAAGAGATATTTAATCCTTTAGGTATAGAAAAGCATGGTTTATGGAGTGATTCTGCAGGAAATGACATGACTTATTATGGAATAGACTTAATGCCAAAAGATTTCTTAAAGTTTGTAAATTTATTTATGAACAATGGAAGATTAAATGGTAAACAAATTATCAACGAAGAATTTCTAAAAGAATCTATAAAACCTCTTTCTCAAGGAACTGGAGAATGGTTTGGGCTACATTGGAGTGTAAGAAAATTTAATCAAGAAAAAACTTTAGTTGGTCTCGAGGTAACTGATGGGCAGTTTATGTTTTTTATTCCTGAAGATGGAATATCTACTGTCAGATTCACTAAATATTTTCACAATTATAAAAAGGGTCATCAAGTAGAGTTTGGAATTCTAGAATATTTATTATGGTTGCCCTATTCATGGGTTAAATATATTACAACCTTAGTTGCTACTGAAACTGAACCGGGTGAAATACCTGAAGATGATCCTAGCATTAATTTTCCAGATACTAAATCGCTTGGTGTATCAAAGTTAAATTGCCCTTTTACTTCCCCAGATGCATGTCCAGGTGTAAGTAAAATACAGGATTTAATTTTTGGGCTTAGTGATCCTAGTCCCAATTAAGAACTACTTTGCCAGCTTTTCCTTCATTCAATAATTGAAATGCTTTTTCAAATTCAGTGTAATGAAAAGAATGAGTGATCACATTTTTTACATTTAGCCCAGAATCAATAAGAGCTAGTCCTTTGTACCAGGTTTCAAACATTTCTCTGCCATAAATAGCTTTTAAGTTTAGAGCTTTAAAGATTATTTTAGATAAATCTAAGTTAATTGGATCAGATGGCAGACCTAGCAAGGCTATATTTCCACCCATAACCATGGAATNAACCATTTGATCTAGAGCAACTTCTGAGCCTGACATCTCTAATCCGACATCAAAACCTTCTTTCAATCCCATATTTTTCATTTTATCTTCAATATTTTCTTTTGATGGATTTAGTGNCTCAACATTGGATACAGTTTTTGCAAGAGATAATCTGACATCATTAATATCAGTTATTAGAACTCTTCTAGCGCCGACATGAAGTGCAATAGCTGCAGACATTATGCCTATTGGTCCTGCTCCTGTTATTAAGACATCTTCTCCAACAAGGTCAAAAGATAAAGTAGCATGAATAGCATTGCCGAAAGGGTCTAATATCGCTCCCATTTCGTTATCTACAGAATCTGGAAGTTGCACTACATTTCTTGATGGAATTGATACGAATTCAGCAAAGGCACCGTCTCTATCGACACCTAGATTTACAGTGTCAGGGTCAAGATGTAATTTGCCTGCTCGTGCATTTCTACTAGTCTCTCCGACCATATGTGATTCTGCTGAGACTCTATCCCCCATTGTTAATCCTTCAACAGCACTGCCAATTTCTATAATTTCCCCCATAAATTCATGGCCAACAGTCATTGGAGGTTTGATCGTTTTACTTGCCCAATTATCCCAATTCCAAATATGCAAATCAGTCCCGCATATGGCTGTTGTTTTGACTTTAATTAGCACTTCATCAGATTTTATTTTAGGCGTGTCTACTTCTTGTAATTTGAGTCCGACTTCTAGTTTTTCTTTAACTAATGCTTTCATATGACATTTAATTCCTTTCCAACTTTATCGAATATTTTAACGGCTTCGTCAAGCTGTTGTTTTGTNTGTTCACTTGTAATTTGTAATCTAATTCTCGCTTCACCTTTAGGCACAACAGGATAAAAGAAGCCAATTGCATATAAACCCTCTTCAAGAAGCTTCTTTGACATTTCTTGTGCAATCTTAGCCTCTCCTAACATTACTGGAGTTATAGGATGCATATCGCCCTTTATTGTAAAGCCTAAAGATTTCATAGAGTCTCTAAAATAAGCTGTATTCTCTTTAATTCTTTTTCTTCTTTCTGGTTCACCTTGAACAATATCTAAAGCTTTTAAAGATGCAGAGACTATAGATGGAGATAGTGCATTAGAAAATAGATAGGGTCTAGATTTTTGCTTCAAAAGCTTGATTACGTTTTCTTTTGCACATATAAAGCCTCCAGATGCACCGCCAAGTGCTTTTCCAAGAGTACCACTTAGAATATCTACTTTACCTTCTAAACCAAAATGTTCAGCTGTACCTTTGCCCTTTTCGCCAACAAATCCAGTGGCATGACAATCATCAAGCATTACTAATGCATCATATTTTTCAGCAAGCTCGACTATCTTATCTAATTTAGCGTATGTTCCGTCCATTGAAAAAACACCATCGCTAACAATAACTTTGTGGTTTGCTGAGTCAGCATCTGCATGCTTCAAACATTTTTCAAGATCTTCCATATCACTATGTTGATATCTATATCTTTTTGCCTTGCAAAGTCTAATACCATCTATTATTGAAGCATGATTGAGAGAATCACTAATTATTGCATCATCAGGACCAAAAAGTGGTTCGAAAAGACCACCATTTGCATCAAAGCATGCTACATAAAGTATGCAATCATCAAAACCTAAAAAAGAGCTTAGCTTTTGTTCAAGGGTTCTATGCAAATCATTAGTTCCACATATAAATCTGACTGACGCCATACCAAAACCATCTTCTTGGATAGAAGCAGCAGCTGCATTCTTTATTTCCTTATTATTTGCCAGGCCAAGATAGTCATTGGCACAGAAATTCATAACTTCTTTTCCGTCTTTGAGTTTAATTGCTGTTTGTTGCGGAGATTTTATAAACCTCTCATTTTTATATAGATCATCACTTAATATTTGCTTGATCTCATCATCAATATGATTGTAGAAACTTTTACTCACAATCAGATTATAATAGAATCCACAATTATCTTATGCATAAAAGAACAAAAATAATCTCTACTGTAGGCCCTTCAACTAATTCCTCAACTTTGTTAAAGAAACTTTATGACAAAGGAATGAATGTTATAAGAATAAACATGTCCCATACCTCAATAGNGGATATGAAAAAAGTTGTTAATGAAATTAGGGCGTTAAATAAAAAAATTACTTCTTCTATCGGTGTAATGATTGATACTCAAGGGCCAGAAATTAGAACTGCAAACTTTGGCAAAGACATTGAACTGACTAAANGCGATGAGATTTTACTTGTTTCTAAGAATCAAAAAAAGAAGAATCAACTTATTGTAGATAACCTTTCACATATCAAAGGCCTGAGAGTTGGTGGAAAAATTTCTCTCGATAATGGCCAAATAGATTTGAAAATAACATCAATTTCAAAGCAAGGTATTAAATGCTTAGTTCTAGATAGTGGAATAATATCAGAAAAGAAGCATGTCAATTTTCCTGGTGCAAAAATTAAATTGCCAACACTGACAGACAAAGATAAAGCAGATTTAAATGAAGCATTAAAGATCGGTGTCGATTTTATAGCACTATCCTTTTGCAGATCTGCAAAAGATTTAAAAGAATTAAATAAATTTTTAAGTAAAAATAAGTGTCAGCCTGAAATATTTGCAAAGGTTGAAGATCAAGAGGGTGTGAAGAACATAAGAGAGATAACAAAAAATAGTGATGGNCTGATGATAGCAAGAGGCGACCTTGGCATTGAGACAGATATGACTAATCTGCCTTATGTNCAAAGAAATATGGTAAAAATAGCTTCTGAATTAGGGAAAAAATCCATTGTTGCCACACAGCTACTTGAATCAATGATAAATAAACCACATCCGACAAGAGCTGAAGTATCAGATGTTACTAATGCTGTTTATGAGGGTGCAGATGCTTTAATGCTATCTGGAGAAACAAGTATTGGGAAACATCCAATTAAGTGCGTACAGTACTTAAGAGATATTTCTCTAAATGCNGAAAGATCTGAGACACTTCATTTTGAAAGCAANCTAAAACATGAAAGTGATTGGCATACTTTAGCTNCAACATCAGTAAAACTTGCAAAAAAAATAGATGCTGATGCAATTGTTGTTTTGACAAGAAGTGGTTTTACTGCGGAATTAATATCAAGTGCAAGACCTAGAGTCCCGGTTTTTGCATTTACAAATAATAGAGCTACACAGAATAAACTTTCAATCTCATCATCAATAGAAAATATTTTTTTAAATTTTAGTAAAGATCATGAAAAGACAATTAAAAATGCTTTCCAAGTATTGAAAAGTGCATATAAGTTCAAAAGCAAAAATAAACTTGTCGTTATTTCAGGAGTCTTTTCTGATATTTTCGCTGATGCTATACAAATTAGATTTCTAAAATAATGGAATTTAAGAATTTGCCTCAATCTAGTCCTTTTTTAAACTTTCAAGATTATTATTTAAAAGCAGAAGAACATGGTGAAAGATTTATTGAGGCTGGATGCATAAGCTCTGTTGATAATGAGAATAAGCCTCATTCACGTTTTGTTAATTTTAAGTATTTTTTTGAAGATAACCTTATTTTTTTTAGTAGCTATAAAAGTAAAAAGGCAGATAATTTTTCTGCCAACAATAATATATGTGTAAATTTTTGGTGGCCTTCTATAGAGACACAAGTAAGAATTGAAGGAACTATTTCAAAATGTGAAGAAAAATTTTCAGATGAACACTTTTTTGGCCGAGATGCAGGTAAAAATATTGCTGCTATGGTCTCAAACCAGTCTGAAGAAATCGAGTCTTATGAACTACTTAAAGAAAAATATGAAGTAATAAGACAAAAGGTTGATTCAGGTGCAATAGTAGAAAGAAGGCCAGACAATTGGGGTGGATATCAAATTAAGGTAGATTATTTTGAATTTTGGGAAGCTAATGAAGCAAGACTCAATTACAGAGAATGCTACAAAAAAGAATCTGATACATGGAAAAAATTCTTTCTTCAGTCTTGAGCTAATTCTAGCTCTACTAATAACTCTGGGTTGATTCTATTGCCATTGAGATAGACCACCCAATGTAAGTGTGGCCCTGTTACTCTTCCTGTTGAGCCTACAAAAGCAAATTCTTGGCCTTGATCTACTATATCGCCAACTTTCACTTTAAAACTATCCAAATGACTGAAAGAAGTGAATAGCCCTCCTCCATGATCAATTATTACGATATTACCACTGTAAAAATGGCTTTCAGCTAGAACAACTCTACCTCTCTTAGGTGCAACTATTGGAGTTCCAACTGCACCTCTAATATCTAATCCCATATGAGGTGAACGAGGATTGCCATTTATAAATCGTCTCTTACCAAAACGGCTAGTGATTACTGCATTGACAGGTGTAATGAAG
>NZGL01000021.1 GCA_002690945.1 Gammaproteobacteria bacterium | reverse complement strand
AACATCTTTAATAATTTAAGTGAAATCATTGGAGTTTTTTCTGCATTTATTGTTTTTTTTGTTCTGAAAAGTATTGGGGTTTCTCCATTTTTGGCATTTCCACTTTGTATGCTATCAGGATGGGGGATTGCTATTTTCTTCAAAAATAATGGAAAAAAAATACATTAAGTTTTATCAAAACTTCCATAAGGCATTTCAGGGCAAAAAACCAAATCACTGTTCAAACTTAATCAGTGACCGTCGAATAGATTTGGTATAAATGTTTATAATAAAATCATGAAAAATTTAAAAAAGACCTTTTTTCTACTAATTATTTTAAAAACCAATGCTATTTTTGCTTTAGCTGACACTATCAGCCCAAAAGATTTACAAGAATTTTATTCTGATAGCGCCACAAAGAAGGAAGTTTTACTTTACTTTCGTGGAGCTGGGGATGGAATATTGTGGGCGAATACGTTAAACGAAGAAGAACAGATTTGTCTTCCCCCTGACCAAGCATTTTACAGCGAAGACTATTATTCAATTTATAAAACAGAGTATTTGAGACAAAAAGACCTCTATGACAGCCTAGAATACCAGCCTCCAGGATTACTTTTGTTTAACGGATTCATACATAATTTTCCTTGTGAATAGAATAAAATGACTAATAGTGAGAAACCCTGCTACGGACACTCTGCTACGGTGGAGTAGTTTTGTTTGCAGAATTAAAATGAAGAAAAATTTATTTTTAATAGTCATATCATTTATCACCTTTCAAATATTTGCTATAGATATTGACGAATTTTTAGTTCTTTCGTATCAAACCTCTGTTAATAAATTTGAGGACAACATAACATCGAGATTGGTTGAATGTAGAAAGTCTATGAAATATTCAAAAAATGCACCAGGCGATCCGAGGTTAAATATTGGCAAAATAGAAATAACTACAGAATTTTTTGATTTTGATAATATGAAGACATATCATCTTGTTGGGAAATATGAAGAAAGAGATTTTTCTGTTTTTAATTATAAAATTAGAAAATCTGACGTCATTAGACAGTACTTCAATCCAACTCAAGAAATATTTTATATAACGGAGGAGAATAGTATTTTTATTAATTTTAGAACCGTTTTCGACTATACATTTGATAAAAGAACGCTAACACTTCACAGGACTGGTTTTCAGGGAACAGCGGTGGAAGACCGTGATCCACCCAAATGCAGATACCTTGTAAAATAAAAATGAATAAAAAAATAATAATTTCACAATCAATTATGTGGGCAGCAGCAATTCTTGTGGTTTCAATTGTTGAAGAAAAAGAGTTTGCAGTATTGATGCTTGTAATATTGGCAACAACTTCCTTGATTACTCTTAGGAAGGGAAATGAATAAAAAAAATATAGATTTCTATAATAAATTTATTCTGCAAACGAAAACAGTCAGTAACGGTGGAGTAAGTTTGAGAGCAGAATTAAATGAATAAAAAAGCAATATTAATAACTTTGTTAATTTTTTCACATAATGGTTGGGCTCAAGAAAAACTTGATGCTCTACTAGATGGTCTTCATCAGGATGCACATGAAGGGAATTTTCAGACTTATTTTGCTCGCTACACCTCGGATGCCATCTTTTTAGGAACAGATAAAACCGAGCGCTGGACCATAGAGGAATTTAAAACCTATGCCAAACCTGCATTTGCAGACGGGCATGGCTGGACCTATACATTAGTCGAACGCAATTGGGAGGGAGATGGCAATACGCGTTGGTTTGACGAGATCCTCTTCAATGAAAAGTTAGGGCATTGCAGAGGGACTGGTATTGTTCAGCTAATTAATGGCGAATGGAAAATAGCCCATTATGCCTTGACCATGCTTGTCCCTAATGCCATCGCTGCAGAAGTTGGCACACAGACTCAGGAAGCTGATACAAATGAAAAAAATTAATTTGAAATCAAAATTTCAAAAATTTACTGATCAATGGTCCCCAAAAGTTATCGAAGAAATGAATGACTATCAATTTAAACTGGTAAAAATTGAAAACGATTTTACTTGGCATAAACACGATGATACCGATGAAACTTTTTTGGTAATCGAAGGCAAGATGGGAATTGAGTTTGAAGACCAGAAAGTAGAATTAACTGAAGGTGAAATGATTGTTGTGCCAAAAGGGAAAAAACATAAACCTTATGCAGATAAGGAAGCTAAAATCATGATAATAGAGCCTAAAGGCGTCACTAACACTGGAGATGTAGTCAATGACCTTACAGCTAAAAATGATCAATGGCTATAAAAAGCTTTAATTGTCGAAATAGTCACAATTAAAAAGATAAGGATCATCTTCTTCTAATCTGTCCTGAAGTCTCTCTGCTAAGATTTTTAATCTTGGGGAAATCTCATCAACATTATTCAAACCTTCCTCTATATTATTTTCAAAGGTCTTGCCATCAATAACACACTCGCTGGCCAAGATAGCATTAAGGTAAATAATAGTTGCTTCTGTTGATAAGCTCACTAGATTGTCAAACTTATCAACTTGACGCAGCTGCATATCAAGTTTCTCTTCGGTTAGTGATAAGAATTTATTACCCATTAGCAGCAAAGATGTTGCAGCTATAATGCTCGATAAGCTAAGGGCAAAATAAAGTGTAGTCTGAGCAGTCTTTAGATCGAATTTCATAACTATAAATAATTATAGACTAACCCAAAAAAGATACTAGGAATTAAGGCTTAAAGGATTCTTAGAAAGCATAGATAGGGTATACTTTTAAGCTTATGAAAAACTTTTTGATTGCACTTGCCATTTTTATTCTTGCCTCATGTTCTGATCCAAGAGCAAAAGACAAAGAAATGCTATTAGCTCTTGAGCTGCAATATGGTGATATATCAAAATTTGAAGCTGAATGTTTTATTAATATCTGGAGTGATGCTATTGATGACGATGATGTTTGGGATTGGCTTGTAGCAGAATCAACTCAACCTTCCTTAGATACATCAATGAGCGCAAAGCCAACTAAATATGAAATAGAAGTTGGAATTGTAGTGGCTGCTTCGCTACCTCAGATTAGAGATGAATGTGGGTTTGATTTTGAGGAAGTATATTACTCGAGATACTAGTAATTAATTTTAAATGATGGAGGAAAATATGAAAAATTTAAAATTTTATTTAATAGCTTTAACAGCTATTTTTTTAATCGGCTGCGGAAGCGAAGATTCTAGAGCAGATGATAAAGCTATGATAGCTGAAGAAGAATTTAAACTTGGCCATATAACGAAGGAAGAAGCTGAATGCATGGCAAATTTGTACAGTGATAATTTTCCGGATGATGACAAATGGGCAACCTTAGTCTCAATGTATGATTACACAATGGAAGAGCAGTATGAGCTCGGATTAAAGGCAGGAGCCGGAGAAAACTTAACAGCAGAAGAACAAAAAATGGTTGATGTATCATTGGAAAGTGTTGCGATATTACCAAAATTTAAAACTGAATGTGACGTAGATATTTTTGAGGTTGCTGAAAAGAGGATGACGGATTTATAACGAATAAAAATCTACTATTACTCTTAATTGTTTTCTTTTTAACTAGCTGTGCTAGCACTGCTTTAGCAATAAGCGGTGGAAAAATTATAAGCCATGATTTCAAGGTATATCAATTTACCGATGAAGATTATCTAGATATTTTTAATTTAAAAAATGGGGAAACAATTACTAAGTACTGCACCAAACACCAAGAACTAGTAGATGTAAGAAAAATACGCACTTTTCATGATGGTGTAGACAGAACTATCTGGATAGTTGATGCAGCAGAATAAATGAAAAAAATTAATTTAAAATCAAAATTTCAAAAATTCACTGACCAATGAGTTTAAATAGATTGAGATGTTTGTAGAAGGAGGTTGTTTTTGTGGCTCGATTCGTTACAAACTTGAATTGAATGATTATCCATCTGCTAATTGCCATTGTTCTATATGTAGACGCACTTCAGGGGCTGCATTTGTTTCTTGGATTAGGGTTCCTAGTGACTGTTTTGAATATATTAGTGGTGAACCCAAAAAAATAGATTCTTCTTCTCATGGAGCTCGATATTTTTGTCAAGAATGTGGAACTCATGTAGCCTGTTTTCTTAAAGAAGATCCAAAAAACATTAATATTACTATTTGCAGTTTAGACAAACCCCAAGACTTTAAACCAAAAGCAGAAATATATGTTGATGATATGCTTTCTTGGACAAAAAAATGAAATATAAAATATATTTAGAATTAATATATAATCTGCTTATGTGTGATTGTTGCAAATGCTGCGAGTGCTCTTGCTGCTCAAAGTAAAAGCTTAATTTTTAATTCAAACNATATTGATGAAGGNCAATCTTCTAAANTAATGAAAGTAACTCTAAGACAATTTCATAGATACATTAGCTTNNTAATTGCCATTCAATTACTTCTNTGGACAATATCTGGCATCTATTTTTCGTTTAATAAGATAGAAAACATTCGTGGAGAGCAATATTTTGTAGGACAGCCAACTCAAGAACAGCCAACTCAAAAAGATATAACAAAAATAAGCTTTGAAGAGGCAAAGGTAATTGTATCTAAGATGACTACTCTTACACCTATTATCGTGGAGATTATAGATGAAGAACAAAGAGGTTCTGAGTATAGAGGACGTGAATTACCTCTTTATAAAATAGTGTCATTAAATGAAAATGAAGAAAAGATAAATGTTTATCAAAACCCATTTTCAGGCGAGATAGTCGCCATAAGATCACCTCAATGGAGAATATGGGACTTGATGTGGGGTTTTCACATAATGGACTGGGTCGAGAGAGATAATATTGACAATATTTTATTGAAAATTTTTTCTTTTATTGCATTATTTACTTCTATATCGGGTGTAATTTTATTTTTTAGAAAAAAATGAAAAATTTATTTAAATTATTAANAATCTTTTGCTTNTTTGCATTTGCTGATGAAGACTCTCAACACCATGATCATGGATCAATGGATATGAAGGAGCATATGGAGCACTCAGTAAAGCATATGTCCGCACCTATCGGAATTATGGGCAATATGCATCACAAAGGGTTCATGGTTTCAATTAAACATGGGCAGATGCAGATGGAGGGAAATATATTTGATGGAGATAATATATCTGATTCAGAGATTCTCTTAAAACCTAATGAACTTAGTAATATGCCCGCATATTTATCTGTGATACCAAAAAATATGAGTATGAGCATGACTATGATTGATGCAATGTATGCACCATCTGAAAATCTTACTTTAATGTTAATGGGTACTTACCTTTCAAAAGACATGACACTAAAAACTTATTCAGCAATGATGGGTAGAGATTTACTGGGTCAATTCAGCACATCTTCAAGTGATTTATCAGATATTACTTTCAGTGCATTATTTTTGATAGATAAGACAGACGTTTCAAAATGGCATGGAGAGATTTCTTACCTACAATCAATAGGGAATAATAATGAGATGGGGACAGTGCTAACGCCAATGAATACTCAGATGGAGATGATCTTGCCCTATGCTATGCAGTCTAGTGACAAAGCGACAAGAATTATATTAGGGCTTACCAACACGAGACAAATCAGTGAAAAAACTACTTGGGGGATCCAGGCAAAATATAAAACTGTTGCTAATGAAAAAGATTGGGCTTTTGGTGATCAAACAGAATTAAATTCATGGTTGCAATATCAGTATGACAGTTCAATTTCCTTCTCATCAAGAATTAAGTTTACTGATCAAAAACAAATATCTGGAATCAACTCAATTATTTCTGCACCAGTTCAGACAGCAAATACAGAGAATTATGGAGGTAATGAGCTTCATATAGGGCTTGGATTAAACTATACGTTAGATATTTTTTCTCAAGGCAATGAGCAAATAGGCTTAGAAGTTGTACTTCCCTTAATGCAGAACAAAAATAACTTGCAAATGAAAACTGATTATCAAGTTATAGTCGGGTATCAGCGAAGTTTTTAGGTTTATGCATGCTTATGTAATTTTATTTTTGGCAATTACATTTGAAGTTTTAGGCACAATGCTTTTACCAGCTTCACAAAACTTCACTAAAGTGCTTCCAACTTCGGTTTTACTCATCGCATATGGGGTTTCTTTCTATTTCCTCGCTCTTGTTTCCCAGAAACTGCCACTTTCAATTGTTTATGCATCCTGGGCTGGGCTTGGTGTTTTTTCTGTGGCTATTTTGAGTTATTTTTTTTATAAGCAGGCATTGAATTGGCAAACTATTTTTGGGTTGTTCCTAATCGTAGTTGGAGTTACTATCGTCAATATATACAAAACACATTCCTAAGGAGGATAAATGGAAATATACATTTTAATGGCGGCCCTACTAGCATTATTTCAGATTTGGCTAATACCTATGATTATCAACATAAAGAATTTACCATGGATGATCTCCGCTAGGGATGATGTAGTTGAAGAGTCAGTGCTACTGCAAAGAGCACACCGTGCTTCAACAAATTTGCAAGAGAGTTTGCCTGTTTTCATGGCGCTAGTGTTATTAGCTATGGCCATGAAAGATGATGTTTCGATGTATGCATGTTGGTGGTTAATACTAAGAGTAGTGCATGGCACCACCTACTTAGCTGGGATTGCTTATGTACGTACTGTTGCATTTATTGGGTCAATCTATTGCTTGATTATGATGGGAGTCTGTTTAATCTAAGGCAGCTTACATGAAAGCACTACTTTTGATAATAAGCTCACTTTTCTCATTCGTTATTCATTCGGGCGAAGTAAATTCTTGGGAATGCAATAAATTTGATGGGGCAAAAATAGTTAGCCAAGATGGAGAATATTTAGGACAGCTAGGACCAAGTTGGTATACGGACTCCATATATAACTCTAGTTCTCAGTATTCCAGCACATGGTCAAGGAATAGTATTTTTAACACTAACTCAGAATATGGAAATGCTTATTCCAGCACTTCAGCATTTAATGAATCAGCATCAGAGCCCCCACAAATTATTACAGAAGATGGTGAAGTGAAGTATTTGTCTGTAGGCCCTTCATGGGATCCTAATAGACTGAGCCCATACGACTTTAAATACACTTGCGATTGGGATTAAAATATATCAATGAAAAGAATTATTTTTATTAGTTTTCTTGGGGTCCTTGTCTCCGGATGCCAAGCTACAAATTTAGTTAACTTTAATGCATCAAAGCTGACACCTGAATATGCCTGCATTCTAAAAGAAACCTATTCTGAAAATAATGAGGAAATACCGACAGACATCGCAAAATTTTTGGCAGATAAAAGTATAGAGTGTGATGGAAGTTCTGTTAAAGCAGCAGAGGAGCCAGAGTTTGAGGTCGTAAAAATAATTAAAGCAGCAGAAAAGAAAGAAAAAGAAACAGAAAAGAAAGAAAAAGACGATGATGATTTTTTCATTGTTAAAAGACCCCGTATCAGATAGCCATGAAGATTGGCGTACCAAAAGAGATAAAGAATAATGAGAGCCGAGTTGGCTTAACTCCAGAATCAGCAGCAAAATTAATTACAGACAACAATGAGCTCTTTGTGGAGACTGGAGCAGGAGCGGGCATCGGTTTTGCCGATGAAGACTATCAATCAGTGGGCGCAATAGTTTTAGACTCTGCTAGTAAAGTCTATGCTGAATCCGAACTTATAATTAAAGTAAAAGAACCATTACCTGAAGAATTTCAATATTTAACAAACCAGCATACACTTTTTACCTACCTGCATTTAGCTGCAAATAAACAACAAGCTAGGGAGCTCGTCCAAACAGGTATTACAGGTATTGCCTATGAAACTGTAACTGCCGCGGATGGAACATTGCCTTTATTAGCACCTATGAGTGCCATAGCAGGACAAATTGGTTTTGTTGTTGGATCATATTTTTTATTAAAACCAAATAAAGGTTTAGGTGTTTTATTGGATTCTATTGGCGATATAGCTCCTAGAGTTGTAACAGTTATAGGAGCAGGAGCAGCAGGAACTGAAGCAATTAAAAAGGCTATTGCTACTGGAGCTCATGTAAAAATTATTGATTTGTCAGAAGATAAACTCGAACAATTAAAACAAAAATTTGGCGAGGATAAAGTTGAGTATATTGTTTCGACTCAAGAAGCAATTGAGGAAGCTTTGGTATCATCAGACTTGGTAATAGGCTCAGTTTATGTAATAGGAAAACAAGCCCCAAAAGTTATTACAAAGGACATGATTGGTGCAATGAAACCAGGGAGCGTAATAGTAGATATTGCGATTGATCAAGGTGGGTGTATTGAAACTAGCAGACCGACGACACATGATGATCCAGTTTTTTTGCACGATGGTGTCATTCATTACTGCGTCACTAATATGCCAGGTGCTGTGCCTCTTACAGCTACATTAGCTCTTAACAAAGCAACCATGCCTTATATTGAGGCATTAGCCAAAGAAGGAATAGCAAAAGCTTTAGAGTCTAACCAACACTTAGCAAATGGCTTAAATATGAAAAATGGTGAAATAACGCATCCAGCTATTAAAGAGGCACTAGACTCATGAGAAGTCTCGGCATTGGTTTTGCTTACCTATGTATTTACACTACACCCATTCAAGTATTCTTTTTTTGTTGGGCGCTAATCATGATCTTTCAGACTGAATATGGAGTACTCACCTTAAGCACTAAAATATTTTTAGTTGAAAAACTTGAATTTTTGCATGACTGGATCTACTCATGGTTTTGGAATGATTTCCTTGATTTTTGGTACCAATTTCCAGCTTTAATCATGGTTACACTCAAAGCAATAGTTAACACTTGGTTGGGCCTTTGGCTGCTAAAGAAACTTAAGTAAAGCCTTTTAAAAATACGCTATTTAAGTTAAGTTATTTATATATTCCAAGGGGGGAAAATGGATTTTTATAGAAGCTTAATTTTAATCATTCTCGCGTTAATGATCTCTACTGATATGACTGCGCAGGAAGAAGACTCAAATGAGTACATTGAAGAAGTTGTAACTGCAACGGCCAGAGAGACAACAGTTCTTGATGTTCCTTATAACATATCGACACTTTCAGGCGATGAAATAACTAATCGAGCTATTCTAGATAATGGTGAATTGCTGCGTAATTTTGTTGGGATTTCAACAATAGATAGAGGGTATAGAAATGCTGGAACAACAAACAATATTAGAATTAGAGGATTGAATGTAGATTCTTCAGCCTTACAAGACTATCCAGTAAGTGCAGTAGCTTCAGTTTCAACTTATGTCGACAAAACTCCAATTTTTGCCAACTTTCTTTTACGAGATCTAAAAAGAGTTGAAGTCTTAAGAGGCCCTCAAGGAACTTTATATGGTTCAGGTGCATTAGGAGGAACAATCAGATATATAACTAATGATCCAATGCTTGGAATATCTGAAGGCTCAGTGCTTTATACAACAACTGCAGCAAATGGTTCAGAATCTATTGGAAATGCCATAGATGTTGTTTACAACATGCCTCTTGGAGATAAAGTAGCTTACAGGCTGGTTGCCTCATATTTAGATTATCCAGGCGTGACAGATTATGTAAATGTATTTAGAACAGGAAATCTTCCTGATGTTGGTGCAGGCCCATCATATGGTGTACCAGGCCCATCTAATGGAGCGGGCTTTCCAGATTTTTATACATCTCCTCCTGCGATTTATACAGCTGAAGATGCGGATACAGTTGAGATTGCTTTTATGAGACATAAGTTTCTTTTTGATATAACAAACAACTTAGATCTTGTATTCAGTGCTGCAAGTCAAGACGATGATGTCGGCGGAAGAAGACAAGCATCAACAGGAACAAGGTATGTTTTAAATGATGATTGTGTATCTCTTTTTGCGGCAGGTTGTTATTCAGAATCGACTTATGGAGAATATGAGAATGGCGCTCTAATGCTTGAACCATCCAGTAGAGATGTAAGTATGTATTCTTTAGAACTAACTTACGAAGGTGATGGATACACAGCCATTTTATCTCAGTCTTCTCATGAAAAAACGGGCAATAATACTACAGATAATACAGGTTATTTTGCTGGCTTAGGAACATTTACTTCCCCAATTGCAGGCTATTTTAACGACTTCTATGGGGTGGGAGGTATTTTCGGCACTCCAGCAAGACCATATGCAGTAGCAGAAAGACAATATACTAATGAAGCAGATACAACAGAGTTTAAGATTGTCTCTGATATAGGCGAAAAGTTTGATTTTGTTGTTGGAACCTTTATGCAAGAAGAAGATCAGCATAGAGCACAACAAACATATATTAAGGGCTCAAACATGTGGAATTACTATTATTGGGGAGTTGATTATGTTGTTGATGCAAATGAACAAGATTTTGATTACATGGTTTCAGAAGCAATCACTAATAGTGCAACTTATGGGGAGCTAACTTATCATTCTTCAGAAAATTTTGATATCACTTTAGGCTGGAGAAGATTTTCAGTTGAAGCAGATGCAAATATGAATATGTCTTTTAAGCTCTATGGTAGTGGCACTGCTACTGATGAATCCTCCAACAAAGATAGTGGGACCTTAAAGAAGGTTAACTTTTCTTATAAGATGGGCGACTCCCAAAGCTACTTCTTCACTATATCTGAAGGGTTTAGAAGAGGCGGAGTAAATGCAGTAGCCACTGCAGGAACTTTTATAGAAGAAGAGTCATGGGTGCCATTTAAATCAGACACTGTGAGAAATGTTGAGCTAGGTGTTAAAGGCGTACTAGATGATGGGACTTTTTATAACGTTAGTTACTATTCAGTTGATTGGACAGATCCACAGTTAAATACCGCAACACCAACATATGGTTACTATGCTGTTATTAATGGAGAATCTGCACAAACTGATGGTTTTGATGTTGAAGTGTCCGGTTCTAAGGGAGCACTTGACTGGGATCTTGGGTATGCTTATAACAACAGCAGACTAACAGCAGATTTATATACACCTGCTAGTACTCCAACATTATATGCATCTTCAGGAGCCACACTTCCTGGCAGTCCAGAACATACATTTAACTTAAATCTTGCACATACTAGCTACCCAGAAATAATTCCAGGCGTAGGTTTAGTGAGCAGGCTAGACTATTATGCTCAGTCGTCAACGCGAAACTACATTGGAGAAAACTCTCTATATGACGCGACATTTGATGGTTTTGATATTGTTAATTTATCCGCAACTGCTTTTAAGGATGACTTTTATGTTTCTCTATTTGTTAAAAATGTTAAGAATGAAAGAGGAGTTACAGGAGCTTTCTTAAATCCAGCGTTTGGCCCACAGCCAAGCCAAGGTTTCTACGGAAGCAACGCCAGAGAATTTTTTGCTTTACCTAGAACCATAGGAGTGGCGATAAGCAAAAGTTTCTAATAATTGATTAGATTAATTTTTATTCTGTGCGCCTGCATATCAATGCATGCGCATGCACAAAATTTGCTTGATGTTTTATGGGGCAAGCAAAAATTAGACACAAGCATAGATTTTAATTCAATTAATTCATACCTGGATGAAGATCCTGGCCAAGATTTTGAAGGCTTCTTAAATATAACAACTTCTCCCAAAGGGCTTGGAGTAACTATGCTTTTTGATGAAAGCAAAATTCATAGTGCAGATTATTTTTCGGAATTACCTATTGATCGGCTGGAATTAGTCTCTAGATCTGGCGTTGTCATACCTACAAAAAAATTCTTTTTAAATACAGGACACATTTTTTTTAATATTCAATTTGGTGTTGGTTTTTCAAAACGAATTAAAAACGAAGAATCTTCTTTAGTAGTTCTACCATTCTCCCTAATACAGAGAAATGCAAATTGTGTGCATAATGGCATTGTTCTTTTTGCCTACAAAGATGGAAGAGTATCAGATTCAGTATTTCAGATATCAAGCGAAACTTGTGCTTACTACAAATTTGACTACATCTCAGTTTTTCAGACCACTTTTAAAGAGCAGATGTTAGATAATGCAAATCTTATAGTAGAAACTGAAAAAAACTGGATAGAAGCTGAAGCTAGTCCACAGCCAATTGCAGAAATTTATAAAAAGTACGACATATCTAACCCATCTTTTGCAGATAGCCCACAGTTTAAAGAAGAGAATGTAACTTTATATGGTCTTATAGATGGAGATAAACATTATTCAAGTGAGTGCACAACAAGAAAAGGAATATATCCTATATGTGAACAATTATTGTTGCCTAGTTATTCATTAGCTAAATCAATTGCCGGAACTCTTTCTTTGTCTTTGATAGAAAATACTTTTGAGCCTATTAGAAGCCTGACGGTTGCAGAGTTGCTTACTGAATGTAGTAGCAATAAATGGAAAAATGTAACGCTTGAAGATCTATCTGATATGTCGACGGGAAATTACTTCAAGACTGAATACCCGTTTGATGAGCGAAGCCCAGAACATTTGAGATTTATTTATGATTCACCAACAGGCAAAGAAAAATTATCCATTGCTTGCAGGTCATTCCCTAAAAAAACAAAACCAGGAAGTAAATTTATTTATCACACATCAGATACCTATATATTAGGTGAAGCCATGAACAAGTATTTGCAAACAAATACAGAAAATAACGATTACTTTAGTGAGTTATTAGCTCCATTTCTGAGAAAGCTAGGGCTAAGCTATGCATCTGAAAATACCTTAAGAACAGAAGATAAAAAACAACAAGCTTATACAGGTTGGGGTATGTTTTTGCTAAGGGATGATATTTCAAAACTTTCAACCTTTCTTCATAAGATTAAGAAGGAAGAAACGGACTCATATAGTTTTATTAAAGAAGCGATGAGGCCTAATAAAGAAAACTCTTTATCTGCAATTTCAGGGTTTAGTATTTTTTATAACAATGGTTTCTGGTCAAGAAGATATAAAAAAGGTACCTTTGGGTGCAAAAATGAAACTTGGATTCCATTTATGTCTGGATTTGGAGGAATAACAATAGTCTTTTTACCAAATGATATGACATATTATTATTTTAGTGATGGGTATACTTATTCATGGGACGATGCAGTTTTTGCTGCCAACAAAATTAGACCATTTTGTGAGGAATAATCTTGATAAAAGCTAATTCAATTTCACAGACAAGTTTAGTTGCAGCTTTTATGTATTCAATTCTGGCTACAGCAGGACTATTTTATGTAAACCTTGGAGGGGCGTTTTTATCTGCTTTTGTCGATGGTTTGCAAATTGGTCGAGATGAAGCTGGATTTATTGTGAGTGCAAATAAATATGGGGCTGCATTTGGAGCACTAATAGCAACATTTCTAGTTAAAAAAATTCCTTGGCGTAAAGCAGCTGCACTTCTGTTAGTTTTAATGATTCTCGTAGATATAGTTTCTTCACAAATAACAGATCCCCAGAGTTTAATTTATGTAAGATTTCTTCACGGCACTATTGGAGGCATTTCTGTTGGTATAGGTCTATCTGTAATAGCTAGAACAGTTGATCCAGATAAGATTTTTGGAATGTTATTAGCAGTCCAATATAGTTTTGGAAGCTTAGGCATATGGACTGTACCTCGTTTAGTTGATGCTTTTGGACATATGGCAGTTTTTGGCGTTTTGTCTTTATTTAGCATTATGACATTATTAATACTGCCCTTTATCCCTGATGTAAAAACTAAAAAAACTAACGGAACAGGATTCAAATTTAATATTAGTTATTTATTAGTTTTCGCTTTGCTCGCTCTATTTTTATTTCAAGCTTCAAACATGGGAGTGGCTGATTATGCTTTTGAGCTAGGCAAAGATATTGGTCTTGTAAACAATGAAGTTAGCAACATGCTTACTATCGCTAACATAATATCAATATCAGGCGGAATATTGGTCTATATCATTGGAACAAAATATGGTCGTACAGCACCCTTAGTGCTGGGTATAAGTATTTCAGCCATATTTACATTCTTGCTCCATTACTCTAGCAATACTTCAATTTACTTCTTGGCAAATACAGTGACAGGTATAGCTTGGGCATTTGTTATTCCATATATATTAGGGTTATGTGCTTCATTTGATTCACATGGACAGATGGCGGCACTTGCAGGCTTTATCTCTAAAGTTGGCCTTGCTACTGGGCCGCTAGTTGGCGCATTACTAATAATTGAATATGGTTTTGGGTTAATTATTAATATTGCCTCTATTGCATTAGTCCTAGCAGTTGTATTTATATATATCTCAAGCATAAAACAGAGAGAATCAGCAGAATGAGAAATTTGAAAATAGCTTGCTTGCAGCTTGAACTAAAGAAAAGCAATAACTTTGACCTTGTTGAGTCCAAGATGTTAGACACAAGTAAAGAAAATAACGATATAGGCCTATTCGTTTTAAGTGAGCTCTGTATTGGCGGTGCAGGAGCAGAGAACAAAACATTTTACTTAGAGAATTATCTACATAAATTTAGTGCATTAGCTCGTACAGTTAATGCGTGGATAATTCCAGGAACTTTTTATGAAGAAGTAGATGGAGAAATATTTAATACTGCTCCAATCATCAACCCTTCTGGCGAATTGGTTCACAAATGTAGAAAAATGTTTCCTTGGCTGCCTTACGAAAAAAATGTTTCCTTAAGCAATGATGCATGCTTGTTTGATATACCAAATGTGGGAAAACTAGGAGTTCATATCTGTTATGATCTTTGGTTTCCTGAAACAAGCAGAATGTTGGCCTTATCTGGAGCAGAAATAATAATTAACCCAACCCTCACTCCAACCAAAGACAGAGAGATAGAAACTGTAATGGTTAGGGCGACAGCAGCGCAACAACAGNTTTTTTATGTAGATNTTAATAGTTGTGGAGAACAAGGCTGNGGCCATTCGGTAGTTTGCGATCCTAANGGTGAAGTTATTCATNAGAGCNCNGAATCGGAAGATGTATTTACNGTTGATTTAGACCTAGACCTTACAAAAGCAGCGAGAGAAAATGGTATATTTGGTCTTGGGCAACCAATAAAAAGTTTTAGAGATCATGAAGGCTTTAAAAATATGTATAAAGTCAAAGATGAAGATTATTTAAAATCACTTGGCTCAATGACTGAGAATCAANTAAAAGAAAAAAACGATGAGCAATAATTTAGCAACCAAAGATATAAAAAATTTATTTCATCCTGCAACCAANTTAAAAGTTCATGAACATGGGCAGCCNCTTATTTTAGATCGAGGCGATGGCATNTATGTATATGACATTGAAGGCAATAAATACATAGANGGCCTTGCTGGATTATGGTGCAATGCATTAGGTTTTGGTAATGAAGAATTAGTTGAAGCGGCAGCTAANCAGATGCAGAAGTATGGNTATGGTTCTCTGTTTGCNTCTAAGAGCCATGANCCTGCAATTATGCTATCTGAAAAGCTTATGGAAATGTCACCTTTTGATGATGGCAAGGTATTTTTNGGAAGCTCAGGNGGAGATGCAAATGATACGCAGTATAAGCTTTTTACTTATTTAAATAATGCNCTAGGTAAGCCACATAAGAAGAAATTTCTTGGCAGNAAAAANGGTTACCATGGCATTACTGTTGCTAGTGGCAGNATGACAGGAATTCCTGCNAATCATAAGCTGTTTGACTTACCAATTTCAGGNTTCTTTCATACAGATACACCACATTATTATCGTGAAGGAATTGANAATGAAACTGAGACAGAATTTCTAGATCGAATCGCTAAAAATTTAGAAGACTTAATCATTAGAGAAGGTTCTGATAGTTTTTCTGCCATGATTGCTGAGCCANTNATAGGAGCTGGAGGAGTTCTTATACCTCCNGAAGGATATTTTCCTAAAATTCAAAGCATTNTAGAAAAATATGATATTCATTTAATAGATGACGAAGTGGTTTGTGGTTTTGGNAGAACAGGCAATTGTTGGGGATATGAAACTTTNTCAATAAAACCATCTTCAATGACAATTGCTAAAGCTCTTTCATCNGGNTANATGCCNATNAGTGCTGTNATTGTCTCAGAGGAAATTTTTGAACCAATAAAGCATGCAAGTGATGATGTAGGTGTTTTTGCCCANGGGTATACCTATTCTGGCCATCCAGTTTCATGTGCTGTAGCACTAAAAACATTGGAAATTTATGAAAGAACTNAGCTTTTCTCACATGTAAGTGATGTATCTGNATGTTTTCAANATAGNGTCGCTAAGCTTTCATCTTATGACCATGTTGGNGAAGCTAGAGGNATAGGTTTAATTGCTGGCATTGAGCTTGTTAAAGACAAAGAAACAAAAGAAAACTTCGAGCCATATGGAAAAACAGGAATGCTTTTAGCAGANGCNTGCCAGAAAAATGGGTTAATTGTTCGAGCAATTGGAGATGTTATNGCNATTTGCCCTCCNCTTATCATTACAGAATCACAAATTGATGAATTATTTGATATTCTTGAAGNTTCTATAGAAGAAGTTTTTAAAAAAAATTAANGATAAAACANAATGTTGCCAGANATATTAAANAATAATCTATCGGTGCCTGTAGTTGGNGCACCTCTTTTCATNATTTCAAGACCAGAACTAGTAATTGCTCAATGTAAGGCTGGTGTTGTNGGCTCATTTCCAGCTTTGAANGCAAGACCACAAGAANTNCTNTCAGACTGGATAAAAGAAATTAAAGATGAGCTAGGNCAATANAAGGAAGATAATCCTGAAGCAAAGGTTGCTCCATATGCAGTTAATCAAATTTGNCATTTATCAAATGACAGGCTTTTCAAAGATGTTGAGACCTGTGTTAAACATGAAGCTCCAATTATTATTACTTCACTCAGACCGCCGGAAGATTTAGTGAAAGCAATTCATTCATATGGAGGCCTCGTTTTTCATGATGTTATAAGCTCAAGACATGCTCAAAAAGCAGTTGAACAAGGTGTAGATGGTTTAATTCTGGTTTGTGCTGGTGCTGGTGGACATGCTGGAGCTTTATCACCCTTTGCTTTACTAAGAGAAACAAGAGAATGGTATGACGGAACTATACTTTTATCTGGATCAATATCTGATGGTTATTCAGTAGCGAGCGCATTAGCAATGGGAGCTGATCTTGCCTATATAGGAACAAGTTTTATCGCCACAAAAGAATCCGATGCAGACGATAATTATAAAAAGATGCTAGTAGAGTCTGCAGCAAAGGATATTGTTTATACAAACTATTTTAGTGGAGTGCATGGTAACTATTTAAGCCCCTCAGTTGAGAAAGCTGGAATGGATCCAGCTAATCTACCCGAAGCTGATAAAACAAAAATGAATTTTAATTCGGGGGGCAATGCTTCCGCGAAAGTATGGAAAGACATTTATGGATCTGGTCAAGGGATAAATGCCATCAAAGAAACAGTAAGTGTCAGCACTTTAGTCGACCAACTCTCAAAAGAATTTAAACAAGCACAAGAAGAATTCGCCAACAAATCAGAAAGCTACTAAAGATTTTGTGAATCTATAAAGTATAATGATTCTGTGGAAGTAGCAGCATTTATATTATCGATTTTTGCACTAATCTTTGCTTTGATTGGTGTGGGTTTATCTATGCGAGCGCTATATATAATAGGTGTAAACGCAGGGCTTGATAAAAAATTTGATGCTAACTCAGTAACTAGAAAAGCAGAAGTTAGCCAAGCATTCAAAAAACCAATTAGAACAGAAGGAAATAAAATTATTTATAACGAAGACCCGTTAGTTTATGTGATTGAAGATTTTATTTCAGATGAGGAGTGCGCACATTTTGTGAATGCCTCAGACACAAAATTACAAAGAGCAAAAACAATTGGAGGCAAGGATGGCATCTATCATGAAAACAGGACAGGAAGTAATTGCTGGATTGATCATAAGCATTCAAATACTACAACAGGTCTTGGGCAAAGAATTGCTGACCTTATTGGATTTCCGCTCAAAAATGCAGAGTCATATCAGGTAGTTTATTACACTGGAGGCACACAATATAATGATCATCATGATGCCTTTGATAATGAAACAGAAGAAGGCAAAAAGCATCTTCAAAGAGGTGGTCAAAGAATTTATACAGCATTAGGTTATCTGAATAATGTAGAAGAAGGCGGTGCCACCGAGTTTAAAGACTTGAATATTTCGATTGCACCAAAAAAAGGGTCTTTATTGGTTTGGAAGAATGTGCTTTCTGGCACAACGAAAATTCATCCAGAATCATTACATGCTGGCAGGCCAGTTACTAAAGGCGAAAAGTACGCTTTTAATCTTTGGTTCAGGGAAAATAAGTTTGTCTAATAGATGGACGTTTCTTATATTCTTGAAGATTTAAATGAGGCTCAGCGAGAAGCTGTAACTTCTGAATCTAGAAAACTTTTAGTTCTTGCTGGTGCAGGGTCAGGCAAAACTAAAGTCTTAGTACACCGGATTGCTTGGCTTATAAAGGCAGGTACCAGCTCCACACATAGTATTTTAGCCGTCACATTTACCAATAAAGCAGCTAATGAGATGACAGGCAGAATTGAGCATATTCTCGATCAACCAATTCCTGAAATGTGGTGTGGAACCTTTCATTCCATATCAAATAGAATTCTAAGACGTCATTGCAAAGAAGCTGGACTGGAAAAGGAATTTGCCATATTGGACAGTGATGATCAATTGAGAATAATCAAACGAATTATAAAACAACTGGATATTGATGAAGAACAATGGCCTTCTGAAAAAGTTAGATGGCAGATTAACACATGGAAAGACGAAGCTTTAAGGTCAAAGGATGTAGATGATCAGGGCGATTTTAATATTGAGATGTTAAAACGCATATATACGCATTATGAAAACTATATGGCAAAAGAGAACTTATTAGATTTTGCAGAGTTGATTTTAAAATCCTACGAACTGATCAAAACAAATACAACAATTAAAGATTTATACAGGAAAAAGTTTAAACATATATTGATTGATGAGTTTCAAGACACTAATTCGCTACAATTTAAATGGATTAAAAACTTAATTAATTCTGATACCACTATTTCAGCTGTTGGCGATGATGATCAATCAATATATGGATGGCGAGGAGCAAAAATTGAGAATATTAATAAGTTTGCTAAAGATAAAGATACTCAGATCGTTAGACTAGAACAGAATTATAGATCGACGGCAAATATACTAAATGCAGCTAATGCTGTAATAGGCCAAAATTCAAACAGGCTAGGCAAAAAGCTTTGGACCAAGGGTAATAATGGAGACAAAATAGAAGTCTTCGAAGCATACAACGAACAGGAAGAGGCAAATTATATTTCTGAAAATGCGCACAGCATTTTTGATGCAGGCGATCATTATAAAGATATGGCGGTTTTATATAGATCAAATGCTCAATCTAGAACAATTGAGGAGGCATTACTAAGGCAAAACATACCTTATGTGATATATGGAGGTGTTAGATTCTATGAAAGATTAGAAATTAAAAATGTTTTGAGCTATTTAAGATTAATTATTAACTTAAATGACAATAATGCTTTTGAAAGATCTATAGGAGTTCCAACTAGAGGGGTAGGAGAAAAGACTTTAGCGAATATAAGAAGCTTTGGAGAAGAGAAGGATATCTCTTTATTTCAAGCTGCCAAACAAATGATTACAACTGAAATTATTAAGGGCAAAGCAGGTGCTTCTATATCTTCATTTATTAATCTTATTGAAAACTCATCAGAGAAAATAAATGAAACCCCTTCTGATGAATTTGTAGAAATGATAATTAATCAAAGTGGTTTAATTGATCATCATATGAAAGAACCAGGAGAAAAAGGACGCATTAGAGTTGAAAATATAAATGAGCTTATATCTGCAGTTAAAACTTTTGAAACGATAAACAGGCATGAAGATATGTCAGAGTATGGTTCTTTTATCTCTGCTTTTTTAAGTTCCGTTTCCTTAGATATGGGCGAGACACAAGCAGCTAAATCAGATGATGCTGTTCAGTTAATGACCATACACTCAGCAAAAGGACTAGAATTTAAATATGTTTTCATGGTTGGCATGGAAGAGTCATTATTCCCACACTCTCGTTCGACAGAAAATATTAATGAATTAGAAGAAGAAAGGAGGCTCTGTTATGTGGGAATTACCAGAGCAAGACATAAACTCTATCTTACATATACAGAGTTTAGGAGACTATATGGGCAAGACTCTTATAACCCTCCTTCTAGATTTATTAATGAAATTCCAAATGAGCACCTTGAATTTGTTCGACCAAAACAATCCTATAAATCAGCTTTTTTTGGAACATCATCATTAGATAATACAGATACTGGAACACCCTTTAACCTTGGTGAGATTGTCAGACATAAAGTTTTTGGAGAGGGAGTTGTGTTAAGTATAGAAGGCCAAGGTGATGCCTCAAGAATTCAAATTAACTTTAATACAGCAGGCACCAAATGGTTAGTTACAGCTTATGCAGATCTAGAAAAAATATAATGAAGTTAAAGATAGAACATAAGGGACTAATTGATTATGAATCTTGTACTACAGATATGAAACAATTAGTAGAATCCCAACCTAATTATCACTCAATATGGGTTCTAGAACATAATCCAGTATTTACCATCGGCATAAGTGAGAAAGGTATTAAAGAAGACAAAAAAAAGGACCCTCCATTTATTAAGACAGATAGAGGAGGAAAGATCACTTATCATGGTCCTGGGCAGAAGATTTTTTACTTCATACTAAATTTAAAAGATATTCCATTCCGACCAACAGATTTAACCAAAAATATATTACAAAAAACTTCCGACACTTTGGATGGATATGGTCTAGATAACAAAATTAACCTAGAAGATCCCGGAATATATTTAGAAAACAAAAAACTAGCCTCAGTTGGCATGAGAATCAGAAGAAATTACTCTTATCATGGACTTAGCATTAACTTTGATACTAATTTATCAACATTTAATATGATTAAACCTTGCGGATTGGATGTTCAAGCTTGTAATCTAAACCAATACATAGATATTGGTATTGATGAACTTACATCTGACCTCATAGATGCGTATAAAGAATTAATAAAAGTAAAATGATAGATATTATTCCAACAGTTAAGATTACCAATCATGCAGGTATTAAATCTATTAAAGATGGCATGAAAGGAAATTCATATTCACTTGTTGAAAGAGAAAAAAAACCTAGTTGGATCAGAATGACAGCTAATCAGGTAAATAAAAATTACACTCTCATTAAAGATAAAGTAAAAGACTTACATCTAAGCACGGTATGCGAAGAAGCAAAATGTCCTAACCTTTCAGAATGCTGGTCTAGAGGCACAGCTACATTCATGCTGATGGGCGATACTTGTACAAGAGCATGTCAGTTTTGTTCAGTAAATACCGGAAATCCAAATGGTTGGCTTGATAGGGAAGAGCCAGAGAAGATAGCAAATACTATTTCTGTTATGCAACTTAAATACATTGTTTTAACTTGTGTTAATAGAGATGACATTGCAGATGGAGGTGCTGAACACTTCGCTAACACAGTAAATGCTATTAAGGATAAGAATAGGAATATTGAGGTTGAGGTATTAACATCAGACTTCAATGGCTCTAGAGATGCTATCCAAAAAGTAGTCCAATCTCCAATCAAAGTATTTGCTCAAAATATTGAAACAGTTGAGAGACTTACACACCCTATTAGAGATGCAAGAGCAGGATATACTAAAACACTTAAAGTCTTACAAGCCGCCAAAGAAATTAACCCAAACATAATTACTAAAACCAGCATCATCCTAGGTTTAGGAGAGACCGATACTGAGATTTTTCAGACTTTTAAAGATCTAAGAAATCATAATGTAGATATTGTTACTTTAGGACAGTATCTAAGACCAACACTAAATCATCATCCCGTAGACAGGTGGGTAACACCAAAACAATTTGATCAATACAGAGAAAAAGGCCTAAAATATGGTTTTCTTGAAGTGATCTCTGGCCCTATGGTTAGGTCTAGTTACAGAGCTGAAAGAGCATTAGATTTTAATAACGCAGGATTATAAAAATGATAGTAATTTCACCAGCAAAACGTTTAAGTGACAAGGCTTGCGATATCATTTTGAATGCAACTACTCCTGCTTTCGATAAGGAAGCCAACCTTCTGGCTAAACAACTAGCAGAACTAAATGCATCAGATCTAACAAGACTAATGGGGGTAAGCGATAGCATAGCAAAACTAAATGTGGAAAGATTTAAGAGTTGGGGTAATTCAAAAAAAGAAGAGAGAAGAGCTATCTTCCAATTTGAAGGAGATGTATTTAAGCATCTTGACGCTAAGAACTTAGATAATGATGATATCGCGTATATGAATCAAAGACTAAGAATACTTTCGGGGATATATGGTCTTCTTAGACCTTCAGATGAGATGAATCCATATAGATTAGAGATGGGGACCAAACATAACTTTGGAGATTCCAAAAATTTATATGACTTTTGGGGAGATAAGATCGCAAAGCAAATTAAAATTGAGACAAAAGGCAGCATACTTTTTAATTTAGCTTCAGAAGAATACTTTTCATCAATAAAAAAATACACAGGACCATTGAAAGTGATTGATTTTAAGTTCCTATCAGTCTCAAGTGGCAAAGAAAGAGTAATTGGAGTCATAGCAAAAAGAGCAAGAGGTGAGATGGCAAGATTTTTAATTGAAAACAGAATAGAAGATACTAAAGGAATAGAGAATTTCTCTTCAATGGGATTCAAATTTAAAGAATTCGAGAATAATACTTTTATTTTTGTTACTTCGTAGATTCTTTAGCTAACAAATCATCAACTATTTCTAAAAGCTCATCTACGTGTTTAAAGGTTTCATGGAAAGAAAAAACTACTTCACGATCACGACTTAAAAGCAGCAAGCCTTCTTTAAGTTTTTTCAATTGGTCTATATTGCTCATACTATGCTGTTATTCTAATGAACTTTTAGATTAATGTAACGTCAAAATATCTTGAAAAAATGAGAAAAATAGTGGTAATATACTCTCCCATTCGTTTTACAATAAGCAATGGTTATATTATAGTATAAATATGAGTTATGCATTAGCATTAGCAAATCCAGGTTCAGACCTTGATAGGTACTTAGCCCAGGTTTATAAAACCCAAATACTCTCGCGTGAAGAGGAGCTCGTGCTTACGCAAGAACTCTATGCAACAGAGGATGTAGAGGTAGCGCATCAGCTCGTAATTGCTCACTTAAGATTTGTTATACACATTGCTAAATCCTATGCAGGTTATGGTCTGCCACTTGCAGACATCATCCAAGAAGGAAATCTTGGTCTAATAAAGGCCGTAAAGAGATTTGATCCTAATAAAGGAGTAAGACTAGTTTCCTTTGCTGTACATTGGATAAAAGCTGAGATACATGAATTTATTCTTAAAAACTGGAGAATAGTAAAAATTGCGACCACAAAAGCGCAGAGAAAATTATTCTTTAATCTCAGAAGCAAAAAGAAAGGCACAGGATGGTTAACTGATAAAGAAGCAAAAAAAATAGCAACTGATTTAGATGTCTCCTATAAAGAAGTTATGCATATGGAGAATAGATTAAATTCAACAGACACACCCTTTGATTTGCCAACAGATGAAGAAGATGATGAAAGGGCTTTTTCACCAAACCAATATTTACAAGACAACTCTTTTAACCCTGAGTTAACTGCTGAGCAAGACAACTGGGAAAAAGTTAATCATACAGCTCTTCTAGAAAACATATCTAGCTTAGATAGAAGATCACAAGACATAATTCGTACTAGGTGGTTAGAGGACAATAAATTGACCTTGAATGAGCTGGCTGATAGATACTCAGTGTCTGCAGAAAGAATAAGGCAAATAGAAGCAAAAGCTTTTAAAAAACTTCAAACAGCTTTAGTTAATGTCTAAACTTCAAATCAACCTTAATGGAGAGGTTGTAGAATTAAATTCTAATAATCTTTCAGATCTTGTAGTTCATAAAGCACCCAAAGATAGACCATTTGCAATTGAGATTAATGGCATAATAGTTCCTAGTTCAGATTTTGATAACTTTAAACTAACAAATAATGACAGAATCGAAATTATCACAGCAGTTGGCGGCGGATAGCCTAGAGATAGGCACACAAGTTTATTCCTCAAGACTTATTGTTGGCACTGGCAAATACCCCTCTGAAGATATAGCAGAAAAAGCTATAAACTTTTCAGGTGCTGAGCTTGTCACTCTGGCGCTCAAAAGATTTGATAAGGGAGAAAGTTCAGAAAATATTCTAAGACCTATTGGTAATAAAAATTTATTGCCAAATACTGCAGGCGTCTTAACTGCAGATGAAGCAATCAGATCTGCACACATTTCAAAAGAGCTCTTTAAAACGAATTTACTTAAGCTTGAAATTATAAGTTCAGCTGCAAACCTTGATCCAAATATGGAAGAAACACTTAAGGCTGCAAGATCTTTAAGCAAAGAAGATTTTGAGATTTATGTTTATTGCGATAGAGATATAGACAATTGCAAAAAACTGGAAGATATGGGCTGTGTAGCAATAATGCCTTTAGGCTCATCAATTGGATCTGGGAGAGGCTTCGATAATCTTATAGATTTAGAGAAATTACGTTCTCAAATATCACAAGTTTTGATAGTTGATGCGGGTTTAGGCGTGCCTTCTGAAGCATCAACAGTTATGGAAATGGGTTATGATGCAGTTCTAGTCAACAGCGCTATAGCTCAAGCTAAAGATCCAACAAGAATGGCAGAATCTTTTAAAAAAGGAGTTGAAGCTGGAAGATTAGCATATCTTGCTGGCCGAATACCTGTATCAGATAAAGCAAAAGCAAGTTCTCCTACATCATTTTTAAAATGATCAAAACCTTTAGCTCAAGAGCTGGAAGATTATCGGCAACTAATAAGAAGTTTTTACAATCAAAGTCTAAGTCAATATTAAAGATTGGAGAAAAGCCAAGCACCACAAAACCACTTATTGTTGATATTGGTTTTGGAGATGCACAATCTTTTGTCTGTGATGTAGTTGAGAATAAGGATTATGTTTTTATTGGAATTGAGCCATATAAAAAGGGTTTTGCTAGAGCCGTGCAGTTTTATGAAGAGAATATGCCTAAAAATATGTTTTTATTTAATGGAGATGCAAGAGAATTTCTCGCAGAAATAAAATATAAAATTGATTTTATTAGAATTCATTTTCCTGACCCTTGGCCAAAGAAAAAACATGCCAAAAGAAGATTAGTAACAAAAGATTTCTTGTTGACTTCACACAGCATTTTGAAAAAAGGTGGAAGCATTGAGATAATCACGGATTCTTCAATATATCAGCAGCATTTAGAAGAACTTATTAGCCACCAAAATTATTTCAAACAAATCAAAAAATTTCCTTTTACATATCAGATCTCTACCTTTCATAAAAAAGCACTAGATAAAGGTCACACAATAAAAGAATATGTCCTAGAAAGAACTAACTGAAGTATTGCCCCATAAAGACATACAACATTCTCTCTGCAAATTGAAAAACAAAAAAAGCAATAAGTGGGCTTAAATCAAACCCACCTGCTGGCGGAATAACATTCCTAAAAATTGAGACAGTATTTTCATATAGCTCTTGGATTAAGGATGTTAACGAGTTAAAGAAATTAACTCCAAAAGCATAAATCCAACTTAGCACCACACCAGCAATGACTATGAACTTTAATATCCCTATAAGAATCATAGCTGTTTCAAAAACAGCTAAATTTACGATTGTTGCTATATCAAATGGCGTAGCTAGATAGAAAGTTATTCCATTAATTAAAAGTGCAGCAAAAAGAAGACCTATATTTATTTTTTTGTAATGAATGTTAAAAATAATCAGCAAAGGAAACAGCAGTATCTTTATTATTCGTGCAATCTTGTTATAACTATCAGCCTTTGCCAAATCAATTAGAAATAAGATCAAAATTAGATAGATCAGAATCGTCTTTAAGTTCAACAACAAGCCAAGAATAATTTCGTTTTCCATTTTTTATGCTCGTTTCCCAAATATGACAGTACCTAATCTCACCATATTTGAATTACAAGATATGGCCTCATGATAATCACTAGACATACCCATTGAAAGAATATCAATTTCATTATTTATTTTTTTTATCTTCTCAAATAATCCACGTGCTTGCTGAAACTGTAGCTTTATTGTTGAGGCATCAATCCTGTTTTCTGATATAACCATCATGCCTTTAATTTTTATTTTTGATTGTTTGTCATGTTTCTCGATTATGTCTAATATCTCATTCTCTGAAAATCCACTTTTCGTTTCTTCTGACCCTAGTTTAAGTTGTAAAAGTATATTGGCTGCTACTTCTGACAGATCATTTACCAAAAGCTTATATATTTTATAGCGAGATACTGAATGAATCATATGTGATGATTCAACAATTTTAGACACTTTATTTGATTGTATATTTCCAAGAAAGTGCCATCTAATATCAGCAGGAAGTTGGGCTTTTTTCTCTGATAGCTCTTGCAAAAAGTTTTCACCAAAGTCTCTATGACCTTCATTATAAAGTTTAAGAATCTTTTTTATCGGCTGTCCTTTTGAAACAGCTATAAGAGTGGCTTTAGAGCCAATTTCTTTTTTTATCTTAAGGTATGTTTCTAAGCTCATCTTTAATTTCTCTACATTTAGGCGGCAGCGAATCCATATTTAATCTTCTAAAATCTTCTCTAGCATTATTTGTTTGTGATCTATTTTGAAAAGGCCCAACAACAACTATGTAATTAAAATCATTTACACTCTTAACATTCTCAACATTAGCTATATAGTTTATTCTTTCTAGTTGCTTTACTTGGCTTTCTGCTGCTTGACGAGACTTAAAACTTCCAGACTGAACAAAATATTCACAATCTCCAATTGATTTGTCTTCTAAGTAATCAATTGTTTGAAAAACATCTTCTTCTAGAATGGTTTGGAATTCTAATTCTATGTCTGGAGAATTAAATTTTTCTAAATCATAGAATTCTTTTTCATCTTTAAGAAAAAAGATAGCCATTATTTGAATAATAAAAACTATCACTGTCACTATAATTAATGTTGTTTTTATTCTTAAAGGGAATTTTTTATTCTGATAAGAGATGTTAGCCATCTTACATCTTCTCTAGCGGCTGAACATTTAGGATCCTAAAACTATTTGCAAGTACAATTTTTGTTGCCATTGTCAGCATAAGTCTCGCATTTTCTATTTTCTTATCTTCATTTATAACAGGACTTTGCTCATAAAAGGCATGAAAAGCAGCTGACAAGTCCTTTACATAGTGGACTAGAGAATGAGGAGACCTCTCCTCTGCATAACTTTCTACTAAGTGCGGAAAGGTTAATAACCTATTTACGATATCAAAATTCTTCATTATCTCTTTCTCCTCAACCGCTTCACTAGGATCAAAACTCTTTTTAGTTAATATCGAGCAGCACCTAACATGAGCATATTGAGAATAGAAGTAAGGATTATTTTTGCTTTCATCTTTAGCAAGATTAATATCGAAATCCATTGTATGATCTGATTTTTTTTCAAGAAAGAAGAATTTAATTACATCTGGACCAAGCTCATTTCTTAATTCTTTTAATGAATAGAACTCCCCCTTTCTTGTAGACATTATTCTTTTACTGCCATCTTCATGTAGATTAACCAGTTGATAGAGCATAAATTCTATTGCTTGCTTCTTGTTCTTCATTACATCAAATGCAGCGGTTAATCTCGGAATATATCCATGATGATCAGCCCCAAAAACATTTATGCATAAGTCATACTCTCGATCTATTTTATTTTTATGATACCCAACATCAGTCAAGTAATATGTTGGCGCACCATTTTCTCTTAATAAGACCCTATCCTTATCATCTTTAAAATCTGTGGTCCTAAACCAAATAGCGCCCCCTTCAGAAAATGTATGGCCAGCTTTTTCAATAATAGATAATGATTTTGATAAATCAGAACTTGGGTCTTGAACAAATCCAAGAGAGCTCTCATGGAACCAATTATCGTGAATAATATTGAAACTATGCAGCTCTTCTTTTATTACATTAAGAATTCTCATGATAGAAAAACTATTTGCTGCTTCCCAAGCTTCTTTATGATTTATTTGAAAGTATTCAGAGATTTGATCCAATTTTTTTTCTTTATCATCAGAAAGCCCCTCTAAACTCAGACTAACATTAATCTTTTCATGATCTTTTAGAAATTCTTGTGCGATTTCATGTATGTAGGCACCTTCATACATACCTTCAACATTAAAGTTTGTTGCATAAGCTTTCAAAAGTATGCTGCTTGTGAGTATGGATATCTGTCTTCCAGCATCATTGACATAATATTCCTTCGTAACCTCGCAACCTGAATTTTCTAGCAAATTAGATAATGCCATTCCAAGAACAGCTCCCCTTCCATGCCCTACATGGAGCGGGCCAGTAGGATTAGATGAGACAAATTCTAATAATATTTTTTTATTATTCTTTTTGTTCTTTCCATAATTTGGACCTCTTTCTATAAGCTCTTTTAATTTGTTTGCTTTTGTTTCTATATCAAGATAAACGTTAAGAAACCCAGGGCCAAGAATTTCAGATTTCTCAATCCATGGCACAGATAATTTGGCACTTATAAGCTCTGCGATTTCGGCTGGCTTTTTATTCAGTTTTTTAGAAAGTTTAAGTGCACAGCTAGTTGAAAAATCACCATGCTCATGTGTGTCACTAATCTCAAAACAAACCAGCGTATTATGCTGATCTGAAAATTCTGCACCTAAATCTTTAAAAACTGATTTAACAACCTTTAGAAGCTCTTCATTTAATTGATCAATCAGATTCATTAAAAACTCTCCTTGGATCAATATAGACCAATGTATATTTGTCTTTATCTGATGCTTTTAGCCCAAACCTATACCTAAAGTTTTTTGGCAGATTATTCATGATTCGATACATATTTATTTCTGGTAAATACTCAAGATACTTATCGCCACATAAAGCTGCAAGATTACCTACCCGCATAACTTCACATCTAGTTTGAGTGCCATCAGCATTCATGACCATAGCTGAGAAACGGCTTACATTACGAGATTCGATCATCTCAAGCATATTTTCATACCAAACCCTCTATTCATCATTTTTTGCTCTACTTGCATAAGATCCATCACGAGTATCTATTTTTATCATATCGCCTTCATTTATGAATATAGGCACTTGTATCTCTTTTCCTGAAGAGATTAAAGCTGGTTTTAATGTATTTGACACTGTATCACCCTTAAGTCCTGGTTCAGTTTTAATTATTTCCTTATTCACAAAATTTGGCAGTTCAATATTAAGAACTTCCCCATTCCAAAAAAGAATTTTGCATTCCTCCTCGCCATCGAGCCAATCCTTAACATTAGTTAGCTTATCAAATGGCACTTCAATTTGTTCAAAGCTCGATTGATCCATAAATACATAGTATTTACTTTCTGAATATAAGAACTGGAAGTCTTTTTCTAATATATCTGCTTCCTCTACATTCTCTCCTGATTTAAATGTCCTATCCCAAACCTTTTGGGTGCGTAGATTATAGAGTTTTGTTCTCATGACAGCTTGTCCCTTACCAGGCTTGTGAAATTCGTATGAAATTATCGAACAAGGCTCACCATCTATGAGAATTTTTAGGCCTTGTTTGAACTGATTAGTGGAATATTTCATCAATAACTATTAGATTCATTAATATGGCAAAGTCTATTTTACAACCTTTACTATTTCTTTGTATCTCAGTAGCAACATTTTTAGTCTCTTATCTTCTAGCATCGACAGTGCAAGTAGGAACTATTGCTGAGGGCGGTCTCTCGTTAATTATGATTGTTATGTTTCTGTCTTTTCTTATTCATTGGGTGATGTTTATTCCTTCTTACATCTTCCAAACAGAAAAATTTTATGATTTAACAGGGTCCTTAACCTACATAACACTATTAAGTTTTGTAATTTATATAAAGCAATTGGTAGTGCACTCAGTTTTAGACTTAAGAACGATATTGATATTTTCCTGCATCATAATCTGGACTGTAAGGCTTGGAGGATTCCTGTTCTGGAGAGTTTTAAAAGATGGTGAGGATAAGAGGTTCAGAACAATTTTACCTAGTTTTACACAGTTATTTATGACTTGGACATTATCAGCTGCCTGGGTATTCATTCAGTCTCTTGCAGCATTGGTAGCTTTAACATCTCTTAAACAAGAACCATTTGGCATACTGGGCTCTATTGGTCTAGGCCTCTGGATTTTTGGTTTTGGTTTTCAAGTGCTTGCTGATTATCAAAAAACTAAGTTTAGAGCCAACCCTGCAAATGAGGGCAACTTTATAAAAGAAGGCTTATGGAGTATTTCAAGGCATCCAAACTATTTTGGTGAAATAGCACTATGGACAGGCATAGCTTTAATGGCTCTGCCAGTAATGTCAGGATTGCAGTATGTTTCAATGATATCTCCCTTATTTGGATTTTTATTAATTTATTTTGTAAGTGGTGTGAGACTCTTGGAAAATAAAGCAAATAAGAAATGGGGTAATAATTCTGACTATCAAGAATATAAAAATAATACACCTGTATTTTTCCCTAAATTTCTTGGAAAAACATCAAAATAGCTAAAATTAGGTATAAATTTATTACTTAATTTAAGATACATTTAACCTCTAAGTAGGTGTAAAATTACACTAATTTGATATATTTAACCGATCAAGTTTAGAAAGGGGTAATACATATGAGAACATATTTTTATTTATTATCTTTATTGGCGTTTTTTGCATTTTCAGAAAATACCGATATTGAAGAAATTTTAACTGAGAATGAAAGTAATTTTTCGCTCTCAGAAAAATCACAGAGCCAAGTAAATGATCTGTCAACTGAGAAAGACTCATTGCTTGCAGAATGGAAGGTAGTAGTTAAACAAGTTGAAGGTTTAAAAATCTACAATGAACAAAAAAGACGTCAAATTAAGGCTCAGGAAGAAAGGTTAGTTACATTAAAAGAGCAGGCAAAAAAAGTTATAGAAACTAAAAGGGACATACCGCCATTAATGGAAAAGATGGCAGAAAGCCTTGATAGTTTTGTTAGATTAGACGCTCCATTCTCAGTAGATGAAAGACTTAAAAGAGTAAATCAAATACAAGCAACACTTTCAGACCCAAGGGTCACAGCATCAGAACAAGTTAGGCAGGTATTAGAAGCTTTTAATATTGAGAGAGAATATGGCAGAACAATTGAGACATATGAAGACGCTATAGAAATTGATGGCGAAGAAAAGGTAGTTAACATTTTAAGAATTGGGCGACTTGCTCTTTTATATCAGCTTAAAGACCAAAGCCAAGCTGGCATTTGGGATAGTGAAGCTAATGATGGCAAAGGTGCTTGGGTTGAAGTTAGTGGCTATAGATTAGCTATAAGAGATGGAATTAGAATGGCCAATAAAACAGCTCCTCTCGATTTACTAGCAGTGCCTGTAAAATTTAAAGGAGGTGAGTAATGAGATACTTAAAAATAAGTTTACTTGCTTTTTTAATCACCACTTCCTATGCACTTGCACAAGAAGAAGTTGAAGCCGCTGGCCCAACAAATTTAGATCAATTATTAGAACTCGTAAAAGAGGGCAAAACTAAAGAGCAGTCTGCAAATAGAAAAAGGGAGTCAGAATTTAAAGCTTCTCGTGATAAGCAAGATCAGATTCTTAAAGCTGAACAAAGAGAATTAGTAAGGCAAGAAAAAATTGCTGATCAGTTAGAAGATGAATTTATCAAGAACCAAGAAAGACTTAGAATTGAAGAAGAAAAGTATCTTAAAGAGCTTGGATCATTAAATGAGCTTTTTGGTCATATGCAAAGTATTAGTACAGATTCAAGAGTTACTTTCGAGAGCTCTTTAACCGCCGCAGAATTTAAAGAACAATTCAGACAGGGTGAAAGACATACAGACTCTGTTGGTATAGTTTCTGATTTAGATAGAGAAGATTTTCTAAAAGATTTAACTAAGAAAATGGGTGATTCAACTAAATTACCAACAATTTCTGAGATTGAAAGAGTTTGGTATGAAATTATGCGTGAGATGAAAGCAACTGGTGAAGTCAGCCGTTTCACAACTACAGTCATAAATGTTGATGGCACCCAAACCGAATGTGATGTCGTTAGAGTTGGTGTTTACAATGCAGTTTGTGACAATAAGTATTTAGAGTATGTTCCAGCAAAGGGGCAATATCAATTCTTAGCTAGACAGCCTGCTGGAAGATATACAAACTCTGCTAGTAGACTCTCTGATGCAGATATTTCAAGTGGTTATGTAAGTTTCTCTGTAGACCCAAGCGGTCCTTCAGGAGGAGCTTTATTGGCTAACCTTGTACAGAATCCATCTCTTTGGGAAAGAATTCAACAAGGTGGAATTATTGGTTACATTATTTTAGCTATTGGTGGTATTACGCTACTTTATGCAATATATAAATACACAATGCTTTGGATCATGAGCAGACAAGTGCATGCCCAATTAGGCAGTGATAGCCCTAGCGATTCAAACCCACTTGGAAGAGTTCTAAAAGTTGGAAAATCTCATATGAAAGATGAGCTTGATAGACTTGAATTGAAGTTAGCTGAAGCGATTATGGGCGAACGTCCAGCAATTGAGAGAGGTATAAGTTTCGTTAAGATTGTTTCAGTGGTAGCGCCATTAGCAGGGCTTCTCGGAACGGTTACAGGTATGATTATCACTTTCCAACAGATTACATTGTTTGGAACAGGTGATCCAAAAATTATGGCTGGAGGNATTTCTCAAGCTCTAGTTACAACAGTGCTAGGTCTTGTTGTTGCCATACCAACTACATTAGCTCACTCATTCTTACAGTCCTCAGCTAGATCAGTTGTTGATGTACTTGAAGAACAAGCAACAGGAATTGTTGCAGAAAAAGCTAAATAATTATGTACTGGCTAACCGAGCTCTATATATCTCTTAGAGACTTTATGGAACAGGGTGGGCCAGTATTATGGTATATCGCTATTTTAGTCACATTCATGTGGGCTCTAATTTTTGAAAGAGTGTACTATTTCCTGTTTGTTCATAATAATTTTGCAGCAAACATTAAACACAGGTATCTTTCAATGAAATTTAAGACCCCATGGCATAAAAATCAAACAAAAACTAGATTCATCTCAGAAGGCAAAATTTCTATTAATAAGAACATTCAGCTTATCCAAGTCTGTATAGCTTTATGTCCTTTATTTGGATTAATGGGAACTGTAACTGGCATGATAGAAGTGTTTCAAGTTATGGCTTTTACAGGTGGCGGCGATGCTAGATCAATGGCAGGTGGCGTTTCAAAAGCGACACTTCCAACAATGGCAGGCATGGTTTCTTCACTATCAGGAGTGCTAGCTATGATCTGGGTGAAAAACCAAGTTGAATCAAATGAACTTTTAATGGTGGATTATGTAACAGGCTCAAATAAACAAGCCCAAGGAGGTACGAAATGAGAAGAACTGCTATAAGTGCAGCCGCAAGAGACGAAGAAAGTGAAATTAACTTAACACCCATGCTTGATGTGGTGTTNATAATGCTCATCTTCTTTATTGTTACGGCAAACTTTATTAAAGAACCAGGTTTAGAAGTAAATAGACCAGATTCTGATACTTCAGAAATACAAGAGAACGCAGCAATACTAATAGCTATTGGTAGTAATGATGAGATCTATATGGACGGAAGAAGAATAGATGTCAGACAAGTAAAAGCTAATGTCTTAAAACTGCTTGCAGATAATCCTCAAGGGACAGTCGTTGTGCAAGCTGATGAGACAGCAAGTGCAGATGCCATAATTCAAGTTATGGACGGAGCCAGAGATGCGGGAGTTTATGATATTTCTCTTGCAGCTGAACCAAATTAATAATTTATGGCAAAAAATAAAGAGTCAGATTTCAATTTTGATAATCTAAAAAGTCTCTTACCTTCAAGTGCTGGAGAAGGGAAACGCTGGGGCTTTATTGCAATGGCACCAGCTGTTGGGTTTTTACTTTTTATTTTTATGGTTTTATTGGTCAGCACTGGTGATGCAGGCGATATTGTCAAAGGTAGAAAAATAGGCGATGTCATAATGCCAGAAAGAGAGATCGAGACTCTTTTTGACGAAGATGTAGAGCCACCAGAAGAACCAGAGGTAGCACCACCAGATATAGCCCCTCCTCAATTAGATGTTAAACCTATAGCTGTTTCAGCATCTAAGGCAGCACCAGATATTAATTTTAATCAAGGGAGTGGTTCATTATTCAGGGATGGAGAATATATCCCTTTATTCAAAGTACAGCCAGTATACCCACGAAGAGCTCAAGAAAGAGGAATGGAAGGCTATGTAATAGTTGCCTTTACAATAACTGAATCTGGAACAATACAAGACCCATATATTATTGAAGGTAAATGCAGAAACGCAAAAAATAGAGATGGAGCTTATAATGATTGTTCTATGTTTAATTCAGCGACTTTAAGAGCAGCAAAGAAGCTAAAATATAAACCTACTGTTAGAGATGGTAGAGCAGTGGCCGTTGAAGATGTGCCACATAAATATACCTTTGAGATTGAGGACGATTAAATAATGAGAATAGTTTTAACTTTAATTTTTGCTTTATCATTTCCTTCATTGCCGGGACTTTATGCAAATGTTAAAAGTGCAGATGATTTAGATCTCGAATATGGACTTCCAGTATTAATATCTGAAGCAGAGAAAAAGAAAGCTTTACAAAAGAAAAGAGCAAAAGTACTGACTCAAAGTACAGCAAGAAAAGTTCAAAGAATAGTTGAGGCTTTTGAAGAGGCTGGAACAGCAGAGGATGAAAAGGCACTTATCTTAAAAAGTGAATCATATAGCAAAGCAGAGAAAGAAATAGAATCTAAAATAAAAGATAGAGAAATAAAAGTTGCTGTTGCAAAAGCTCAGAAAGAACTTAATGAACTTAAAGAAAANATAAATTCATTGAAAAGCTATGACAAATCAATGGTTTGGTATTATCAGGGGTATATTAATCTTGTTTACGCAGATGATTTGGCTGGAGCAAGGCAAAACTACCTTGATTTAATAAATGAAGACGATGCAAATCCGCAAATAAAATTAGGATCTTACTACACAGTCTCACAACTTTTTTTAGCAGATGAAGATTTTGATAATGGTATTAAATATTTATTAGAATGGTTTGAAAGGGCTCCAGAAGTTACTGCTCAAGCATATATTTTGTTAGGTCAAGCATATTTTCTCTTAGATGAGCATGAAAAAGCTTTTAGCAATCTAAAAAGAGCTAAAACTATCACAAAGGAAGATGGAGCACTTTTCCGAGAAAATTGGTACTCACTTCTAATAGGCACAATGGCTGAATTAGGCCTTAAAGAAGATCAAGTGCCATTATATGAAGAAGTTTTAGAGCTTTTTCCTAAGAAAAAATATTTTGTTAACCTTGCGGGTCTATATAATGAGCTTGAAAGACCAGTAGATTATACTGCCCTCCTAAAAACAGCTTATACAAAACAATTATTAGATAAGAAAAGTGAATTTCAATCTTTATCACAGAGTCTATTAGCTGCTGGTAATCCCTATTGGGCAGCTGAAGTAATGATCACAGGCATGAGCTCTGTTCCCGGATTACAAGTAGTTGGCGAACAATGTGAATTAAGTAAAGTTTTGGATGANAATGGCAATATAAAAACCAATAGACANGGAGAAGTGATAGAAGAAGAATTTTGTTTAGATGTTTATGGTCCAGCATTTGTAAAGCCTGGCTCCGAAGCTGCACTAGAGAAAGATGCCAAACCGGTCCTAGAAGAAGATAAGCAGAATTTAACAATTTTGGCAGAAGCTTTGAGATCGGCAAGAGAAAGAAAAGCAGCAATAGACATTTTTAAGAAATTAGCAAAAATTACAGATGATGGCGAAGCATATATTGCCATGGGCAACCTATATTACCAAGAAGATGAAATAGATAATGCTATAGCAGCTATCGATAAGGGTCTCAAAAAAGGCAAGCTGAAGAATCCAGGTTATGCACAGCTAACTTTAGGCCAAGCATATTTTGAATTAGGTAAATTTGATGATGCTAGAGAAGTCTTTACTAAAGCAACAGAAAGTAAAAGAGATTCTGTAAAAAAATCAGCTAAAGCTTGGCTTAAATATACTGATGCTGAGCAAGAGAGAGTCAGAAATCTTAACTTAAGAAAAGAGTCTATTTCTTAATAACTTTATTATTTATATTGCTACTTTCGCTGGAATATGTGGATGGAATTGATAGTTTACTATTTCAAAATCTTCAAATTCATAATTATCTATTGATTCTCTATCTTTTACTATAATTTTAGGGGGGGTTAAAGGCTTCCTTGATAGCTGCTCTTCTGCTTGCTCAAGATGATTTGTATAAAGATGAGCATCTCCTAAAGTATGAACAAATTCTCCTACTCTTAAATCACATATATTGGCAATCATATGTGTAAGTAGTGCATATGAAGCAATATTAAATGGCACACCAAGAAAAACATCAGCNCTTCTTTGATAAAGTTGGCATGAAAGTTTTCCATNTTGTACATAGAATTGAAATAGTATGTGGCAGGGTGCTAAAGCCATGCTTGGTATATCAGCTACATTCCATGCGCTTACGATGTGTCGTCTACTATTAGGATTTTCTTTAATCTGTTTTATAACTTCTGCTACTTGGTCATGAATACCATTTTTGGCTTCCCATTTGCGCCACTGCTTTCCATAAACAGGACCAAGATCTCCATTATCATCAGCCCACTCATCCCAAATAGATACTCCATTCTCTTTTAGATAGCTAATATTGGTCTCCCCTTTAAGAAACCAAAGCAANTCATAGGCTACAGACTTAAAATGAATTTTTTTAGTAGTTAATAATGGAAATGAATCTTCAAGGTTGAATCTCATCTGATGGCCAAAAAATGAGACCGTGCCTGTTCCAGTTCTGTCCCCTTTTGGCTTCCCAGAATTTTTAACTTTTTGTAATAAATCGAGGTATTCTTGCATCTATTTTCGTAAAAGAATGATTAGTCCTAATACTATCATAGGAACAGACAATAACTGCCCTTGCGTAACAAAACTAAAGAGTAAAAAATCATTTCCCCAGACTAAATCTGGTGTTCTGAATATTTCAGAAATTGATCTTGCAATTCCATAACCTATAAGGAAATAAGCAGAATGTCTGCCTACCTTCTCAGATTTTTTAATAATAAAATTTAAGAAGACAAACAATAACAAGCCTTCTAATAACGCTTCATAGATTTGGGAAGGATGTCTAATTAAGCCTTCTGCATCTGTAGGAAATATCATACCCCAAGCAACATCTGTTTCGCGNCCATAAAGCTCAGCATTGATAAAATTAGCAATTCTTCCTAAGAATAATGCAATTGGAATTTGTGGTGCCACCCAATCAGTGACTCTAAAAAATTCATAATTCTTATTTTTTGCATAAATAAACATCGCTATCATCACACCAATCAGACCACCATGAAAAGACATGCCGCCTTCCCATATCTTTAAGAAGTAGAGTGGATCTTGAAACTGCAAGTGCAGATCATAGAACAACACACTTCCAAGTCGACCACCAATAATCGCTCCAAAGAACAAACCATAAGTGAATACGACGTCACTAACTTCTTCTTTTGATGCCTTAATCTCAAAATTATCTCGTGTTGCAGCCATTCTTAAATAAATTAAGTAAGCTCCAATTACATATGCGAGACCATACCAGTAAATATTGAGCGAATCTCCCCAGAACCCTGGAATAGGAATTGAAATAGCAACTGGATCAATGTTTGGATAGTTAATCATTCTAAAAACCAATAGATTGCAACTGGAACTAGATGAGCTGCAAATATAAACTGCAAGAATTTATCATTTAATTTATGCGCTAACTGAGCCCCTATTTTTGCAAAAAAATAACTAAAGATAGTTATACCAATTAGTCCTGGCAGATACACATAACCTATAGCATATTCAGGCAAGTCAGAGTTAGACCAACCCAGAAACAGATAAGAAGCTGTTGATAGCAAAGCTATTGGGAATGCACATGCTGCACCTGTACCTACAGCTTTCTTCATTTCCATGCCAGACATCTTAAGTAAGGGCACACTAAATATTCCTCCTCCAATACCAAATATCGAAGAAAGATAGCCTATTACAGCGCCTGATACATTGAAATATAGAAAATGAGGCTCAGATTGTACTCTTGGCATTTTTATATTAATAAAAAGCCTTAGAGACATTATGGTAACAAAGATGGCAAGCATCGTTTTTAATATTTCTCCATNAACACTTATAACAAATGAAGATCCAAAACCAGCACCTATTAGTATGCCTGCACTAAGTTGTAAGAATCTTTTTACTGAGAGAGAGCTTTTCTTATAGTGTGAATATGCAGCAGAAGATGATGTAACTATTATACAAGCAAGAGCGGTACCAATAGACAAAGGAATGGCAACATCTTTACTAACTTCATTTGAAGTTAAAATAAAGTGCATAACAGGGACAATGATTAAGCCTCCACCTACACCAAATAGGCCTGCCATTGTTCCAGTTATAATGCCGACAAGAGCAAAAATTAGAAATTCAATCATCGGTATCTAATTTTTCAACTTCTTTACTTCCAAGTTTAACCATTTTTTCAACTCGCGATTTTATTGATCCATTACCATCTATCAACTTACTTTTAGCATCCCCAAACTTTTTTTGTGATTGAGCTATAGAATTTTCTAGACCATCCATTGTATCTGCAAAACCATCAAACTTATGTGCTAATTTTTGTGCCTCTTCATAAATTACTGATATTTGTTTTGACTGGGTATCTAACCTCCATAGTTCTTCGACCATTTTTATCGAAATATGTAGAGAGGTAGGGCTTAATAGAGCTATTTTCTTTTTATTAGCAAATGTTGTCAGCTCACGATCATATTTTAAGGCCACACTCAAAGTATCATCAATTCCTACAAACATAAAAGTCATGTCAGGAGTATTTAATTCATCAATATCAGAATATTTAGTTTCACTTAATTCAGTTATTCGAGCTTTTAGATTTTTTACAATTTCTTTGCCAAAAATATCTCTATCTTCATTTGACTCAGCAGAGCAGTACTCATTGTATGAACCAAATGAGAATTTTGAGTCAATAACTATTTGCCTACCCTGAGGAAGCTCTATGATTGCATCTGGTCTTTGTCTTTTTGTTTTTGAGCCATCATCATCTTTCACCATAAAGTTTTTTTGTAGTTTATAGTGGACATCTTTTTCTAAGCCAGAATTTTCAAGCAGCATTTCAAGTTTCATNTCTCCATAATCACCTTGAGTTTTACTATCNCCTTTTAGNGCTTTGGTTAATTCATTTGCATCGTTTGTAATNTGATTTGTTTGTTCTATTAATCCTTCAATGGACTGTTTTGTTGTAGCGTGGAATATATTCTGTTGTTCAGTGTTTTTCCTTACTTCTTCTTCAAATTCCTTAATTCTTTTCTTAAATGGCTCAATAACATTTTCTACGCTTTCTTTAGAGGATATTTTGAAATCTTCTTCTCTTTGCTTGTATATTTTTTCAATTGTGTCTCTTATTTCTTGATTTATTTCATGACTATAATTATTTTCTACTTGAGGNTTCTTTGCCTGTAAAAATAAAAAGATTGAAAACCCTAAAGAAATGGCAAGAAAAATTGATAAGATTAAGACTAACGAATCCATTAATGAATATTTTAGAACAAATTAGAAAAGAACACTCTTGGTTGGAGGCTAATAGAGCCTATGATTTAAGAAGAGGCAAGCCTTCTGCTCTACAGCTAGACATAACACAAAGTAATTTAGAAACAATAGAGATGCCATTTCATATGGATGGTGTAGATTTAAGAAATTATGGAGATCCTGAAGGTATACCATCTGCTAGGGCTTTAGGCACTGAGATTTTAGGCACAAATGCAAATGAAACCATAGCATTAGATAATTCTTCTTTGACTCTAATGCATCAAACACTAGCTTGCGCTTACTTTCTTGGCTTTAAGTCGTCAAAAATCGATAGTGTGAGCAAAATATTATGCCCTGCACCAGGTTACGATAGACATTTTAAGCTTATTGAAAACTTTGGAATTGAAATGATAGCAGTGCCATTTCAAGATGACGGCCCAGACTTAAATGCTATAGAAGCAATATTAAAAAAAGAAAAAAATGTACATGGGATTGCATGTGTTCCAAGACATTCAAACCCAACGGGACATACTTACTCAGATGAGAATGTAAGATCAATGTTTGAAATGTTTTCTACACTTAATAATAATTTTATGATTCTTTGGGACAATGCTTATGCATGTCATGACCTAAAAAATACTATAGAACANACAAATGCTAATTCTTTAGCTAAAGAATTTAATTTAGAAGATAATCTTTTCCATTTTGGATCAACATCAAAGATTACTTTCGCGGGATCAGGAATATCATTTCTTTCTAGCTCTAAAAATAACTTAGAAGTATTCATAGAATATCGAAATAGTTTAGCAGTATGCCCTAACAAAATTAATCAGGGTCTACATGTTGAATATTTCAAAAAAATGCCATTAAAAAAGCAGATGCAGAAGATGAAAGAATTTTTATTACCAAAGTTTGAAATAACTAAACATTATTTGAATACTCTTAAAGAAAATAATCTTGGCAATTCTAGTGATCCAACTGGAGGATATTTCTTTTCATATGACTCAAATAAGTCTAATTGCCATGAAATTATTGATATTTGCAAAGAGTTAAATTTGCAGCTTCTACCCGCAGGATCATCTTTTCCTTACAACATGGATCCTGATAATAAGAATATAAGAATAGCTCCATCATTTGCTGAAAATGATGAATTAGAAAAGAGTATGAAAATTCTTACAAGTGTTGTAAAACATTTGAACTAATTCTTTAATAAGTAGTCAAACTAAATAAGGGAATACTATGAAAAAGTTAATACTACTGCTCTCTTTGTTGATTCTCATTCCATTTGTATCAGCAGATCATCATAAAGATGATAGAGGGGATATGCGCATGAAAATGTGGCAAGCGAAACTTAAAGTAGATCTTGCAGAGCTAAAAGGGCCTCCTGCTTTATCACAGCTTGAGAAGAAGAAAGCTAATAGACTAGCGGACTTAGATCTTCTTATTAATTCAGGAAAGTATAAAGAAGGTGAACTTAAGCGCATTAAAGATATGAGAGAAAAGCTCATGGAAAGAGAGCTTCCATCTCAAGAAATGTTGAATGAGCGGCATGATCGCAGATTAAAAATGGCTCAATCAAAAATGCGTAGTCGCGGAGAAATGATGCATAAAAAACATAGAAATGAGGCACGCAATAGAGACATGCGTGATCGTAACCAATGGGAGAGAAGAAACAGACCTAGAAGAAAATAGTTAATTGCCTGGAAGAATGATATCTCTTGCTATCGAAGTCATATCCTCAACATTTGAACGTTCTTCCAGGCTCTTATTCATCATAGTCTCTCCATAATAAATTTGCAGCTACTGATCTATAAGGCCTCCAATCATCAGCTATAGCTAGCATTTCATTTATATCTGGACGCTCTTTAAGGTCTTGTAGTTTCCGCACACCTTCCTGTAGTCCAATGTCTCCAATAGGCCAAATGTCTTGTCTGCCAAGACATGCCATTAAGTAGCAATCAGCAGTCCAATTACCAATTCCTTTAAGGCGACATAAATATTCACGAGCTTCATCATCATTCATTGCATTAATTTTGTTAAATTCAAGCTTCCCAGAGATTTCATGTTCAGCAATTCCTTTTAGGTAATTTATTTTTGGTCTGCTCAACCCAGCACTTCTTAATAAACTTTCCTCCAGATCGATAAATTTACTAGAACAAACATTATCCATAAGATGGAAAACTTTATTTTTTATAGATTCAGCAGCAGTAACTGAGATTTGTTGTTCAATTACTAGTGAACAAATGCCCTCAAAGCCTGGTGGTCTCAAAAAAAACTTTATTTCTTCTTTAGGAACTAATTTTTTAAATTTAGTCTCAACTGATAAAAGGTATTTAATACCTTCTTGAAAAGTATCTTGATTCATTCAGAAAGCAGACCATCTTCAATGAGAATTTTCTTAAAGTCATCAAATCTATCCTGCCCAAAAAATATCTGATTCTTATATACAAGCAAAGGAACACCATGGTGGCCTGCTAATTTCTGATCATTTTGATTTTGTTCTATTTGTTTTATTAATTGATGTTCATTTTCTTTGGCTTTTGATTTCAACAAAGAATAATCAAGACCTAACTTACTGCATGCTTTGCCCATATTCTTTTCTTCATTCCAGCCCTTTCTAGTACCAAAAATCATGCTAGATAATTCATAAGCCAATTCAATTCCAACACCTTCATTATGGCCTTGCTGCCCAAGATGACATAAATCATAAATGTAGCGTTGATTTGTATTTATTTTGCCTGTTAGGTAACTCTGCGTAATTGGATCTGGCTTTGGTGTGAAAAATGGCATATCAAGACTTTTAGCAACAGACCTCATATCCATCATTTTATGCAAGAAGTAAGTTATAAAATTTTTCCCCTTAAAGAAGCTGGGCTCTCTAATAGCCAGAGGATAAACGAGCTTAAATTCAATATCGATATTATGATTGTGTTTTAGATCAAGTATACGAGGCAATATCAAGTATGAATATGGGCTTCGATAGGAAAAATAAAAATCTACTTTCACATTAAAATTCTATCATGTACTATGAATAATTCCGGAGAATTTAATGACTAGAAAAGTTTTTATTGTTGCAAATTTACCAGCTATAAAGGATAGAGAGAAGTTTAAAGATTATGAAAGAGGTTTACTCCGATCACTTGGCAGACATGAAGGTATTCTTGACTCATTTAGTGATGATGTCTTCTGTCTTGAGGGCGATAATCCTCCTAAAGGAAGAATAGTAATTTTTCATTTTCCCTCAATGCAGCACGCTGAAGAGTGGTGGGCTGACGAAGAATACCAAAAAGCTTCAGATATCAGACGAGAGCATTCTGTTACAGATTTTATAGTTAGATTAGAAGAGCTTCCGCCAAGAGCTTAATATGGAAATAACTGAGCACTCCTTTTCAACTGACAGACATACATCTTTTTATCTTTCTTGTGGGCCTGAGGATGGTCAACTAGTTATTATGACTCATGGCTGGCCAGAACTATCATTGAGTTGGCGTCATCAGTTATCTTTTCTTGGAAATTTAGGATTCCATGCTGTAGCTCCTGATATGAGAGGTTATGGTAATTCATCGATTTATGATGAGCATACTGCTTACACTCAAGAAGAAGTCATGCAAGATATGTTGGAGCTCTTTAATCATTTCAAAAAAGATAAAGCTATTTGGATTGGCCATGATTGGGGTTCTGTAGTTGCATGGAATGTAGCAATACATCACCCTGAGATCGTAAAAGGAGTTGCTAGTCTCTGTGTACCATTTGGTTGGGGAGGCCATCCTGAGCGTTACCTTCCTTATGTAGACAGAGATTTATATCCAGAAGATGAATTTCCCTATGGACAGTGGGACTACCAATTCTTTCATATGGAAAATTTTGATATAGCCAAGAACGATATGGAAAATGATCCATATAAGATGTTAAAACTGATGTTTAGAAAAGCAGATCCTGCATCAAGAGGCCAGATGTCTCCAACAGCCTTGATATCGAAGATGGGGGGCTGGTTCAAAATACTAGGACCAGATGGACTTAATTCAATTGGTGATGTCGAACCAGATACAGATGTAGTTACAGAAGAAGAAATCAAAGTTTTTGGTGATCATTTAGTGCAGAATGGTTTCTTTGGACCTAACTCTTGGTATGTAAATGGGCATGCAAATGATAAATTTGCAAAAGTCATTGATAGATTTGAAATTCCATTCCCTGCTCTCTTGATTCATGCAGAATTAGATGCAGTTTTAGACACAAAAACTTCAAAAATGACAAACTTAACAAGGGCAGTTTGCACCGACTTAACAGAAAAGAGTATTGTGTCTGGACATTGGATGGCACAAGAAAAGCCGAATGAAGTGAATCAGGTTATATCCAATTGGATTGATGGTAAGATTTTATTAGGGCCATGACACTAACTAACCGATTAGCATTAATTAAAGATTCATCTATTTTTCAAATAGTTGTAACAATAGTAATTTTACTTTCATCTGTAATTGTGGGAATTGGCACTTATGATTTTACCGATGGCGTTTTTTTAACATCATTGGCTGCAATGGATCTGTTTATCACGGTCTTTTTTGTAATTGAGATCCTTATTAGATTTTTTGCAGAAAAAAGAAAAGTAGATTTTTTTAAAGACGGCTGGAATATATTTGATACCGTAATAGTTGTCTCCTCACTTGTCCCAACTGCAGGCACATCCGTAATGGTCTTACGTCTACTCAGATTGGCAAGACTATTGAGAGTTATATCTTTTATACCTGAGCTTAGATTTGTGATAGAAGCCCTTATAGAATCACTTAAGAAGAGTGTATATGTTCTCATATTGATCTTTATATTGCTTTATATATATGCAGTAGCAGGGGTTATTCTTTTTGAATCAGTCGAAGGCGGAAGATTTGAAGAGCTAGGAGAGGCTTTACTCGCACTAGTTCAAATTATGACTCTTTCTTCATGGGAAACTCTTATGCTTCCTATCACTGAGATATATCCTTATGGATGGATATATTTTGTTAGCTTTGTAGTGTTTTCTTCAATAATAGTTCTCAATCTTTTCGTGGCTATTCTTGTAGATGTTGTTGCTGAGAGAAGAAAGCGACTCCAAGGAGACCCAGCTGGAAAATCGACTTAATCTTTATGTCTAGAAAAATTACATTCATTGAAATACACTATTAATTAGGGGAATTAATGGATACTAAAACAATTATAAAATGGGCAGGTTATCTTCTAATAGCACTTGGTGTTGTCGATCTTATTCTTTTCTATTCCAGTGGCATGCAGACATATATTATTCCACCAGTAATCGTATTTGCGGATACTGACTGGACTACATACGCTGTAATGATAATAGGATATGCAATGACAGCTGCTGGGTCAGGCATGAATGCAGAAGATGTAGTAGAAGATCTATCTGACGAATAACAATTAAACGTTGATAATATGTGAGTGAGCGTGCGCTTTACAGGCCAGTTCAGTCAATTCTTTATCTGAATCTTTTGTATCGTCTTTTTGTTCACTACCAGGGACACAATTACCATAATGGTAATGATAGCCATAGCAAAGACCTTTCCTTTTCGATTTCTCACTACAATTATGTCCACATTGGCTATCTAAGCCACCGCTATGAGCATAAATATTGCTGGGTGAAAGAAATAAAATAATTACAAATAAAAATAATATTCTCATAAAAAACTCCTATTGATTTACAATATCATTAATGAAAATTTTTTGGAAATTACTGCTACTTTCAGCCTCTTTAATAGTTGTTAGTTGTGCCAGCACTGCGTCTGCTTCAAATATTGATGAAGAAGAGAGTGTTGAAATGTCTGATGAAGAAACTCAAAACTTTATAATTGCTCTATATAGAGAGGTAACTACTAAGCCGACATACTTTAGTGAAATGAAAGAGTTTTTAGAAGAAACGACTATTATCGAAGAATTTTATTGTTTTAATGAATCAACAAAAACAACAATCATGCCTATTGCTGCACCCAATCTATCTGAAACAAGTGAAGTCTTTTATCCGGAGTCATTCGCTATAGCATACCAAAGGCCCTATGATGGCTGGGCATCTGAATCAGGACAGTCTTGGCTCTTTATATCTGATCCAAGTGCTACTGCTCAACAATGGCTAGCTCTTGGAGTTTATTGGCCAGGAGATACCTCAAAGTTTTATCAAATTTGGTCTAAAGAACATGACTTCCCAGGTATATCTGAAACTACATGGCCTCATACAGATGCTGGTGAACCTTGTTTACAGGCTGAGCTAAATAAGTATTACTCCGAGGTCAAAGTACTCGGGTGTTTTACTGGTAGGGATGAAAAAGAAAGTGGTGTGTTTAGGCATGAACGTCTCACAGATAGATTTATTGTTACTGAAGTTGAATACCAAACAGTAGAGGGAATTGAGCTTCTTAAAAGATCAGAGCATTTAGGTAAGTGCGTTTTATCTGAATAATATTAAGTTGGTGCCCAGAGGTGGAATCGAACCACCGACACAAGGATTTTCAGTCCTTTGCTCTACCAACTGAGCTATCTGGGCTAAATTGACCTTGTAATTATAAAGTAAGAAGGTATAAAAAAAAGATGTTAGAGATAAAACGTTCAATATTAAGTTCAGTAGGCATATTACTAATTGCTGGTATATTTCTAGCTTGGTATATATATGATTTTTTGAAAGCTGATTTTTCGATGGTAGATGGATTTACTGAAGATCTCGGCCCACTATTTGGACCTTTATTTTATTGGGCATTTTTTTTGGCAGTATTGTCGGCTTTCTTTGTTTTTGGAAAATTATTAATTTCCAATGACCCAGTTATTACTATGGATACTAATGAAATCAAATTTCATGCGCCTATTAAAAGATTTAGTCAGACTGGCTTTACAATGCAGTGGAAAGAAATTGAAAGCATTCAGCGAGGCTACCAAAATGTTCCTTTTGGAGGAGGAAAAATTGAATATCTAGTAATAACGCCTTTCAATGAAGAGGTAGCAAAAAAATATAATAGCCTTAATATAAAATCAGATAACTTTATGTCGCTTGGAATGTCATATGATATGAACAAAAGAGTTGGTATTCCTCTTAAGGGTTTAAAATTGAAGCCCAAAGAAATTCTTGTGCAAGCAAAAAAATTTCTAGCTGAAAATAGTTAAGTAAAAAATTGGAAGCATTAAATAAACAAAATTTTGAAGATTTAATTAAGGGTAAAGAAAGTTTCTTATCTTCATCAGACAGTTTGCCTAAAGCGATACTTTCTGGTTCTTTTAATCCCTTACATAAAGGCCATAAAGCTATGCATGACCATGCTAGAAAAGCTTTAGATTTAGATATTTTCTTTGAAGTTTGTATTCAGAATGCTGATAAACCTACACTTAATTATGAAGAAGTCACTAATGTGATCGATCAATTTAATAGCTCTGACAACTGGCTTCTTACGAAAGTGGGTAAATTTACAGAAAAAGCTATGCTCTTTCCAGATTCTACCTTTATTTTAGGGATAGATACTCTTGCTAGAGTTGTAAATGAAAAATTTTATTTAAATAAAGATCAGATGTTAGCAGAGCTAGAAATCTTTAATGCAAATAATAATAATTTTTTAGTTTTTGGTAGAAAAGTTGAAGGTAGTTTTGTTTCTTTGCAAGATATAAATATCCCAGAACATATAAATTCTAGATTTACGGAAGTAACCGAACAAGATTTTAGATTAGATATTTCTTCTACTGAACTTCGTTCTTAGTCTTCTGGAGGAATAAAACCAGCTGGTTTTTCGTAGTCCTTATTCTCTAAAAATAAAGCCATTTGCTCACTTAGCCATTTACGATTTTCTTTGTCTGACAGATCCAAATGGCGTTCATTGATTAGCATAGTTTGTAGCTTTATCCATTCATTCCAAGCAGCTTGAGAATAATTTTGCATTAATTCATCCCCTTTTTCTCCAGGTAGAGGAGGAAATGTCATTGCATCTAGCTCTTCTTGAAATTTTTTACAGAAAACTTTAGCCATTAAGTAATAATCTATCAGAAATCGGTTTTGGAATCCCGATAGTTTTTAGTTCTTCTCTAGAAAACCACTTGCCTTCAATATCTGGCCTTATATTTGTCTGCTCATTAAACGCAATTTTCAAGGATCTATGCGATAGTTGGTGAACTATATCAAAATTACATTTCTCGACGATACTTACGGGAGGAATCCAAAGGTTTTTCCAAAAACCAAGATCATCACTTTTGCTCAGAAAATATTTTTCTCCTTCAGAGAACAAGTTGAACTGCAGGAAGACTTCTTTTTTCTTTGGCTTTCTTTTCTCGAGAGTGACGTAGGAATTCAATTTATTAGATATACAATCATTTTGTATTGGGCATAAAGCGCAGTGCGGCTTTTTTGGCATGCATAATTGAGCACCTATATCCATGATGCCTTGTTGATATGAGAATATACCTTTTTTGTCTAACAGGCTCTCAGATAAATGCCAAAATTCTTTTTCGTTGAATTTTTTCTTATGAAATATACGAGCTATTACTTTTTTAACATTGGCATCTAGTATTGGGTATGGTTTTTTGAAAGCAATTGATAATATCGCTCCAGCAGTTGATCTACCAATACCAGGGAGACTCAGCAAAGAGTTAAAATCATCTGGCATCTGACCATTAAAATCCTTATGTATTAGTTCTTTAGCTCTAAAAATATAACTCGCTCTTCTGTAGTAACCTAAACCACTCCAAAGGGCATAAATATCATCTTCTTTAGCACTTTTTATGCTTTTTAAATCAGGATATCGTTTCATAAATTTATTGAAATAATCGATAGCAGTATTAACTTGTGTTTGCTGCAACATTATTTCTGAAATCCAGATTCGATATGGAGTGATATTTTTACGCCATGGCAAATTATGCCGACCATGGTCTCGATACCAACTTGAAACCTTATTACCTATGTGACTCTTTAATGAATTTTCCATCAGTGAATTTATAAACTATAGGCTCTCCAGTTCCTATCTCGAGCTTTATGATATCTGCTTCAGAAATATCGTCTAAATACTTAACTAATGCTCTTAGCGAATTCCCATGAGCTGAGATAAGAACATTTTTATCTTTCATTAGTGGTTGAATTTTATTTTCAAAATAGGGAATAACCCTATTGAATGTATCTTTAAGACTTTCGCCGCCTGGCGGAGGTATATCATAGGATCTTCTCCATACTTGAACTTGTTCTATACCAAAGTTCTCTCTTGCTTCATCCTTATTTAAGCCTGTAAGCTCGCCATAATCTCTTTCATTAAGTGCCTTATCTTCGATAGTTTCTAAATCGCTTTGTCCGAGTTCATCTAGTATTATTTTTCCTGTTAATTGAGCTCTTACTAACGCAGAGGTATACAGGACTTCAAAACGTAGGCCTAAACTTTTAAGGTGTTTGCCTGCTCTAATTGCTTCTGCAGTGCCCTTTTCTGTTAAGCCTGGGTCTTTCCAACCCGTAAATAAATTTTTTGCATTCCATTCACTTTGGCCATGTCTAACTAGTACAAGATAATTTGAATTCATTTGTTCTTTAAAATAATCTTTATATTGTATAAGCTTAGAGCAGTTTTTTTATATGGATTTCTTCGATTTTTTAATTTCAAGGTGGTATTTATCACTTCCTTTAGTTGTAACACTGATTCTTTGGTGGATGTATGAGAGTAATAAAGGTGGTAAAAAAATAGGACCAAGTGAAGCTGTGGACTTAATTAATGCAGATAAAGCAATATTTGTAGACATAAGAGAAAGAGATGCATTTGAAACAGGCTATATACATGGCTCCATCAATATTCAAAAAGATAGCTTTGAAAAACAAGAGCATTTACTAAAGAAGGGTAAAGCTGTTGTAGTAATTTCAGAAAATGGTCTTGATGCTGGTTCTGCTGGTGTTGAGTTACAAAAAATTGGAATTGAAGAAGTCTATCTACTAAGAAATGGTCTTATTTCTTGGCAAGAAGAAAGTCTCCCACTGGTTAAGTAGGAGACATTCAAGTATTAGAATTCAGGGTATGCTTCTATACCTATTTCTTCGGCATCTAAACCTTTCTTCTGAATTGCATCAGAAGCTCTTACAGGGGCGAAGATATTTAGAAGAGTTAGAAATGCATATGTAAGCACAAAACCAAATCCTAAAATGCACAGCACACCCATGGCTTGACCACCAAAGGTTGCGGCTGTATTTGTAAATGGCACAATCATGACGCCAAATATACCTGCAGTACCATGTGCAGATATTGCGCCAACTGGATCATCAACTTTAAAGAATTGCTCTAAGCAGACTAATGAACCGTAGCAGAGCAAGCCACCACAAGCACCAATTAGTGTCGCCTCTAAGCCAGTTGGAGTATCCGGTGATGCTGTAATAGCAACTAGACCGCTAATAGCTCCATTTAAAGCATAAATAATATTAGTTTTCTTAAAAAATACTCTAGCAACGACTAAACAGGCTATTACTCCACCTGCAGCAGCAGCATTAGTATTCAAGAAAATCTGGGCCACTTGATTTGCCTTTTCTGCATTATGTATTCCCAATGCTGATCCGCCATTAAAACCAAACCAACCCAGCCACAATATAAAAGTACCTAAAGCAGCAATTGGAATATTGGCGCCATAAAGTTTATTTGTTTTAGCTTTAGGAAACATACCAAAAGCTTTACCGGTTACTTTTCCATATTTACCGACTCTAGGCCCAATAAATAAAGCAGCTGCTAATGCACATGCAGCACCTGCTAGGTGAACCGTGCCAGAACCAGCAAAATCGACATATCCATAACCTCCTTCTTCTACTTTAGTTGCTAGAAAGCCTCCACCCCAGTTCCAAAAACCTTGAACTGGATAAACAAAGAAAGCAATAAATGCAGCTAGAGCAAAAAATGGCCATTGATTCATTCTTTCAGCTACTGCACCTGAAACAATCGATACAGCAGTAGCAACAAAAACCATTTGGAAAAAGAAATCAGAACCATTGGAATAATCTCCATCGACTGATTTTTTTTCTGATGCAAGTGTGGCTCCAAAACTAAAATCATAGCCAGGCATAATTTGTCCAGCAAAATCATCACCAGGATACATGGCTTTAAAGCCAGCAATTAGAAACATAAAACTAGCTATTGAATATAGACCAATATTTTTAGTTACTATTTCTGCCGTATTCCTTCTTCGAACGAGACCTGCTTCAAGCATAGTAAAACCGGCTGCCATCCACATGACTAGTGCTCCAGTCATGAGCAGGTAAAATGTATTTAAAGCGTATTCTAAATCAGTCATAATTTCTCCTTTTTTATATGTCTCTCCATCTAACCCCCGGAGCAACAGAAGAAGATTCTGTCTATTTAATTAGAGTTCCAACTATATGCGCTAATATTTTGTATGGATCGGCATTAGAAGCAGGTCTTCTGTCCTCTAAATAACCATTCCAATCATGTTCTACTGTGTAGACAGGAATACGAATACTCGCACCTCTATCACTTATACCATATGAAAATTCTGTAATCTTTTGTGTCTCATGAAGACCAGTCAATCTCATATCATTATCGGAACCATAAGCAGCAATTCCTTCATCATGAACTTTGCCAAGCTTTTCACAAATTAAACTAAATAGTTCTTCAGAGCCATTAGTTCTCATCTCCTCATTTGAAAAATTTGCATGCATTCCTGATCCATTCCAATCACCAGTTTTTGGTTTCGGATGAATGTTTACACCAACGCCATATTCTTCAGCAATCTTATATAGTAGGTATCTGCTCATCCATAAATCGTCAGCAGCTTTTATGCCTTTTCCAAAACATTGATATTCCCATTGGCCAAGAGCAACTTCTGCATTTGTTCCAGTTAGATTTATTCCTGCTTCAATACATGCTTGTAGATGAACTTCAGAAATTTCTCTGCCTGATACATTATCTGCGCCGACACCACAATAATAATCGCCCTGTGGTCTAGGTTCTCCTTCTTCCCAACCTAATGGCGAGCCGTCCTTATTAGTAAAGAAATATTCTTGTTCAAAACCAAACCACCATTCATCAGTCACGACTTTATCAGCAGCATCTCGCGTATTTGAGGGATGAACGGATCCGTCAGCAGCCAACACTTGGCACATCACTAAATGATCTGGGGCTGTAGGATTGTCATAAATTTGCATAGGGATTAGTAAACAATCAGAACTACCTCCTTCAGCTTGCTGTGTAGAAGATCCATCAAAAGACCATTTTGGTGGCATGTTGTCATTTAACTCACCCTTATCAGTTCCTCTAAGGTCAGTAGCTTTAATTTTGCTTCTGATAGAAGGCTCAGGCTTATAACCGTCTAACCAGACGTATTCGTACGTTTTAATATCACTCATTTTTTCTCCCAAATAGAAGTTAATATAATTTTTTGTGCATTCTTATTGCAGCAATAGAAGTTAAACTCGACTGGGTTTAACGGTCGCGTTCCTTCAGCTTTCACCTACTTCCGTCTTCTCTCGAAGATGAACGATTTACGTTATCCGATTAACGGCGCGTTCCTTCAACTTTCGTCTACTTCCGTCTTTATTTTCATAAAGATGAACGATTTTAACTTTTACCCATAAAATATGGCGCAAAATCTAATGCAATTTAAATTTAGACTTTTTAAATTGATTTGGCAATTGAAAATATTAATTTCTAGCAAAAATGTTTCAACATTTCAGGTATTTTAGATTCTAAATCTTCAAAACTATGTGAACCGCCTTGATCAATTATAGTTTTTGCTCCAGAAAAATATTTTTCAGCGTATCTATAATCCAATGTTTCATCAGCAGTCTGCAATAAAACTAAATATCTTTTTGTATCTGGAGTTTTAACAAATATCTCTTCAAGACTATCAATCCATTCCTGATCAATGACATATTTTTCATTAGTATTGGGATTTAAGTTTTCTCCTCTATCATTCTCAAAAATTTTGTAAGCCCAGACAGCTGGATTAACCATAGCCGCTTTTAAATCTAATGATTCCGCTAGATACACAGCGTAATAGCCACCCAATGAACTTCCTATCAGATATACTTTTCTAGACTCTTTCTCTAGTTCAATAATTTCAGTCAATTGTTTAATAGCTTCTCTAGGGTGAGATTTTAAAGTATAGGAAACAACTTCATATTCAGTATTATTGGCTAACTCATCTCTCAAAAGCCCTGCCTTTCTTGCGTTACCAGATGAATTCCAGCCATGAATATAAATTATTAGATCTTTTTTAGCTGTAGAGTCCACTTTGATTCTCCATAAATAAAATAATAGCAATTACTAAACCAACATGACTATTAGACTTAAAAGCTTCTAAATTTCTTCCTTCTTGAGAAAGCTGATTTTGAAAATAGCCTTGATATAGCAGAAATAGCGCTCCAATGAACATTAATTTAAAATTATTTTCAATTGCAACCAGCATGACAATCAAAACAAATATGCTATAAAAAAGCATAACGACCTTCTGTATATCAGGCCCAAAAAATATTGCAGATGAATTTATGTGAATCTTTTGATCATCTTCAATATCACACAAAGCATAATAGCTGTCATAAGCTAAGATCCAAAAAATACATCCAATATATAGAAAAATTATTTCTAAACTTATATATCCTTCAGCAATTGAAAAAGAAATAGGCAAAGAAAGACCAAAAGTTGTTCCCAAGAATAGTTGTGGGACAGCAATAACCCTTTTCATTAATGGATAGATTATGATCATTGGCACGGCAACAGTAAGTACCAAGTAAATAGTTTGCAGATTTGTTAAAGAAAGAAGATAAAGACATGCACTAGCTAATATGAAAGTGAATACAAGAGCCTCTTTAAGAGTCAAATCACCATTGGCTAACGGCCTACTCTTAGTTCTATTTACTTTTCTATCATATTTAATATCTATAATGTCATTTATTGCACAGCCCAAAGACCTTGTTAAGAATGAGCCAAGAACAATTATTGTGAAATAACTGATGTCCATATTTCCAGATAAAAACAATCCCCAGAGACCTGGCCATAATAAAAGCCAAAAACCTATAGGATTAAAAAATCTAATTAGATTAAGGTAAGCGATTACTTTATTCATGAAACAAAAACACTTCTATGACAGAAAATAGTTCTTCTTCATAAGCATAGATACATTTTCTACCGATATAATCCATACCCCCTTGTTTATANATTGCTACATAAGTTTCTTTNTTTTCAATATTGGCATCATTGAATAAAAACTTACCTAATGGNTCTNGNTTNAGTTCACCAAACTTAGGAATTTTTTTNATTACTTNATTNCTAAAGAAAGACTCNGCAAANACAATGTTTTTATGAGATCTAAGATAAATTTTTCTTAAATTGCCNTCTGNATTNTCAAGCTNNAACTCTTTATCTNTATGAGNGCAAATCNNTTCTTCTATGACTTCTAAAGAAATTTCTGATTCTCTTTTTTTTAGCCTATGCATTAAAGATGCANTNTCNTCAATCCAACTTTTCATTTTAGGAAAAGNTATATCTAATTCAGGGCTATAAAGTTGCCAATTTGTTTTTANTTGTGGTGTCATAAATTAATGAGGAATTGATTATAATACTTCCNTTAAGAAAGACATAAAAAATGGAATANAAAAAGTGGGANTGTGTTGTTTGTGGATGGATCTATGACGAAGAGCAAGGTCATCCAGAAGACGGCATAGAACCGGGTACTAGATGGGAAGATATCCCAGATGATTGGGTTTGCCCAGAATGTGGTGTAGGTAAAGAAGATTTTGATATGATTGAGATATGAGTATACTTTCTGCCCCTAAAAATCTTACAAGAAATGTTCTAATTGGTATGGCTACAGGAGTGATGATCGCTTCAGCATTTTATTATGGTCAGCATTTAATTCCTTCTTCAATTTTTTCAGGCGTAGAAAAATACATTTTTAATTTAGGCGGTCAGATTTTCAAAAATCTTTTGATGTTAGTAGTAGTGCCGTTAGTGTTTTTCTCTTTAGTCTCAGGCATATCTTCTTTATCAAACATGGTAAAGCTTGGCTCCATTGCAACAAAAACAATAGGTCTTTATCTTTTCACCACCGGGATAGCTGTTAGTTTAGCTTTACTTTTTGGCTGGATTTTTGATATTTCTGGATCAACCGCAACAAGAGAGTATGAAGCAGTCACCGGCGATTCAAGTTTATATGACACAGTATTGAGAATATTTCCAAATAATATGTTCGGAGCATTTATAGAGAATAATATGCTAGGAATTGTTTTTATAAGTATTTTATTTGGCATAGCGCTAAATCTTACTGATGAGTTAACCGATGGGCTTTCAAAAACCTTTGAAAAATTCAATATTGTTTTTCTAAAGATTGTTTTACTAATTATGAGTTTTGCCCCAATTGGCGTTTTCTGTTTAATGGGTAGTTATGTAATGCAATACGGTTTAGATATATTTGGAGATCTTGCCCAGTATGTATTGTTACTTATTTTTGTTTTGATTTTCCATTTAATATTTACTTATTCTTTGATACTAAAACTCTTTGCCAATTTAAATCCATTAATTTTCTTTAAAAAAATGAGAAACGTGGCTCTATTTGCTTTTTCGACTTCTTCAAGTGCGGCAACTATACCAGTGACTTTAAAGACAGTCACTGATGATTTGGGGGTAAAAAAAGATGTATCTTCTTTTGTGGTTCCAGTTGGCGCGACAATAAATATGGATGGCACAGCAATTATGCAAGGTTTAGCTACAATGTTTATTGCGGCAAGTACACCAGAGATCGATTTAAGCTTAGTGCAGTATGGTCAAATAATCTTGCTTGCAATAATTACTTCAATTGGCACTGCAGCAGTTCCTTCAGCAGGCATAATTACACTTACATTAATTCTTAGTTCTCTTGGCTTACCATTAGAAAAAATAGGATTAATTTTAGCTGTAGATAGGATATTAGATATGCTCAGAACATCTGTGAATGTTTGCGGTGATGCAGCTGTCTCATGTATAGTAGCTAAATCTGAAAATGAATTAGACGAACAAATTTTTAATAAATAGGAATAATATGGAAAGTTTTATTATTGGCCCAATGACTCCTTGGGGTCCTGTTGTTACTGGCTTAATAGGCCTAGTTTTTGCTTTTGTTTTGTATGGACTAATCATGAAATATCCAGCAGGCAAAGATTCTGTAGTTAAGATTGGAGATCAGATCCATCTAGGAGCTAAAGTCTTCATGTTCACCGAATATAAAATTTTGACACCAGTGGTCATAGCATTAGTAGTAGCTTGTGGCTTTTCTCCACTTGGTTGGAATACCGCAATAGCAATAGCAGTTGGAGCTTTATCTTCAGCAATTGCAGGTTTTATAGGCATGTATTCTGCAACACAGGCCAATGTAAGAACTGCAACAGCAGCAGAAAACTCTGGACAAGAACAAGCTTTATCTATTTCTTTTTTCGGAGGATCAATCATGGGTCTCTGCGTAGCATCTATGGGCTTAGTTGGTCTTGGTGGCCTTTATTTCTATTTTAGTGGAGTTATAGAAGATCCAAATGAACTTGCTAAAGCATTAGAAGGTTTTGGTGTTGGAGCTTCTGCCGTAGCATTATTCTCAAGAGTTGGCGGAGGAATCTTTACTAAAAGTGCTGATGTAGGCGCTGATCTAGTTGGAAAGATAGAAGCTGGTATTCCTGAAGACGATCCTAGAAATCCTGGCGTCATTGCTGATAACGTTGGAGATAATGTGGGTGATATTGCTGGTATGGGTTCAGATATATTTGAATCATATTGTGGAGCAATGATTGCATCAATTGCTATTGCTGCCACTATGGGAAATACCGATTTAATGTTTTTGCCTCTGTGGCTTGCAGCTTCAGGATTATTTTGTTCACTACTAGGTATTGGTATTGTTAGAACGCAAGTTTCTAGATCGCCAGCAGTTGCACTCAGATGGGGCACATTCTTGTCACCAGTTTTATTCTTATTATTTGCTGGCATGAGTATTTATTATTCTCCTGCTATAGAAATGAAATATTTTTATTCTGTTCTTACTGGTGCCGTAGGGGGAATCTTAATTGGCTTAATAACTGAGTACTATACAGGTGGAGATACAGAAAACTCACCAGTAGGTAAAATTGCTAAATCTGGAGAAACAGGACCAGCTACAGTCATGATTGCTGGTTTAAGTGTAGGCATGCAATCAGTCGTATTACCTTTATTTGTTATCGCTGGTATTGTTGGGCTATCAACACATTTTTCAGGACTTTATGGTGTAGGAATTGCAGCAGTTGGCATGCTATCAACAGTTGGCATTACTATGGCTATTGATGCTTATGGCCCGGTAGCAGATAACGCAGGTGGTATTGCTGAAATGAGCGGCATGAAGAGTGAAGTTAGAGAAATTACAGACTCGCTTGATGAATTAGGTAATACAACAGCAGCAATAGGGAAAGGTTTTGCTATTGGAGCAGCAGCCCTTGCAGCCCTTGCAATTATCGCAGCATATATGCTCGCAACAGGGGTAGAATCACTTTCATTAGATGATCCTAAAGTTTTGATGGGTATGTTTATTGGCGGCTCAATTCCATTTCTAGTCTCTTCAATAACTATGACAGCAGTTGGCGATGCTGCATTTGAAATGATAGAAGAAATAAGAAGACAGTTTAAGGAAATTCCAGGTTTGCTTGAGGGTAAGGCTGAACCTGATAATGCTAAATGCGTAGATATAGCAACTAAGGCAGCTCTAAATAAGATGTTATTACCTGGAGCAATTGCAATTGGCTCACCAGTAGCTGTTGGTTTTATCATGGGACCAGTTGTTTTAGGGGGTATGTTAGCAGGAGCTCTATTGGGATGTGTCTTAATGGCACTGATGATGGCCAATGCTGGTGGTGCTTGGGATAACGCTAAAAAGTTTGTTGAGAAAGGGAACTTCGGTGGTAAAGGCACAGATACACATGCTGCTACAGTAGTTGGTGATACAGTTGGAGATCCATTTAAGGATACTTCGGGACCAGCCATGAATATCCTTATAAATGTTATGGCTATCGTAAGTCTTGTAATCGCTCCGCTTCTGTAAACTTATTGATATAATTGGATTGCACTGCTTGAGATAGCAGCCCTTTTTTTTATATAGTTAAGAATATGAGATTATTTGTTTTGTTATTTTTTAGCTGCTTTACCCAAGCTGATATGGACTATATCTGTGATGTAAATCTTTTTGGCAGAGATGATAGTTCAGAACAAGTTTTGAAACAGATTAATGGACTTGAATGTAAAAGAAACAATATTTTAAGTATTCGTCTTGATTTAGCAGTAAGCATGTCTTCAGATAAAATTGATCTTTTTGCAGGACAGTTTTGTAGATTTGATAGACAAATTTTAACAACTAAATCTACACTTTCATGTGTCTTATATAGTCCAAGTGGACGAGAATATTACTAAGAGATCTTATGAAAAACTTATCAATTATTTTAATTTTAATAATCATAGCAGGCTGTTCTTCTGCACAAAAGGCATCAGAAGTTAACCCTACAAGAGTTTCGATTGCTCCATACTTAAAAATGGACTGTAAAGCACTTGCAACAGAGCAAACAAGCCTTGTTAAAGAAGCTGAAATTCTTGGAGCACTAGTTGATCAAGAATATAGTTCAGACAAAAACAAAGAATTAGTGGCTTGGGTATTATTCACTCCAGCAATATTATTGGTAGATGGTAATGCTGAATCAGCAGCACAACTTGCAAGCATTAAAGGACAATTAGAAGCTGTGCAAGAAGCTCAAAAAATAAATGACTGCATTTTATAGTCGTTAAATCAATTCTGTGCTGTCTTAAACATCTGACAACTCAAGATGGGCTGGAAACCATCTTTCGACGATCTTTTTCTGTTGTTCAGGGGGCATTTTAATTACTTCATTTGCTAACCTATCAGCTTCTATCTGTAATTCTTGATTGGCAAGCAAATCATAAAATGTAAAGCTTGGCAAACCTGTTTGAGATAGGCCTAAAATATCTCCAGGACCTCTAAGCTTCAAATCTTCTTCAGCGATAACAAAACCATCAGATGTCTCAGTAATAATCTGCAATCTTTGTTCCGCAAGGCTAGTTAAAGTCTCACTATGCATTAATATACAGAAGCTATCTTTAGTTCCACGGCCCACTCTTCCTCTTAATTGATGTAATTGAGCAAGACCAAACCTTTCAGAATTCTCAATAACCATGATATTTGCATCAGGCACGTCTATCCCAACTTCAATTACTGTTGTAGCTAATAAGATTTTTGTTTTTTTGTTTTTAAAGTCTTCTAGTATTGCTTGTTTATTAGCATCTTTCATTTTTCCATGAATGATTTCGTAATCATCCTGCTTAAATTCCTTACTGAGAATTTTTTCTAGATCTTCTATACCTGTAAGTTCGCTTTCACTTTCATCAATTAAAGGACATACCCAATAAACTTGGGAATTAGCACTTATAGCACTTTTTATTCTATTAATAAGAGCGTCTCTTCTATTATTTGGAAGTGTTGTAGTGACTATCGGAATTCTGTTTGGCGGTAAAGACCTTATTGTTGATATATCTAAACCAGATAAAACTCCCATAGCCATAGTTCTGGGGATGGGAGTAGCTGAAAGTAATAATTGATGCGGATAATCATCAGCCTTCTCTTTTAGTTTTAGTCTTTGACTAACCCCAAATCTATGCTGTTCATCATAAATAACTAAAGATAGATTTTCATAAGATACATCTTCTTGAAAAACTGCATGGGTACCTATTATTATCTTTGCTGTACCATTTTGAATATTTTCATATTTAGCTCTACGCTCTTTTGCTGAAATTTTTGATGTGAGTAATTCAACTTGGCCATCATTCCCAAACCAAGCAACAAAATTTTGAAAGTGTTGACTCGCTAAGATAGTAGTTGGAGCAAGAATAGCCACTTGTTTACCTTCAACAGCTACATGAGCAGCAATAAGAGCAGCTACAATCGTTTTACCTGAACCTACATCTCCTTGTAAAAGTCGAAGCATCGGAGAACCTAAAGTTATATCTTTATAGATTTCAGTGTATGCGTTGTTTTGATCATCTGTTAATTTAAAAGGGAGAGCATAAAGAATTTTTTTAGCAAGAGAATCATCTTCAAATTTATTTGCGGTTCTATTTTTATTCTGTTCTTTGATGGAGAGATAACTAATTTTATTAGCTACAATTTCTTCTAAACCTAATCTTTTTCTAGCAGGCGACTCTCCACCTACTAAATAATCTTCAATATTGCTTCCAGGATCAGGATTATGTATATCTACAATAGATTGATCGAGTTGGCTTAATTCATGCTTAGGCAGATGATCGGGAATCTCAATTTTATCTTCTTTAATTAACTGAATTACTTCCATTGTCAGTTTTCTAAGCTTCTGATGTGTTATGCCTTTAGTGAGAGGGTATTTAGGTAGTATCTGAGGCTTAAACTCATTATTTTTTATTACCTCATATTCAGGATGTATGGTTTCTAAACCATATCTACCCAATCTAGCTGTTCCAGAGACTTGTAACTCAGCCCCCACTTTAAAAATATTTCTTAGACCAGGAAAGTAATAAAAAAATCTTATATAAATATGCCCAGTACTATCTTTTAATTTAACTAATAGCATTTTTCTAGGCACGAAAGTTTGAGAGACTTTTTCAACAACTCCACGAATAACAAAATCTTCTTCGGGCACTAGTTCAGCAATTTTTTTTAACTCTGTTCTATCATGATAGCCAATTGGAAAATGAAACAGTAGGTCCTCAACAGTTCTAATGCCTAATCTTAAAAGGGATTGAGAAAGTTTTTCTCCTACACCTTTTATCGTAGTCACCAATAAAGATGAGGCATCAACCTTTTGATCTGAAGACATATGTATTTATTATATATATGTCTCATTTTAATTTTGAATGTGTTTGGAGTTTTTTTATGCGAAGTATGACAGGTTTTAGTGAATCCACCTTGCTAAAGGATGATATTGAATTTAAATGCATATCAAAATCACTAAACAGTAGGTTTCTTGAGATTAATATAAAACTTCCTGGAAATTTGAAAAGTCACGAAGGTTGGGTGAGAGAATACATCCAGAAAAACTTTACTCGAGGAAAAATTGATGTGGATATTTTTTTTACTGCTCCTCCAAAAGAGCAGTTAAAAATTTCAGATAATTTTCTCAAGCTTGTCAAAGAAAATGAATCGATAATCAAGAAGCATGGGTTTGATATTGCTGCATCTACATATTCTGAACTACTTAAAATAAGAGACTCAATACAAAAAGATTATGTTCTAAAAGAATCATCTTTAAGAGATTTAATTAAAAGATCTCTTCTTAGATTAAAAAAAACAAGGGAAATAGAAGGCAAAACAACTAAGATCGATTTAGAAAGGCTAGTTACAAGTATGCGAAAATCAATAAAATCAATTAAAAAAATGGAAAAATCAAACTCCAAACAAGCACATAAAAAACTAAATAGATTTAAAGTTGCACTTAAAGCAGACCAGAAAGAATTAAATATATCTGAAGCATTTGCTACTCTTAATAAGACAGACATAAATGAAGAGATTGTAAGGTTTAATTCTCACCTTGATCTCGTAGCAAAGCTTATTAGATCAAATAAAACGATTGGTAAGAAATTGGATTTTTATACTCAAGAGATGCAAAGGGAAACAAATACAATTAGTTCAAAAGCTTTGATTGCTGAAATTAAAAATGAGTCGGTAGAGTTAAAAGGTTTAATTGAAATGGTTAAGGAGCATGCTCAAAATGTCGAATAATTTAGCTGAAAATCTATTTATAATTACTGCTCCTTCAGGTGCTGGAAAAACAACTTTGATTAAAAATGTTATCGAATTTGCTAAAACAAATGATGAAAAAGTTTTTATGTCCGTATCAGATACAACACGTATTCCAAGATCAAATGAATTAGATGGAACAGACTATTTGTTTATAAGTGAAGAAGAATTTAAGGCCAACATTGATGATCAGATCTATATAGAGCATGCAAGAGTGCATGGAAATTTATATGGAACACCAAAACAACCAATTGAGCAGCACTTAAAGAGTGGATTTAAAGTGCTTCTTGAGATTGATTGGCAAGGTGCAATGGAGATTTTAAAAACTTATCCGGAAGCTCAAAGTATTTTTATTTGTCCTCCTTCAATTGAAGAATTGCATAAGAGATTACATGATAGAGGTCTTGATTCAGCAGAAGTTATAGCAGAAAGAATACATGGAGCAAAACTCGAAATGGAAAAATCTTCTGAATTTAAATATCAAATTATTAACAATTCACTTGAAACAGCGTTCAAAAACCTTTTAAATATCATCTTCAGAGAAAAGCATGGCTAGAATAACAGTAGAAGATTGTCTTGAGAAGGTCGAAAGTAGATTCGACCTCGTCCTTAAAGCAGCAGATAGAGCACGTGATTTAATATCAACTAGTGCTGAGCCTTTGGTTGAAACTGAAAATGATAAACCTACTATAATCGCATTGCGAGAAATAGCTGACGGTGTACTTGATGAGGATTATGTGCCTCCTAGTAATGATGATGACACCGAAGAAGTTTTTCTTGATAATGAAGATGAAGGGTAGGTAATTTTTGTTTGATTCTTTAAATATATTTAAAAAACCAGAAAATACGCAACTTAGCGAAAGTCTAGATAAGTTGTCAAAAGACTATTTAAGCTCATCTGCCAGTGAAAAAATAAAGAAAGCAGTAAACTTTGCAGATAAAGCTCATGAGGGTCAATTTCGTAAAAGTGGAGAGCCATTCATAACTCATCCAGTAAATGTGGGTTTAATTTTAGTTTCACTAAAAATGGATGTTGATACGGTAATTGCTGGCCTATTACATGATGTAGTTGAAGATTGCGATATTCCTTTATCAGAAGTTAAGAAAAATTTTGGCAATAATGTTGGCCATTTGGTTGATGGAGTAACTAAATTGCTTCAGCTGGATGAAAAAATGAAAGATCAAAGCCAAGCTGAACATTTCCAAAAAATGGCTTTAGCAACTGCAGAAGATGTCAGGGTAGTAATAATTAAGTTAGCTGATCGATTACATAATTTAAAAACAATAGAGCATTTACCTCGTCATAAACAAATCAAAAAAAGCAAAGAGACTTTTGATTTATATGCACCTTTAGCACATCAGATCGGTATGCATAAGATGGCTACTGAACTTGAAGATTGTTCATTTAAAAATTTACATCCAACCAGGTATAAATTAATCCAAGATGCATTAGAAAAAAACAATTTAGATAAAAAGACACTAATTTCTAGAGTAAAAAGATCTTTAAACACCAAATTTAAGAAAAATGATATTGAGGCTAAAATCACAGGCAGAGAAAAGAGAGTATTTAGCATCTATCAAAAAATTAAAAAGAAAAAGTTCTCATTTGCTGATGTGTATGATGTATTTGCATTCAGAGTCCTAGTAAATAATGGAGAAGATTGTTATAAAGCACTAGGGCTAATACATAATATTTTCACACCACTTACAGGAAGATTCAAAGACTATATAGCTGTTCCAAAAATGAATGGTTATCAAGCCCTTCATACAGTGGTAATGACTTTTGATGGTGTACCAATGGAAGTACAAATACAGACATCAGCAATGGAAACATTCGCAAACTATGGAATAGCATCTCATGGACTATATAAGACAAAAGTCAGTGATAATTTAATTCAATCTAAATCCAGACAATTAGTACAGAGACTTGTTGATACAAATAATCGTTCTTCATCTTCGGTAGAATTTATGGAAAGCCTTAAAACTGATTTAAAAGGCAAAGAAGTTTATGTTTTCTCTCCAAACGGAAGAATATTTTCACTTAAAAGAGGCTCTACACCAGTTGATTATGCTTATGCAGTTCATAGTTCTTTAGGGAATTACTGCTTATCGTGTGAAGTAGATAAAAAAATGGTTCCTTTATCAACAAGCCTACAGAGCGGGCAGACAATTGAAATAATAAAAAGCAAAAATAAATCAGTTAATCCAGCTTGGTTAAATTTTGCAGCTTCATCAAGAGCAATTACAGAGATAAAAAAGGAACTAAAAAAGATGAAAATAAGTGATGCAAGAATTCTTGGGAAAGATTTATTAGAGGGTTCATTGCAAGAGTCAGGCATTGAGCTGAAAGAGTATCCAGCTGAAAAGCTTAGAAACGTTTTTGATGTACTTGGTGTCAGATCTCTTAACCATCTATTGGTAGATATAGGTTCAGGCAGAAGAACAAGCAATATTGTATCTCAAAGCTTTACTAAAAATTTATCAAGCAAAAAAAATGAATCTATTTCTCAGCTAAAGATTGGTTCATCTAAAAAATACGGAGCAATAAAATTCCCAGAATGTTGTTATCCAATTTCAGGAGACCCTTGTTTAGCAGTTCATAATGAATCAGGGATCACTATACATAGAAATGAATGTCAAAATTTAAAAAATTTCCTTAACAAACCAGGTAAATGTTCAGATGTATTGTGGGAAAAATCTGATGATTCTGAATTTTTAACTTCTTTAATCCTAACACTTAAAAACGAGCCTGGAGCTTTAGCTGATATATCTAAAATTATCTCAAAGAATGATTCAAATATTCAGTCAGTTACCACAAAAACACTAGATGAAAATTTTACTGAATTAACAGCTAAGCTAGCAGTCAAAGATACCAAACATCTAGAATTAATAAAATCACAACTGAAGAATAATAAGACAGTGACTAGTATTGAGAGACACCAAGCATGAATAAAATCTCTACAGTTAATGGTCTAGATAAAAAGTTTTTAGAATCTCTATTTGATTCTGCAAAAAATATTAAAAATTCTTGGCCAAATCTTGAACAGATAGGCAAAGGAAAGACTATTTGTTTATTATTCTGGGAACCTAGTACCAGAACGAAGCTGTCATTTGAGCATGCTGCAAAATCTTTAGGTTTTAAGGTGCTTGATTTCTCACCTTCAGGCTCTTCAATAGAAAAAGGTGAGACCTTTGAAGATACAATTAAAACGTTATTAGCTTTGAAAGTTGATGGTTTTATCATTCGACACCCAGAAGATAAGATCTCACTAAAAATTGAAAAATTATTACCTGAAGAGGCATTTTTTATTAATGCAGGTGATGGTAGTTATGCCCACCCATCTCAAGCATTATTGGACGTCTATACTATGAGAGAGGAATGCAAAGATTTTAGTGAATTAAAAGTAGCAGCTATCGGCGATACTAAACATTGCCGTATTATTGGGTCGCAAGTTACTCTTTTAAATAGACTGGGTTGTACCGATATCCAATTTTATGGACCAAAGGAATTACTGGATGATAATTTATCGCCATCATTTAGTGAGATCACAGACGGATGCATGGAAGATAGAGATATTCTTTATGTAATCAGAGTGAAAAATGAAAGATTAAAAGATAATGAGAATATAGATATGGAAGCTTTTAAGTCGATATATCAAATTAACGAATCTTTTATTAAAAAAACCAAATTTAGTGGCTCAGTTATGCACCCTGGGCCAATTAATGTTGATCTAGAGATCACTGATGATATTGCTACATCAGAAAAAGCACTTATTTCTACACAAGTAGAAAATGGGCTTTATATTAGAGCTGCATTATTGAGTCTTATTTCTTAGAAATATTTTATAGGTTTATACTCACTTCAGAACCATATATTAAGCTATCAAGTTCTTCCGATTGCAGCATTATGGCAGTTAAATCAGTCTTAAATCTATTTTCATTTATATCTCTTATAGCAGCAACATGACCATTGATTGAAACTTCCATATTTTCAACTAGTGACTCAGCAAAATCTTTATTAATCTCAACTAAAATCTCTTTTGTATCTCCCGTAATTACAACTTCTCTAATCAGACCGACTATCTCAGACATCTTTACCTCTAAATTGTTCTCGATAATCTTTAATCCTACCAATATCATCTTCGCTAATGATATTACCTGCATCCAATAGGCCATCTAATGAAATAATTTCAAATACATCTATACCTTCTAATTTTAATTCTGCAGAAGCCATTAAATCTGATTTCTGACCTTTCTCTTGCCTATCTAGAGTTACAAGCACTCCAGCAATTTCGACATCATAAGGTTTAAGAATCTCAAGTGCTTCTCTTATTGCTAAACCCGAAGATATTACATCATCAACTATCAATACTCTGCCTTCTGGTTTTGCTCCTATGAGAGATCCTCCTTCGCCATGATCTTTTTCTTCTTTTCTGTTGAAGCAGACAGGTTTATTGAGTTTTGTTGCTAAGATTGAACCAAGCAATATGCCTTTATATGCCGGGCCAAAAATCATATCAAATGAAATCTCAGAATCGTTAATTTTCTCTGCCATGACTTCAGCCAATTGATTTAGATGGCCATGTTCTAAAAAAGAGGCAGCATTAAAAAAGTAAGGACTTTGTCTACCAGATTTTAAGGTAAAGTCCCCAAGCTTGAATGCACCTGATTCAATAGCTAGTTTTAGAAATTTTTCTTGGTAGTCTTTCACCCGTTCTTAATTACTTCTTTTTGTAAAATAAATAGATCTTTCAGCCCACTTTCTGCCAGATCAACAAGATCTTTAAATTGTTCTTTACTAAAAGCACTCTCTTCTCCTGTTCCTTGGACTTCTATTAATTCTAGCGCTTCATTCATTACTATATTAACGTCACATTGAGCACTACTATCTTCGTCATAATCTAGATCTAATAGAAGTTCATCTTTGCAAATTCCTACACTGATAGCAGCAACCAGATTTTTAATAGCATCTTCTTTCTCTATTTTTTGCAGAGCCTTGTATAGTGCTATAGTCCCACCTGTTATAGATGCGGTTCTTGTTCCTCCATCTGCTTGAATGACATCACAATCAACTGTGATTGTGTAGCCAGTCAATTTTTCTAAATCTACAGCTTGGCGCAATGATCTACCTATCAATCTCTGTATTTCCATTGTTCTGCCAGATTGTTTACCTCTATTTGCTTCTCTATTCATTCTCTCATTTGTAGATCTTGGAAGCATCCCATATTCAGCTGTTACCCAGCCTGTCTTATCATTTTGCATCCATCTTGGAGTAGCTTTTTCTACAGTTGCATTACAAATTACATGAGTATTACCAAACTTTACTAAGGCTGAACCTTCAGCATGCATATTAAAACCTGGAATTATGCTTATTTCTCTTAATTGATTAATACTGCGTTTTTCTTTTCTTTGCATAGGTAGATTTGTTGTTTACTATTATACATTCAAGGGGTAAATAGATGATAAGAAAATTACTAGTTATATTGGTAGCCTTAGTGCTCTATGGGTGTAGTGGAGAAGATGGTTTATTCTCTTCTAAAGCAGAAGGTTCGGTAACGAATTACGATGAAGATTTACATGGTACATATGCCTCAACATATGTTCCTCTCGATTCCAAGAATATTGTCATTAGAAATGCAACAGTATTTGATGGTATTGGAAATAAATTTCAAAATTATGATGTGCATTTTTCTGATGGAGAAATACAAGCTATAGGATCTGAACTAATTGTTGATGGTGCAGATGAAATCGATGGAACTGGGAAGTTCATTACTCCAGGAATAATAGATAATCATTCACATATGGGAGTTTATCCAGCTCCAGGCGTTAGAACTAGCAGTGATGGTAATGAAGCTACAAACCCTGTAACTGCTGAAGTTTGGGCTGAACATAGTGTTTGGTCTCAGGACCCACAATACAAACTTGCTTTAGCAGGTGGCATTACTACTTTTCATGTTTTGCCGGGTTCAGCAAATTTATTTGGAGGTAGAGGCGTCACACTAAAAAATGTTTCAGCAAATACCGTACCAGATATGAAATTTCCAGGCGCCCCTCATTCACTAAAAATGGCTTGTGGTGAAAATCCGAAAAGAGTTTACAGCTCTAGAGGACCATCAACGAGAATGGGTAATGTCGCTGGTTATAGAGATGCATGGATTGGAGCAGAAAAATATAAAAAATCTTTAGAAAAAGATCCAAGCCAAAGAAATTTAAGAAATGAGACACTAGTTGGAGTTTTAGATGGGGAGATACTAGTACATAACCATTGTTATAGAGCAGATGAGATGGCAACGATGATTAATATTTCAGAAGAGTTTGGTTATAAAGTTTCAACTTTTCATCATGGAGTAGAAGCATATAAGATTGCAGATCTACTTGCAGATGAAGGCATCTGTGCTGCTCTTTGGGCTGACTGGTGGGGCTTTAAGCATGAGGCATATGATATGTCTATCGCAAATATTGCAATAGTTGACCAAGCCAGAGGTGGCACCGGATGTGCAATAGTTCACTCTGATAGTGCAAGTGGAATACAAAGATTAAATCAAGAAGCAGCTAAAGCCTTGGCAGCTGGGAGAAGAGCTGGATTTGATATATCAGAGGGCCGTGCAATGACATGGATAACTAAAAACCCAGCAAAATCTTTGGGAATTTTAGATCAGACTGGAACTTTAGAGCAGGGTAAAGATGCTGATCTAGTTATTTGGAGCGGCAACCCATTTAGTGTCTATACAAAAGCTGAACAAGTGTACATAGATGGTGCTTTAACATTTGATAAAGCGACTAACTTCATGCCGCATACAGATTTTGATCTAGGTATTAAAGAATGGGAGGACAAATAATGAAATTATTTAAAATCTTATTACTACTTCCTTTTATCGTTTTTTCAGATGCAGACGATATGTACGTTATCAAGGGTGGGATGACATTTCTTCCTGATGGTAGTTTTGCTAAAAAAGATATTTTAGTTGATGAAGGACAGATTATTTTAGTTGCAGATACTATTGGTGATGTCGGCGCAGAGAATATTATTGATGCCGAAGGTAAATATGTAACACCTGGATTAATTGTTTTTTCTTCTCTTGGGCTACTTGAAATTGGAGCATTATCACAAACAAATGATACGTCTTCTGATATTTATAATGCTGGATTTGATCCTAGCAAAGCATACAATCCATTTTCTCAAGCAGTCAGATTAAATAGAGCAAAAGGAGTTTCTTCAACTGTACATGTGCCTGGAGCATCAGGCTATTTCTCAGGTTTATTAACTTATACAAAGATTAATGATGGCTATAAACAAAAGAAACAAGGACCATTAGGTCTTGTTACTAGTTATGGAGAATCATATGGAGACTCTAGAGCTGCAAACTTGATGTTCATGGAAGATCTATTTGATTTTGTTAGAAGTGCTAATGATGGTGATGCTGATGAAGTCCAATTTATTGAAGGAACAAATAATGAATACAAATTTACTAAAAGAGATCTTAAGGCAATCAGAAAAGTTTTAAATAGAGAGATGCCTTTGGTGATTCAAGTCAGCAAAGCTACTGATATTCTTAATGTGCTTAAATTTGCAGATAATCAAGAAGTAGATCTAGTTTTATGGGGAGCAGCTGAGGCACATATGGTAGCTGATGAAATAGCGAGAGCAGGTGTGCCTGTAATATTAGATCCGCTTGATAATATACCAGGGTCATTTGATTCACTGAATGCCACTTATGAGAATGTTATTCGTCTTAATGAGGCAGGAGTTGAAATGGCATTCTATTATGCTCAAGGTGCTGGAGCTCATAATGCATATCTTGCTACACAATCAGCAGGCAATTCTGTGGCGATGGGTTTAGATTATGGTTCGGCTATGAAGGCAATCACATCAAATCCTGCAGAGATATTTGGACTTGTAGGTGTAGGTTCAATAGCACCAGGTTTTGATGCTGATCTTGTAGTATGGGATGGAGATCCATTGGAACTGATGTCTAATGTAGAAAACGTCTTAATTGATGGTATGGATCAAGATCTATCCAATAGATATGAAGAATTGACCGAAAGATATACAAAAGAAAAAGAGTTACCTAACTCTTATAGATCACGAGAGTAATTCTTTAACAAAAGAACTAGCTTCAGACATTTCAGCATTGGGATGTCTGGATCTAAGTTCTTTCATCACATTACCCATTTCTTGCATGCCTGAAAAACTATTTTCAGAAATTATTGTCTGTATAGCTTCTTTTAGAGCATCTCCAGCTAATGCTTGCGGTAAATATTTTTCTAAAACTGCTAGTTCGTTTTTTTCTATCTCTTCTAAATCAGGTCTTCCGCCTTCAGAGTATTGTTGAATAGAATCTTTTCTTTGTTTCGCCATTTTTTTAAGGATCGCAATGACATCCTCATCTGTAGGATCTTGTCTATTATCAACTTCGAATCTTTTTACATCTGCCATAATCAGTCTCAGGGTATCTCTTAAAAATACATCCTTTTGAATCATAGCTTCTTTTAATTCGCTATTAATTTGATCTTTTAATTGGGACAAGTTACTTGAGTTTGGCAAAAGAGTCTTTCATAACTCTTTTATAGTTTCTTTTAACTGCAGCTGCAGCTTTCCTTTTTCTTTCTTCTGTTGGTTTTTCGTAAAATTCTCTTTTACGTACTTCAGTTATAACGCCAGATCTTTCACAAGCTCTGCGAAATTTTCTTAAACCTACATCGAAAGATTCAGTTTCTTTAATTTTTATACTTGGCATAATGTATTGTGTATTGTAAGGATAATTAAAAAAGAATCAATGTTAGTCTTAGGTATAGAGAGCTCTTGCGATGAAACTGGTTTAGCTGTTTACTCCGAAAAGGATGGTCTTTTGGGGCATCTTGTTAACTCACAAGTTGATCTTTTTACTGAATATGGCGGGGTAATACCTGAAATTGCTGCACGAGATCACAGTGTAAAAATAATTCATATTCTTAAACAGCTATTAACAAAATCTAAGCTAGATGTAAGCGACATCTCTTTAGTCGCTTATACAGCTGGCCCTGGTCTTATAGGGTCGCTAATGATAGGTGAAACAGTTGCTAAGACTATATCTGCAATACTCGATAAAGAATTATTACCAATTAATCATCTAGAAGGCCATATACTAGCTCCTGCCTTAGAAGATTCTGAGATCAAGCCGCCATATTTATGTTTGCTTGTTTCTGGAGGTCATACACAGATCATTGAATGCAAAGATTACGGCGAATATCAGATTCTTGGAGAAACCATTGATGATGCATGTGGAGAAGCGTTTGATAAAGTGGGCAAATTATTAGGGCTTGAATATCCAGGCGGTCCAAAAGTCTCAAAATTAGCTGAAAATGGAAACCCACATAGGTTTAATTTTCCTCGAGCCATGTTAAAAGATAGAAGTTTAGATTTTAGTTTTAGTGGGTTGAAGACAGCGGTTCTGTATGCCCTTGAAGATTTAAATGAAAAAGATTATCCAGATGTCGCAGCATCATTTCAAGAAGCTGTAATAGATGTTTTATTGCATAAATTAAATTGGGCAATTGAGGATACTGGAATAAAGACTTTAGTTTGTTCTGGCGGAGTAGCTGCCAATACGATTCTTAGAGATAGATTAAAAAGGATGGCAGATGAGAGGTCCCTTAGCGTAAGTTATCCGAGCATAGAGTTTTGTACAGATAATGCAGCTATGATTGCATTCGCAGGTTATGTCAGAAAGAAATACAATTTAAGAAGTTACAATACATCTTTTGCGAGACCAAGATGGCCGTTGGGAGAACTTTATGATTAACAGAGACAGAATTTATATAGAAGATTTAAGAGTTGAAGGAATAATCGGTATTTTTGAGTGGGAAAAAGAGACCAAACAGGAAATAAGTATTTCTTATGAAATTGACCAAGACAATTTAACAGCAGCAAATGAAGACAAGATAGAAGCGGCAACTGATTACAAATCAATTAATAAAGCAATAATTGCTTTTGTTGAAAATAACAAATTTGAGTTAGTGGAAACTTTTGCTGAAAAGATAGCTGCTATGGTTATTTCAGAGCATAAGGTTAATTGGATCAAGCTTAGAGTCTCAAAACCCGGTGCTTTAAGATTTTCAAAAGATGTTGGAGTCATAATTGAACGAACAGCAGAAGACTACAAATAATTTCTATATTCTTGTAGGGTCAAATATTGAGCCAACGAAGAATATTAAGAAAGGCCTTAATCTAATAGAGCAAGAAAACAAAATATCTCTCATTAAACAAAGCACAGATTATCAATCAAAAGCTGTAGGCATGGAGGGAGACGATTTTATTAATAAAGTCATTAACTGTTCTACTGATATGAACTTCAAAGAGACTCTAAATTATTTAAAAAGTGTAGAAAAGCGTTGCGGAAGAATAAGAGAAGAGAATAAGTTTATTCCCAGAACACTAGATCTAGATATTATTGATTGGAATAACTATGAAGGAGTTATAGAAGGCTATCAATTGCCTGATCCAGATATAGAAAAGTTTGAATATATAGCAATTCCATATAAGGAATTGCTTAATTGTTAACAGCCGTATAGACCGTAGTTCATATTCCAAATTGATTTTAAATCGTCATCTTTAAGTTTTGAAATGTTTCTTTTAGCAATTTTGCACATTCCCCGTGAAGGGTAATCTGGTAAATTCCCTATCAATGAATAAGTAATGACATTGGCTGTCCATATTTCTTTTAGATCCTGATCACTAAACTGCTCAACCATTCTTTCAACTTTATTAACTTCTGATTCTGACCAACTTGATTTAGCTCCATACTCAGCAAAGGCAAGCAATTCACCAGAAAGATCTAAATCTTTCATATAATCAGTTTTTGCTTCTAGGCTAAAAAAAGCTATTAAGGTTATTAAGATTATTTTTTTCATATTAATCAATTTATCATTTATTTATTCGTACTTTCAAATATTTTATCAGCAGATTTTGCTACGAATCCTTGATATAGATTCCCACTTTGATCAGCATAGCGTTTAGCAAACTCATAATAGCAACTTGGTACAGATTCAGATCCTGATTGAAAAGTTACCTCCATTTTATCTGCCATAGTTGATGATTGTTCTAGCAAGTCATTCTGACTACCTTTAATCTCACCACCTGAGCTGTTTAAGATATAGCCATTAGCTTTAATCATTTCGTTAACTTCCTGCACATCAGAATATCGCTCCAAGTGATTAATAGAAACAGTGAAATGATTAGGGCAAAATCCCCAGACATATAGCCAAGAAGCGTATTCTGATTCTTCTGCTAATTTTGAATAAATTTCATAATCAATATCCCATGATCGACTACCTAAGAAGAGATTTTCTTTATTTTCTATATCAAAATAAGGCGATATTTGTTTAATTACAGAGTTAAGCTCATCAGAAAAGTCTTCAAGCATTAATTCAGACAAAAATATCTTTGGATAGGTTGGGTCTTCATTTTCAAGATGAATAGCTTTTAGTCTTTTTTGTTCAAAAAAGTAATCTTCTCCAAATTTATAACCAAATTGTCCTAGAAATTCCTTTTGTTTAGCAATATTACAATGAGATAAATTAAAAGTTCTAAAGGCTATGTGATCATTAATTACTTCTTCACCAAAAAGTTTTGAAATCTTTTCAGCTGAAGGTGTGTATGAAGTATATTGACTCCAAAGTTTGTCGAGAAATAAATCTAATTCTTTCATGATATTTTTTTTGCTTTCCCCCAGCCTAAATCAGCAAGACTTTTAGCTCTTTTGCCCATTTCTACTGCAAAATCACTCGCTGCTGTTCCATCCCTTACTCTACCAAGAATACCTTGGCTTATAGCAGCAACCTTAAACAATGAGAATATAATATAAAATTCCCATTCGCTCTCCAATTCCATATTTGTTCTTGAAAGGTATAAATCTACGTATTCCTTTTCATTATGAATGCCTAAATTCGAAGCCACAGTATCATTTATATTGCCAACATGCCAAAGTAAGCAGTGATAACCAAAATCTGCTAAAGGATCACCTATTGTTGATAGTTCCCAGTCTAAGATTGCCATAATATTATCTTCATTATTCATAATTAAATTATCTAAACGAAAATCGCCATGAACTATTGATGTGTATTTTTGTTCTGGCATTCTCTTTGGTAGCCAATCAATCAGTTTATGCATAGAATCTAATACTTCGGTCTCAGAATCAAAATACTGCCTACTCCATCTAGATACTTGTCTTTCAATATAGTTTCCAGGTTTACCATAATCTTCTAAACCTAAAGCTATATAGTCTTGAGAATGTAATGAAGCAATTCCATAGTTCATCTGATCAAATATTTTTTTTCTTCTTTCAGCTGGAATCTCTGATGCAACAGGATCCCAATAAATATTACCATCACAGCATTCCATGATATAGAAAGCTGTTCCCACCACATTATCATCCTCACATAAATGGAAAGTCTTAGGTGTTGGCACGGGAGTTTCAGATAAAGCGCTTAATACTCTATATTCTCTATCAACTGCATGGGCAGATTTTAATAATTTTCCTGGAGGTTTTCTGCGTAAGACATAATTTTTATTCTTTGTGATTAATTGATAGGTTGGATTAGATTGTCCACCCTTAAATTGTTTGTAATCTAATATTGTTCCAATATTGGGTAATGTTTCTTCCAAATATTGGTTTAATGAATCTAAGTTAAAAGCTAGATTTTCTGCTACTTCTTTAGTTCCTGAGAATTGTTCATTCATTATTCTTTCTTATTAAAAGCTTCTGATTTTCTTTCTGTAGAGTACTAATTTCGTTCTCTAATTCTGTAATTTTGTTTATTTGTGACTTGTATTCTGTCTTTAACTTATAGTTTTGTTCTATAAGTTTGTCTAAGAGACCTGATAATTTTTTAATTTTTTCGTGCATAATATGCGTCTATGACAGATTTAAACATAAACATATTTGAGGCTCGAAGAGCTAAAGTTGCTAGCAATATGGAGGAAAACTCCATTCTTTTGCTCAGCTCGTCTCATATTGTTTCAAGGAATAATGATACTACATTTCCTTTTAGGCAAGACAGTAACTTTTACTACCTCACAGGTTTTAAAGAGCCTAATTCGGTATTAATGCTTAAAAGTGATGGCAGCTCAACTATTTTCTGTAGACAGAAAAATCCAGATTTAGAAAAATGGGATGGTTTCATGTGGGGATTTGATGAAGCCACTAAACATTTCAAATTTAATAAGGGCCATGACATTTCTGACATTGATAAATTGCTACCTGCCATGATTAAGGGCACTTCGGTCTTATATTCTTTAGTAGGAAAGGATAAAAGCTTTGATGCAAAAGTGGTTAACTGGGTAAATTCAGCTAATAGCATGGAAAGACATCAGACTAATATTGATTTAAAGAATTTCTCAAATATTTTAGGGTTTATGAGACTTATAAAAGAGCCAGAGGAAATTTCTTTGATACGAAAGTCTTGTGAAATAGCTGCAATTTCACATAAAGAAGTTATGAGAAAGGCAAAAGTTGGAATGACAGAGTTCGATCTTGAGACAATGTATCTTAATGAATTTAAATTTAATGGTTCTAGAGAGCCATCATATACACCAATAATAGCTGGCGGATCCAGAGCATGTATTCTGCATTATGTAGACAATAATCAAGCAATAAATGATGGCGACTTAGTATTAGTAGATGCAGGATGTGAATTCGGACTATATGCCTCTGACATTACAAGAACCTATCCTATTAATGGAAAGTTTTCTGGAGAACAGAAAGCCGTTTATGAAGTAGTTCTGGAAGCACATAATGCAGCATGTGATGCAATCAAAGTCGGCAAATCATGTATTGATCCTCAAAGGACATCAGAAAAGTCTTTATCACAAGGATTAAAAGATCTAGGCCTATTAAATGGCAGCTTAGATGAAATTTTAGACAAAGAACTATATAAAGAATTCTATTATCACAAAATTGGCCATTGGCTAGGCTTAGATGTGCATGATGATTGTCCGTATTCCATAAATGGAGAAGACATTAAATTTAAAGAGAACATGATAATGACTATTGAGCCAGGAATTTATATAAACGAAACAGCGCCAGTAGATGATAAGTGGAAAGGCATAGGTATTAGGATTGAAAATGACATTTTGGCAACTAAAGAAGGTTTTGAAAACCTAACCCCACAAGTTCCAGTAGAGGTTGATGAAATAGAGCAACTAATGCAAGGCTAATGTCTAAAGAAGTTGTAATAGTAGGAGCTGGAGTAGTTGGCTGCTTAATCGCTCAAGTTTTAAAAAAACACAATATTCCATTTAAAATACTAGAAAAGAGCATAGAAGTAAGAAAAGATCCAAGAAGAACCGTAGCCTTAACTAGCGATTCAATTAAATTTCTCAACTCATTACAAAAAGACTTAGATTTAAATGCATGGGCAACTCCTGTCCATAAAATGCATCTTTATCAGAAATCTGATTTAAATTTAGTGCTTGAATCAAAAGAAGACAAGAAAGTAACCTCTATATGTCTGTTAGATGATTTACATGAAAAAATTTCTTCTGGTTTGGAATCAGATATATTGTGGAGCCAAGATATTAAGGACATAGAATTGGGCTCAAAAATCCAAGTAAAAACCCAGGAGAACAATTTCGATGCTGATCTTTTGTTTGCTACAGATGGAATGAGCTCAAATGTTAGGAAGATAATGCATTTTGATACGGAAGAATGGTTCTATGGTCAAAAAGCTTATGTTGCTGTTGTCAAAGCAAACCATGAAAATATTGCAAAACAATATTTCTCAAAATTTGGTACTTTAGCTTTGCTTCCCCTTAATCAAGATCTACAACATTACTCAATTATTCTATGTACCAATTCAACATCAGATGCAAAAGCTCAGTTGGAAAGTCTAAATCAAGAGTTTAATTTGTCATTAGATCTTAAAGGTATTGAGTTAGGTTCTGGTTTTGAGCTCAAACATATAAGAGCTAAAAAAATGTTTAAAGAGCGTATTGTTTTATGTGGTGATGCAGCTAATTCTTTTCATCCCATGGCTGGACAAGGATTAAATCTTGGAATCGGCGATGTTATGTACATTGATAGTTATATCAATAAGCTTATGGAAGCTGATCCAGATACTTTAAAGAATTACAATTCAACTCGAAATCAAAAAAATATACAAATGACTTGGATAATACAAAGCCTTTATGGAATATTTGGTAATGCTGAAGGTTTAGGAGAGAAGATTATTAAAGGTGGGATGAAATTTCTAGATCGAATACCCACGATTAAAGAAAAGATCATTGAATTTGCTAATAAGAATTAAATAAGCTCAAAATTTCTAAGAATTTCATATGTTTCATGAACAGGAAGACCTACTACATTTGTATAGCTGCCACTAATACTAGTTACATATTTTCCTGCAGGGCCATGAATGCCATAAGCGCCGGCTTTACCAACTCCCTCTTCTGATAAAATATACTCTTCTATCTCTTGTTCTGACATTTCTTTAAAAGTAACAAGAGTCTCACAGGTTTCTATTTGTGATTCACCTTTATAGCTGAGCATTACAGTCGAGAATACACTATGAGTCACACCTGAAAATTCTCTTAGAAGTACTCTTGAATGAGCATGATCTTTCGGTTTTCCCACAATTTTCTTTGAAGGTGTAAAAACCAGAGTATCTGCTGTTAATATTGGTTCATCTGACTGCTCAGTATTTAAAACTAATTCTCTAGCACTTTTATTTTTCCCTTCTACTACTAATTTTGAAAAAATTGCTGGATCTTCTTCAGTAACTGAATCTTCATCAAAATCTTGTGGTACAACTTTGTGTTTGACCCCCATAAGGTCTAGAAGTTCTGTTCGTCTTTGTGAAGCCGAAGCAAGAAGAAGCACGGTTAAACTTTTTCGCCTTTAGCTCGTATATCTTTAAGAACAGCATCAATACCATTCTTATCAATTATTCTCATTCCTTTAGCTGAAACAGTAAGAGTTATAAATTTATTTTCAGAATCTACCCAAAATTTATGTTTATGTAGATTAGGTTTAAATAACCTTTTCACACGGTTCTTAGCATGGGAGACATGATTGCCTACCATAGCTTTTTTTCCTGTCACTTGACATACCTTACTCATAAGAACGGATGATAATAAAATAGTAATGCATTTTATGCAATAATTAATCTTCTAAGCATGAAACTAAAATATAAGATTCTTGATTCAAGAATAGGCAATGAATATGAGGCACCCAAATACCAAACGAAAGGGTCTGCCGGATTAGATTTAATTGCTTGCTGTGAAGACTCTTTTACCCTAAGCCCAAATGAAGCAACAATAATACCTTCAGGCATTTCTATTTATATTGATGATCCAGGATATGCTGGAATAGTCATTCCAAGATCAGGCCTTGGTGCAAAGAAGGGTTTAGTGTGCGGCAATCTCATGGGATTAATTGACTCAGACTATCAAGGACCTCTTAGCATCTCTCTTTGGAACAGATCTTCTGAACCCATAGAAATTAACCCTGGAGAAAGAGTTGCTCAATTAGTTGTAATTAAGGTAAATCAAGTAGAACTAGATTTAGTTAAAGAATTTGAGACTACTGAAAGAGGTTCTAAAGGATTTGGAAGTACAGGAGTTAATTAAGAAGATTTTTTACCAAATTTTTTCTCAAATTTTTGGACTCTTCCGCCTGTATCAAGAATCTTTTGCTTACCAGTATAAAAAGGGTGAGAAGCAGATGAAGTCTCAATTACAAAATATGGATATGTCTTACCATCTTCCCATTCCTTTGTTTGATCAGTTTTTAATGTCGAACGAACTAGGAAGTACTTATCGACACTAGTGTCATGGAATAGCACTTCACGATATTCAGGATGTATTTCTTTTTTCATATCTTCCAAATGAGTGTGAAATAATATCAAATAAATTTTCTATTACAATAAATTAATGAATTTTGTTGATGTCGCAGTACCTTCACCTTTACGGTCTACTTTTACCTATAAGAACAATACTGGTAAAAATCTTATCGGAAGAAGAGTTTTGGTGGAATTTGGAAGACGTAAGCTTATTGGAGTTGTAACAGCAGATCGTGATGATTATAAAGGCGAATATAAGATAAAAGATATTTTACAAACCCTGGACCATTACCCGACTTTTAATAACACTCAATTACTAACAATAAAAAAAATATCAGACCATTACATGCATCCCATAGGTGTAGTTTTGGAAGCATTTTTACCAACTATGCTAAGAAAAACAAAAACCCAATTGGACTTAAGTAAGTATTCTTCAGGTGTATGTGATTTAGATATTAATGATAGTAACTTTCATGAACTTACCGCCGACCAGGAATCTTGCTTAAAAAAAATTAAGGGTAATGATAGAGAGTCCCTTTTGTTTGGCGTTACTTCATCTGGCAAAACAGAAATTTATAAACATTATATTAAGTCACTTCTTCAAGAAGGAAAAAGTGCTTTAGTCTTAGTTCCAGAAATATTTTTAACCCCACAGATACACGATGATTTTAAAAAGAATTTTAATAATTCAGTCTATATTCATCATTCTGGCTTAACTGAACTGCAGAGATTCAAAATTTGGCTAGCAGCTCAAGATAATAAGCCTAAGATAATTATTGGTACGAGATCAGCTATTTTTTTACCAATTAAAAACCTTGGAGCAATTATTTTTGACGAAGAACATGATCAATCGTATAAACAGCAAGATGGATTTAGATACGATGCTAGAACTTTAGCAAAGATTATTTATGGCAATGATGTAAAGATTATTTATTCTTCTGCAACGCCTTCTCTAAATACTTTGCAGTCCAGTAAAGATAATGTAATTGAACGTCTATCTTTGAAAAAAAGAATATCCAAGAGCAAGATGCCAAAAATTGAAGTACATCCAATAAATAAAAAGAACTTAATTGGTGGAATTTCCGATGAACTAATAGATGAAATAAAGAAAAATGATGAAATGGGCAATCAAACATTAATTTTGCTCAATAGAAGAGGTTATGCTCCTGTATTTTTATGTAACTCATGTGGTTGGATAGCAAAAAGTAATTGTTGTGATACTTCATTAGTGCTTCATCAGGGGGTTAGGAGATTAAAATGCCATAGATGTGAAAGCGCATGGGGTATACCAGAATGCTGTCCAAGTTGTGGAGCATCAGATTTTAGTTATAAAGGTATTGGTACTCAGCAAGTAGAAGAAGCAATAAAAAATATTTTACCTAAAGCAGAAGTTATTAGGATTGATAGAGATTCAGTCTCTGGTAAAGCCAGAAGAGATAAAAGCTCACTAATGATAAAAGATATTGAGCCAAAAATATTTGTTGGCACACAACTTCTAGCAAAAGGACATGACTTTAAAAAAATAACTTTGATTATTATTCTAAATTTAGATTTTGGATTATTTGGAGCGGATATACATCTTCAAGAACAGACTGCCCAATTACTAATACAAGTCGCAGGAAGAGCTGGCAGAACGGGAATGGATAATAAAGTTTATTTACAAACTCGAGTTGCTGATCACCCAATGTTTAATTTAATAAAAACTGGAGATTATGAATTAGTAGCAAATGAGATATTAAAAGAACGTAAAAAACTTGATCTATCTCCCTATATTGATGTTGTCTACTTGAAAGCTGAAGATGCAAATCAAGCTAGGTTAAGAAAATTTCTAGTAGAAGCCAAAAAATATCTTTCAAAAGAACATCTTGAAGTATATGGACCGTTTGAGGCTCCAATTACCAAAGTTGGGTACAAACATAGAATGTTTTGCATTATCCAAAGCTCAAAGAAAGAAATTATGCTTAAAGCACTAGATGATTTTGTTTCTCATTCAGATAAACAGAAAAAAGAAATTTCAAACTGGGTTGTTGATATTGACCCTATCAATGCATCTTAAAAATTCCTCACATTCAGTTCTAATTTCTAGGGTTCTCTCTTGCTTATCTATACTAAGAGATAGAAATATTTCATTTCCTAAATTAAATTTTGATATTTTATTTGGCCATTCAATAAATAATGTTGCTTTCTTATTCTCGCTTATTTCAAGTCCAAGCATTTCAAAATCATTTTCTCCATCTATTCTATAAAGATCAGCATGGAAGATATTATGATCGTTTATGTCATATTCTTCTAAGATACTAAAAGTAGGACTTTTAACTGACCCAGTCCACCCCATATGCCTGAGTATATAACGCACAAGTGTAGTTTTACCTGCACCTAGATTTCCTTCTAAATAAACTATATTTAATTCATCAGAAGACTGAACATAATCAGCAATTATTTTTGCAAAACAATCTGTTTGTTCTAATTTTGTAATATTTATTTTCACTAAAAGAAACTAGGAGATAAGTTAACAAATTCTTTACCTACAATATCTCTTTGTAGACAATCTCTAACTTTTTCATAATCTATCTGGTTTGTTACAAAATCAACATCATCTACATTGAGAACTAATAGTGGGGATTCTGAGTAATTAAAAAAGAATTCAGTGTATTTTTCACATATCTTTTCTAAGTACTCTAAAGATATTTGTTCTTCATAAGCTCGACCACGTTTTTTTACTCGTTCATAAACTCTTTTTGGTGAAGCTTGTAAGTAAATCAATAGATCAGGCTTAGGATAAGAATCATAGAATTTAGACTTAACTTCCCTAAAAATTTTTAGCTCATCAGCACTGAGATTTAATTCTGCAAACAGATCTTCTTTTTGAAAAATAAAATCTGAAACAATTTTCCCTTCTATTAGATCATCTGAAAAATATGTATTTATCTGTTGAGATCTTTGCATGACAAAATGAATCTGTGTTGCAAATGCATATTTTTGACTATTTTCATAAAAGGATTGTAAGAATGGATTGTCATCTGGATCTTCAAGACAAAGGTCATGCCCAAATTCTAAAGCAATTTTTCTTGCCAAAGATGTTTTGCCAACGCCTATTGGGCCCTCTATGGCTATATATTTAGGCATATTATCTTTTTCCATTTACTCCTTTCTTATATGCATTTAAAAGTTTCATCTTTTTATCATAGTTTGCAGCTTTAAACTCTGTCCACCAGTTAATCGGAGTATCTAAATTTCTTTCCATTGAATTTCTAAGCAAAAGAAAGTCATATGACGCTCGGAATCTTATATTATTAGCAAAGTTAATAGATTTTTTACCTACCTTATTAAATCTAATTTGATTCATCCAGACATCTCTTATAAAACTGCTATATCTTCTTGGGACAGCAGTAATATTTTGTTGTTTTTGCATTACTGCTGACATTGTTAGGTAGAAACTCTTGTAATTTATCCGATTAGATATTCCAGACTTAATATAAACTTTTGGCCATAATAATATCGCAAACAAGAAGCCAACATTCAATTTTTTATTTTCTTTTAATCTTTGATCTGTATCTTTAAAGGCATTTTCATAGAATTCATTAAAATTTTCTTTGCTATTTTCTAGATGAGGAAAAAGAAGATCAAATAAATCATGCTCCTGTAAAAGTTGATAAGTTTTTAAAGCATGACCTGCTAGAAACATTTTAATTATTTCTTCATATATTCTTGCCGAAGACATATCAAGTAATTGATTCTTATATTTAGTAATTGCTTTTTTTATAGTTGGTTCTATTTCAAAATTTAGTTTTGCAGCAAATCTTATTACTCTTAGAATTCTTACTGGATCTTCGATTATTCTTTTCTCTACATCCCCAACAAATCTTATTCTTTTACTTTCTAGATCTTTTACACCACCGGTATAGTCAACTATTTTATCTGACAGGGGGTCATAATAAATAGAGTTAATTGTTAGGTCTCTTCTTACTACATCTTCTTCTTGTGTTCCCCATTTGTTATCCCGTATTATCCTGCCCTTATCATTTATTTCAATTGAGTCAGATTGTGGATCTTGTCCTGATCTAAATGTAGTAACTTCTATAATTTCATTAGGGAATGTTATATGTACAAGCTTGAATCGCCGACCAATTATTCTTGAATTTCTAAATAGTTTTCTAATTTCTCTTGGCTCACAATCAGTAACAATATCAAAATCTTTAGGGTCTAGACCTTCGATTAAGTCTCTTATTCCGCCGCCAACAATATATGCTTTAAATTTTTTACTTTGAAGTCTAGAAATTATAGATAATGCATTCTTTGATAAAGCATCTACTTTAAATCTAAATTTTTCGGCACTAAAAATTTCTGGTTTCACAAAGATCTTTTATAGTTATTTAAAAGACCTTTATAACCATCTTTAGTTAATCTTGGGCTTTTTTCTTGTACGATTATTGATGACGCATAATTACCGAATTTACATGCTTCTAAGAAGCTTTCACCTTCATTAACTTTATGTAAGGCAGCTCCTGCAAATATATCCCCCGCACCATTTGAATCTAATGCTTCAACTTTATATGCATCAAGCTCATTGAATTGATTATTTTCGAAGATAATCGAGTTTTTTGAGCCGTTCGTTACAACGTAGTTTTTAGCAACTTTCTTTAATTCTTCAACAAAGTTTTCACCTGCTAAAGCAATAGCCTCCTCTTGATTACAAAAAAGATAGTCAATATTCCTTATACTGATGACCTCTTCAAATCTCTCTCTAAAAGCATTAACAACACCAGGATCAGATAGGCTTAAGGCAAATCTTATTTCTTTTGAACACCCTTTCAAGATATTAAGAAAAGCATGATAGTTTTCATTTGAAGTAAATTGATAACCTTCAGAAAAAATTATTTTTGCATTATTGGCATGAGATATAAACTCTGAATTATCAGCTAACCTTTCAGAAGCTCCAAGGTATGTGCCCATAGTTCTTTCACTATTAGGCGTAATAAAGACTAAACATCTACCTGTTTTAATGCTTCCATGATGGAAATCATTGAGAGGTTCTATTCCGTTATCCTTTAAATTATTCTCGTAAAGCGAACCTCTATCATCATTGCCTAATTGGCAAATTAACCCACAATTTGAACCAAGATTAGATGCTGCAGCTAAACTATTAGTTGTTGACCCTCCACACATAACTTCAGGCAATTGATTCCCAGGGATAGAAGAAATAATTTGTTCCTGCTCCTCAAAAGAGAATGGTTTAAATGAGTTAAAATTCAGCCCAGTTGAATCTACAAATTCTCTACTAACATAAAATGTTTCATCAACAAGAGCATTACCAACGCCTAGAATATCAAACTTCATTATTTATCTTATCTAAAACCTTTATTGCAGTTTTAGCCGCTTTTACTAGTTTATCCTCATTATGCTCTGTTGAAATAAAACAACTTTCATAGGCCGAAGGAGGAAGATAAATATTTTCTTCCAACATACCGCGAAAAAACTTTTTAAAAAGCTCTATATTTGAATTTTCGACATCATTAAAATTCTTAGGAAGATCGTTACTAAAGAAAAAACCAAACATGCCACCTCTTACATTAAATGAAAATGGTATTTTATTTTGATCACAATAGTTCTTTATTGTTTGTAAAAAAACTTGAGCATTATTTTCAAGTTTTTTGTAGATATTGTGATCATTAAGCTGCTTAAGTAAGGCTGTACCCGCACTAACTGCAATAGGATTACCCGATAAAGTACCAGCTTGATAAATAGGACCATCAGGAGCGATATTATCCATGATTTCTTTCTTGCCACCATATACTCCTACAGGCAAGCCACCACCAACAATTTTCCCTAAGGCAGTTAAATCCGGATTTATATTAAATAATTCTTGTGCTCCCCCTCTTGCAACACGGAAGCCTGTCATTACTTCATCAAAAATTAATATTGAATTATTTTTCGTACAGACTTGTCTTAATTCTTTGAGAAAATCCTCAGTAGGTTCAATGAATCCCATATTTCCAGCTATAGGCTCCACTATTACAGCAGCAATATCCTGCGCATGCTTCTTAAAAGCTTCTTTTAATGCATTTTTGTCGTTATATGGAATAGTTATAGTAAGTTTCGATAGTTCTTCTGGAATTCCTGGAGAATCTGGCACTCCAAGTGTTGCTAAGCCAGAACCAGCTTTAACTAAAAGAGAGTCAACATGACCATGATAACAACCAATAAATTTTATAATGATATTTCTCTTCGTTGTTCCTCTTGCTAACCTTATGCAACTCATTGTTGCTTCAGTACCAGAATTGACCATTCTGAGTTTTTCTATACTCGGAATATATGATTTTATGAGTTTTGCAATTTCTAATTCATTCTTTGTTGGGGCTCCAAAACTTATACCCTTACTAGATTGTTTTTTGATAGCGTCAGTAATTTTTTTATTGGAATGTCCTAGAATCATAGGCCCCCAAGAACCAACAAAATCTAGGTATTTATTACCATCTTCATCATACAAGTAGCACCCTCTAGATTTTCTAAAGAAGATCGGCGAACCTCCTACACTCTTAAATGCTCTTACAGGAGAATTTACTCCGCCAGCTATATGATTCTTAGANTTCTCAAAAAGTTTTTCAGAGTTTTTAGTTTTCATTCCAGATCTCTATAAGTTTTTGGCAGTTTGCTNNAATTTTTTTGGGATCATTATAGATGCCATTACAAATAGCTGCCATATNAAATTNANTTTGTTTNACTAATCTTAGGTTTATTTCACTTATACCACCAATCGCGANATTTANNNTATCNNNATTCATTCTTGATGANACATCTGCAATATNNANAGGTCCAGNAATATTTTTCTTTGTTTTTGATTNGAATAAAGGNCCAAATGAATAATATGAAAATAATTNTGNANCNCAGTCTCTTGNNTGNNTNTCTGGNTNATTTTTACANCTTAATCCAGTAAAACTNATATTTTTANNANCTTTTAAAAAACTCGTATNTTTAACATCNTGNCCTATATGCAGGCCACATCCGATTAATTCAGCAATTCTNTGATCATTATTTATTACTAGAGTNGCCTTTNTTTTATGACATATCGNTTGAATCTCTTTTGCNGTNTCATANCTTTCNTCNAAANTANTTNCATCTTCGAACCGATATTGAATTAATTTTATTTCTGCTTCCAATGTCTTNTCAACAGCATCAANCAGTTCATTCTTAAAAATATATGTTGGTGTAATAGCATAAATNGGNGATTCGAGGCTGTAGCAGATACCATTTTTGAACATATNTTTACTTTGANGAACTANCTAATCTTCCTTGTAAATTNATCTACATCATTCCAATTTGTAAATTCATAGGTCTTTTTAAGATCAGTTGGCCCNTTTGTAATCCACATTATTAATCTAATCATATGNTTATCTANAAANTTATATTTTGGGTAATCTATTTTTCCNNCAAACACCGCAATTTCATTNGGCTTCCAATNTGNACGCTTTAAAAACTTCTCTATATATGGATTAGTCTCTGGTTTNTTCTTTTCAGGTTTTCTCGCAACTGCATTAACGCTAAAAAAAGCATTTTCTTTAGCTTCGATTATATTTTTATGATTTTTAATAAAGTTATAAAGCTCTTTACTATGATCTCCATATCTAATACTTGCTCCGATTAATATTTTTTCAGCCCCTTCTAGATCTGATTGGTTTATATTCTTTAGATCTAACAATCTCGGGTAGTGGACACCTTCTAGTTTCTTAAAAATATGTTCACAAATATTAATGGTATGGCCATCAATACTTGAGTAAATTATTAGAATATTTTTCGCCATTGATTAAAGAATTATAAGACATTAAGTATTTTTGTTAGAATTATGCTCATACATATTATTAATGGAACTAAAAACGAATAAAGCAACCCCATTTCAGGTCACTAAAGATGCACTGAATAGGCTTTCTTTGCTTAAAGAACATGAAAAAGGAAAATACTTTAGAGTCTATGTTACAGGCGGAGGTTGTTCTGGCTTCCAATATGGATTTAAATTTGATGAGTTTGATAGAGATGAAGACTCACTCCTTGATTTTGACGGCGGTGTTTCAATCATTTTGGATCAACTATCTTACCCTTATTTATTAGGATCAAAAATCGATTTTAAAGAGGATTTAATGGGCGCTAAATTTACAGTTGAAAACCCAAATGCATCTAGTACTTGTGGCTGCGGTGCCTCTTTTTCTATTTAAACAATACTCCTTTACCTGCAAAAGCTAGATAAGCAAATGCTGAAGATTCCATATATTTAGAAGGCACAATATGATCAGTAGTCTGAATATTAGTTCTCACTTTTTCAGCAATACTTTTCATTAGTGTTTTATTAAGCGTGCCACCTCCATGAAAGATTACTTCATCAGGATAATCACAATATTCATAGAATTCTTTTATTTTTTCTGCTGTTACTTCTACTAGAGTTCTCAGAAGTTCATTAACAGGAATTTCTTTATATTCTTCAAAACTTTTTAGGAGCGGTTCTATATAAGCAGTTATATCATCTGCTCTTGGGTAGGCCATATTCATGAAACTGGTCATTAATTCATCTTTGATTAAATGATTTATTGCCCCATTAGATGCTATTTCTCCATCTTTGTCATAGTCACCTAATTGTAAGCTTGTCATAACCAAATCTAATAAGCAGTTACCTGGCCCTATATCTGAGGCAGCAACTATTTTTTCCCCATCCAGATATGTTCCATTTGAAATACCACCTATATTGATAATTAATTTTCGTTTTCCAGCTTCAGAAAAAATATATTTATGAAAATCTGGAATTAATGGAGCGCCGCGACCGCCTTCAGCAATATTCTTATTTCTAAAGTCTGAGAAGACATCAATATTTGTTAATTTAGAAATTTTTCTTGGATCTCCAGCTTGCAAACTATGATTAGTATCATGAGATATGGTTTGCCCTGAAAATCCTATGCCAACAATGTCACTTTCATGCATAGAACTCTTATGAATTAAATTTTTTACTATTTCTATGCTTTTATTCGTGATCTCAGAGCTAATAAAAGTTATTTCGGTAGAGGTCTTATAGCCAGAATCAAAATCTAAAGTTTCTGAAGCTACTATTTGAAAATGATTAGTAAAATCTATTAGACAGGCATCTAAGGAGTCTCTGCTCGTCCCTGACATTATCCCTATAAAAAGGCTACTCATTATATGCTTGTTATATTAGCCATTATTTCTGTTCTTTCTTTAACTAACATATCAAATAATTTTCTATTGTAGGCATTTATTGATTGAGCATTTGGTGGCTCAACTTTTACTGGATCAGTATGCTTACCATTTATATGAAATTCATAATGTAAATGAGGGCCAGTTGCTAATCCGGTAGATCCAACATAACCAATAGTTTGCCCTTGATTTACTTTCGAACCTTTTTTAATTCCTTTAGCAAAATTTTTTAAGTGAGCATATCTCGTTAAATACTGGTTGTAATGCACTATATCTATGTAATTTCCATATGAACGAGAAAATTTTGCTTCTTTGACTACTCCATCTCCAGTAGCAACTACTTCAGTACCTGATTTAGCAGCATAATCAGTACCTTTATGAGCTCTAATAGTATTTAGGATAGGATGTTTTCGATTTGGATTATAATGCGAGCTAATTCTAGCAAATTCAATAGGAGTCCTTAAAAAAGCTTTTCTAACGTTAGTGCTATCTATGGTGTAGTAATCTTTTCTTCCTCTTTGACTGAATCGAATGACAGCTATTTTTTCTCCTCTATTTACAAATTCTGCAGCCAATATGTCACCAGTGGCTATTAATTTTCCATTAGAGTCAGAATAGATATCTTCATAAAGTATTCTGACCTTATCTCCATTCCTTATGTCATAAGCATAATCAATATCCCATCCAAAGATATAGATTAAGTCGCCAAGAATAGAATCAGGAACACCAGATTTTTTTCCTGAAGCATACAAAGAGTCAGTTATAACAAATTCTCGATACTGTACTATCTTTTCTAAACTCTCTCTCTTTTTAGAAAATCTATAATCCCCATTCTTTATTGTCAAAACATCAATAAAGTAGTCATCATCACTGAAACGTTTCATTTCTACTTGTTTACCTTCTACTCTGATATATATTCGATCGTTAACTCTGAAACGTATAAATTCTCTAAGATTCTTATCCAAAGCCATTTTATTTATCAATATAGAACTAACCCCATAACTTCTTAAGGTTGAATAAAAGGTATCTCCAGATTTGACTATCATTTTAGTTTCTTCCGGTATGGAGAGTTCATAATCTTCGGATTCTAAGGAAATCTCTTCCACTGTAAGTTCTAATTCATTTTCAAAGTCTNTAGTCTCTGCATCCGTGGCAATAAGAAAAATAAAAATAGCAGGGATTATTAAGATAGTGAGAATTAATTTTAAATGCGAGCCTGTGTACATGTTCTGATATTATATTAAAAAGCTTATGAATGACTTTAAAAAACAATTAGAAATTATAAAACAAGGTATTGATGAAATCATAGGTGAAGATAATTTAATTGAGAAACTTAAATCTGGTAAAAAATTAACGATTAAAGTCGGTTTTGATCCAACAGCACCAGATTTACACATTGGCCATACTGTAATCTTAAGGAAAATGCGACAATTTCAAGACCTGGGCCACAAAGTAATTTTTCTAATAGGTGATTTCACAGGGAAGATTGGTGATCCAAGTGGAAAAAACAAAACCAGACCACCTTTAACTACTAATGAAATCAAAACTAATGCTAAGACTTACGAAGATCAGGTATTAAAGGTTCTTGACCCAGATAAAACTACAATTGATTTTAATTCTCGTTGGGGAGACAAGATGTCTGCTGCAGATATGATCAAGCTAGCTGCTCAATCTACAGTTGCACGCATGATTGAAAGAGATGATTTCTCAAAAAGATATAAAAACAATCAACCAATATCTATTCATGAATTTCTTTACCCCTTGATGCAAGGTTATGACTCAGTTGAATTAGAAGTAGATGTTGAAATGGGTGGCACAGATCAAAAGTTTAATCTTCTAGTAGGTAGAGATTTACAGAAGAACGTAGGCCAATCACCACAAACAATAATTACCTTACCTCTATTAGAGGGTTTAGATGGGGTTAAGAAAATGTCTAAGACCGAAGAAAATTATATAGGCATAACTGAAAAGGCTGATGATATTTTTGGTAAAACAATGTCCATTCCAGATGAAATAATGATGAAATGGTTTGATCTTTTGAGTTTAAGACCTTTAGAGGAACTAAAAAAAGTTGAAAAGGATATAAAAGAAGGAGCCAATCCTCGTGATGCTAAGATTGATCTAGCTATGGAACTAACAACTAGATTTACCAATGAGATAGAAGCAGAGAAAGCAAAAGATAATTTCTTTAAAAAATTCTCAAGCAATGAATTGCCTAGTGATATAGAAGAAAAAGAGATTAGTTATGAAAATATACCTGGATTACCAAATTTATTAAAAGATTTAGGTATGGTTGGTAGCACTTCAGAAGCAATGCGATTAATAGAGCAGGGCGCAGTAAAAGTAGATCAAGAAAAAGTAACTTCAAAGGATGAAGAAGTTAATTTTGAAACAAAAAAATTGATACAGATAGGAAAGAAAAAGTTTCTTTACGTATCTTCAAAATAATAAAAGGAGTTTTGATATGAATGATGATAAAAAATTTGACCTTATTCTTTTTGGTGCTTCGGGCTTTACAGGAAAACTCGTAGCAGAATATTTAGTTGGTTCTTATAATGAGCTTAATTGGGCTATGGCAGGCAGAAATGAAGATAAATTAATGTCTGTTAATAATGATTTAGGTGCTGATATTCCAATTGTCTTACTTGATTCAAGTAAACCAGATGATATTGATAACGCTTTAAGTCAAACCAGATTGGTTTTAACTACAGTTGGCCCATATCAGCTCTATGGCAATGAAATTTTAGGAAAATGCGCACAAATGGGAGTGCATTATGTAGATCTCTCTGGAGAGCCTGGTTGGATGCATGCAATGCAAAAACATCTAGACGAAGCAAAACAAAGTGGAGCAAGAATTGTGCATAGTTGTGGTTTTGATTCCGTGCCTTCAGACATGGGTGTTTACTATTTACAAAATTTAGCCAAAGAAAAATTTGGTAAACCTGTTCAGCAAGTAAAATGCCGTGTTCGATCTATGAAAGGTGAGTTTTCTGGAGGTACTGCAGCGTCTTTTCGGGCTACCATGGGAGCATTAAGTGAAAATCCAGACTTATTTAATGTTTTAATCAATCCATTTGCACTATGCGAAGGGTTTAATGGACCAGAACAGCCAGCTGATAGCAAAGTTTATTACGATGAAGTGCTAGAAGAGTGGGTAGCACCTTTTGTTATGGCAGCAATTAATACCAAGAATGTTCACCGATCAAATATGATGCTAAACCATCCTTATGGTAAAGATTTTATTTATGATGAAATGATGGTAGGTGGTTCTAGTGATGAGGGTAAAGCCATCGCTGAGGCCATTGCTTCTCATAATCCAATGGCAGGTGATAATGTGCCAAAACCAGGTGAAGGCCCATCAAAAGAAGTTAGAGATTCTGGTAGTTATGACATGCTATTTGCTGGTGTAGAGGATGGCTCAGTAAAAATAAAAGTATCAGTCAAAGGTGAGGGAGATCCTGGGTATGCCTCAACATCAAAAATGATAGCTGAAAGCGCTCTTTGTTTGCTATTTGATTGTCCTGATCTGCCTGGTGGTATATATACAACAGCACCAGCAATGGGAGATAAGTTAATCGAACGTCTAGAGAAGAATAGTGTGATGTTCTTTAGAGAAGAATCTTAGTAAGTAGTATTAATTTTTATTATTTACACTATATAATAGTCGATTCTTTGGGTCTGTAGCTCAGTTGGTTAGAGCGCACCCCTGATAAGGGTGAGGTCGCCGGTTCAAATCCAGCCAGACCCACCATTTAGGATGGATATGAGAAGTTTTAGCTTAATTTTTTTTAGTCTACTAAGTCTTTTAGTCTTCTCACATGATAATTGGAAAGCAACAAAATTATCCGAAGAAATTGCTCATGCTCCCACGGTTCTGCCAGACAGGGTTGTGCTTACATGGAATGATAATCCCGCTATAACTCAGTCAGTTACTTGGAGAACTGATACATCTGTGATTAATGGTTTTGCTCAAGTTGCAGTTGCAAATGCAAATGGCAGGACTTTAAAACCAGTGGAATTAAAAGCAATTACATCTCATTTCAAAAGTGATATCAACGAAGCACATTATCATAATGTTACTTTTACTAATCTTCAGCCTAATACTTTGTATGCATATCGAGTAGGTGATGGAGAAAATTGGACCGAATATTATCATTTTAAAACCGCAAGCCTAGAACCTGAACCATTTAGTTTCATTTACTTAGGTGATGCGCAGAATGAGGTAAAGACTCATTGGTCAAGGGTATTCAGGGAAGCATTTCGTGATGCTCCTAGGGCAGCATTTACTCTCCATGCTGGAGATCTTGTTGATGAACGTTATATGGACTCTGAGTGGGGAGAATGGCATCAAGGCCCTGACTGGGTTAATGGCACAATACCTGTAATAGCTACTCCAGGAAATCATGAATACTTAAACACTTCTGAGTACAAGAGAATATGGAAAAATAAGAATGGGAAAGATATAAATATTAATGTTGAATCATACGCACCAGATACATCAGGCTTGTTGAAGCTAGTTATTAAGGACTCTAATGATCAAAACGGTTCTTTATTAGTGCAACCAGATGGCAAAATTTACTCGATTGATTCAGGAATTGAACTAATAACCGGCTTTTCAGAGGAAGAATTAAAAGACAAGATGATTTTAGGTGGAAAGGCTCCATTATATGATCGTCTCCAAAATCCTACTGGAGGACCAACTTTAACTGCTCATTGGCGAACTCAATTTTCTTTTCCAGTACAAGATGTGCCAAATGATAGCTTAAATGAGACTGTTTATTATATTGATTATCAAGGTGTAAGATTTATCTCATTAGACTCTAATATTAGTCAAGAAGAGCAAGTTCCGTGGCTTGAAAAAGTGTTGGAACAAAATCCTAATGATTGGACAATTATGACTTTCCATCATCCATTGTATTCACCAGCATCAAGTCGAGATAATCTAGAATTAAGACAAGTTTGGAAACCTCTGTTTGATAAATATAGAGTAGATTTAATTTTAAGTGGACATGATCATGCTTATTCAAGAACAGGTCTTGTTGATACAAATAGTCTCAAAAATATACCTACAGGTTATGAGCAAGCTTATGATCCTGAAATTGGCACTGTAAACGTAGTTTCAGTTAGCGGACCAAAANTATATGAAATAACAAAAGACAAATACGCCAAAACTTTTATTGAGAACAAGCAACTGTACCAAATAATTGATATTGAAGGTAACGAACTCAGGTTTAGATCTTTCGATGCAACGGGTGAACTGCATGATGAATTTATACTTAAGAAAAGAGCAGGAAAAACTAACCTTCTTATTGAAAATACTTAAGAATCCTTGAAAATACTTGTTTTAACTACATAATATCCAAATGAGACTTATATATTTATTAATATTGATTTCCATGAGTGCTTTTTCGCAAATGTCAGACAATCCAAGAAGCTGGTCTGTGATTACAGATCAAGTTATGGGAGGAAAATCTGAGCTTGAAGCGAATTACGATGAAGGCACTTTCCAACTTAAAGGTTATGTCACCACTGAAAATAATGGTGGTTTCGTAAGACTAGCGCATAGACCTGATTCTATAGATAAGAATACCAAAGGCATAAAATTTATGGCTAAAGGTAATGATGAAACCTATGAGATACATATAACTATGAAAGGCATTAAATTTCCACCATGGGCTTACCACAGCCAATCTTTCGCTGTTGGTAGTGAATGGAAGGAGTACTATATTAAATTCAAAGATTTCAAGAAAAGTGCATTTATGTCACCTTCACTAAAACCAAAAAACATTAGAGATATTAGTATCGCTGGTTATGGTAGAGATTTTAATGTAGATCTGGCTATTAAGGATATAGCTTTATTCTAAAGACTGTAAATGCGTAACAATAATGAAAGGTAAAAATTTATATCTAACTTTATTAAGCTTATTTTTTATATGTATAGTATCTTTAGATCCGTTAAGTCATAAAGAAGATTTTCATGATGTTGAATTAGATTTTGAATGTACCTTCTGTTTAAATGAGACAGAAGTTACTGATCAATTACAGAAAAATTACTCCTTAATTACTTTTACTTTTCAAGAAAGAACCCTTAAAGAATATATTCATATAAGAGAAGCTTTTTCTAGCTTTTCTGCAAGGGACCCACCNAAATCCTAAAGACGTCTATTTAAGTTAAGTTAAGTTTTTTTTAAAGGAGGTANNAATGAAAAAACANTTATTAATTTTATTTTTTTTCTTGGGCTTTATTAATGCTCAAGACGTAGAAGAGGTTGTAGTTACATCCTCTCTTACANATCAAACCCAAATTGATAATCCAGTGCACGTTGTTAGTAAAGAAGATCTAGCAAATGATGCTTCAGTTAGTCTTGGAGAAGCATTGGATAATCTTTTAGGTGTTTCAAACGCTGATTTTGGAGCTGCGATTGGGCAGCCAATTATCAGAGGTATGTCTGGATCAAGAGTTAAGGTATTGAGTAATGGCATGGTAGTTAGAGACGTTTCTACCTTGGGGCCTGATCATCCTAATAATATTGATCTTAGTAATGCTAAGCAAGTTGAGGTTGTTAGAGGACCTTCATCACTGCTTTACTCGAATGGTACTATCGGTGGAATAATTAATGTAGTTGATAACACAATTGCAAAAACTGATTTTACTGAAACATCAGGTAACTTTAGTCATGAGTTGCAAGAAGCAAATGACGGCGAAGTAACTACTTTCAATATGCAGACAAATCAATCTGGCCTAAATATTAGTTTTGGTTTATCAGAAGCAGTTTTTGACAGCTATGAAATACCTGGTGGTTCTATTGTTCATGATGAAGAGCATGAAGAAGAAGGACATGAAGAAGGTGACATGAGTGTTTTGGCAAATTCAGACTATGAAACTAGTAATGCTAGATTTGGTGTATCAACGACTGGAGATTGGGGCCATGTAGGTTTCTCTTTAGTTAGTAGAGAAGGTACAAACGGTATTCCTTATCATGGAGAAGGTCATGGTGGACATGATGAACATGGCGACGAAGATGGTGATGAAGATCATGAAGATGAAGGACATGATGAACATGAAGGCGAAAGAATTTTTGCTGACAACACATCAGATGTTTTCACTCTAGAAGGTTCTTATAATCTCAGCGGTGAAATTGTAAAGAAAATGGATTTCTTTATGAGAACTTCTGATTATTCACTTACTGAGCAACATGCTGAAGAAGAGCATCATGATGACGAACATCATGATGAAGATGAGCATGATGAAGAAGGCCATGAAGAAGGCCCAACTACTTTTGAAAATGAGGCAACAGAATTTGGAGTGGTTTTAGACATTTCTAATGATAATTTAAATCAGAAAGTTGCGTTTAATGTAGCTGAAGAAGATATGTCAATTATTGGTGAAGAAGCCTTTATGAATCCAGTAAATAGCGAAGAATTCACAGTAGGGTATTACCTAAATACAAAACTTGGTGAATTTGACGTAGATCTTGGAGTTCGTTTAGATGACATTACTAGAAATGGTTCAGTTGCTGAAGAGCATCATGATGAAGATGAGGGAGAAGAGCATGAAGAAGAAGTTGAACTTTATGACTTAAATTTCTCAACTCAAAGTTATGCTATACAGTTCTCACAAGATTGGACAGACAACCTTACTGTAAGTCTAGCTCTGTCAAACGTTGAAAGAGCACCTGGAGCACAAGAACTATTTATGAATGGCCCACACTTGGTTACTAATAGATTCGAAGTAGGAGATGTAAATCTGGGTACTGAAGTCTCAAATAATGTCGATTTCACAATGAATTATGAGAATGATGGTGCTTTTGCAAGTGCTAGTTTTTATGCAAATGCTGTTGATAATTACATCTATCTTATGGATGAATCAGAAGCAGATCATGAAGAGCATGAAGATGAAGATCATGAAGAGCATCATGGAGACATGATTAGAGCTAATTATCTTCAGCAAGATGCAGAATTTAATGGTTATGAACTTCTTGTCGGTAGAACTATTACACTTCCTAATGGAAATCTAACAGTTTCTTTAGGACAAGATTCTGTAATAGGCAAGTTCAATGCTGATAGTGCTGATGAGTCGTACGTTCCTAGACTCACACCTAAAAGAACGTTTATACATGTTGACTATAGTTCTGCAGATTACTCTGCAGGCATCTCATTTAAAGACGTCAAACCGCAATATAAAACAGCTATGGAAGAGTCTTCAACAGAAGGTTTTATGTTAGTTGATATGAAAGTTGCTAAGGAATTTGCTTTGTCGCAAGACATAGGAATGACTGTTTCATTTTTTGCTAAGAATCTTATGGATGAAAGAGCAAGAAATCACACTTCCTTCGTGAAGAATCAAGTTCCGCTTGCTGGTAGAAATATTGGCTTCAAATTTAATATAACTTTTTAATATTATTACCTGATTTAACTAGGGCTTAGGCCCTAGTTATTAGGTTATAATTAACCCAAATGCATGTAAGGGTTTTTTTACTTTTATTTTTCTCTATATTTGTCGTAACTCAAGAAGTAGAAGAGGTAATAACGACAGGATCTTTAATAAAAGATGTAGAAGCAGACTCTTCCCCTGTTGAACTTATCACTAAAAATGATTTTGATAATCTCAATATCAATAACGTTGCAGAAATTAGCAAATACTTAACCAGTTCATCAGGCTCTCATTTTCAAACGAATGCATTAGATGGTGTAGACCAAGGTATGTCAAATATAACTCTTAGAGGCCTTGATCATGCCTCTACATTAGTTTTAATTAATTCTAAAAGACATACTTTTTCTGGAACTACATCACAAGAAGGTGAAGGGTATATTGATACCAATATTATTCCTGTTATAGCTTTTGAAAAAGTTGAAATCTTAAAAGAAGGAGCAACGTCTTTGTATGGCTCTGATGCGGTAGCTGGAGTAATTAACTTTTTTACTTATAAAGACTTTGAGGGTTTTAAATTAAAGTTTGGTGAGCAAGGTACTACTAACTATGAGAGTAAAGAGACGAATGTAGGATTCTTATATGGTGCAAAAAATAGGAACACTAATTTAGTAATAGCTTATGATCAACTTGAGAAAAAACCACTTTCTGCAAATGAGATACCTAGAATTGCTGAGTTAGGCTTAAGTCTTTTAGGTAACAGTTTTATTGTTTCAGCAGACGATGAAATTGATGAAGGTTTATATGCTGGAACTTACATAGAAGGACAAATAGTACCAGATCCCAATTGTGCAGAAAATGGTGGTAGATTGTCTGGTGGATTTTGTAGATTTTTGTATGGAACAAGATTCAACATTGTTAATGATGAAGATCATCAAAAATTCTATTTTAGTTTATCTAATAAGTATCATGAACTTACAGCTATATCATCGAATATTAAGGTAAATGATAACCCTCAATCACCTTCCTATCCGGCCCTTTCTTTTCTAACTAGATCAATACAGCCAGGTGAGGCAGGTAGTCCATTTAATGTACCAGTGAAATGGTATGGACGTCCCTTAGGAGGATTATTCCCTTCTCCATTATCTCCAAAAGATATCACCCAACACCATATAAATTACACTTATATGAACACTTTTGATGATTATGACATTGAATTTTCTATAACTAATAGTGAGCATGAGAATGTACACAATAGACCAGATTTTATTAACTCTAGATTCTTAGATGCTATTCAAGGTAATGGTGGACCAAATGGTGACTTATTTTGGAATGTTTTTAACCCGAGAGAAAATAGCAGAGAGCTAACAAGCTATTTACAAGGTGCAGAGAAATCAAAAAAGAAGGGCGGATTAACAACCTTAGATTTTCTTGCCAGTTCTAAATATTCTGAGATATCTTTCGTAGTTGGTGCTCAAATAAGCAATGAACAACTAAATATCATATTTAATGAGCTTGCGCAGGTTGAATATGATAATGATGGAAAACTAACAAAAACTGCAGACCTTTTCTTTCTTGGTGGAGGTCGAAACATATCTAAAAGCAGAGATAAATTTGCATTATTTATTGAAGCAGAAAGAGAATTTTTTGATGTTATAGATTTAAGGTTAGCAATGCGATACGAAGACTATAGTAATGATTCTTCATTTGATCCTAAGCTTTCACTAAGGTATCAGCCTAATGAAAAAATTTCTCTAAGAGCTTCACGAGGAACTTCTTTTAGCATGCCATCTATGGCGCAGATGTTCCCAAGTGACGTGAATCTAGGAAGCGTCTTAGATGGTGATAATGGTGGAGTATATGTAAGGCAAGCTAAATTAGGTAACCCAGATCTTAAGCCAGGCATATCTACTAATAGTAATTTTGGTTTTATTTTTAATGATGATATTCAAAAATTTACTCTTGATTACTGGAAGATCGATTTTGAAGATCGAATAGTATTACAAAGCCCACAAGCGCTTTTGGGTCAAGATCCAAATGGTTCAAGTATTACGCGAAATGATATTGGAGATTTAATTGGAATAACCACAACGTACTTTAATGAAGAATCTACAATGGTTAGCGGTATAGATTTTGAATATAAAAGATTCTTTGATTTAAAAAACTATGGAGAACTAGATTTCACAATAAGAGGGACAAATTTAATTGAGTTTTTAACTCCAGACCGTAATGAAATTACCTGTTTAGCTTTAGACTGCTTACAATTAATTGATCGTGTAGGTAAATTTAATTTTGATGCTCATACTCATGCCTTGCCAGAAAATCGCATTAATACTTTCATAAATTGGAAATTTAATAATTATATTTTAGGCATAAATACTAGATATATCGATGGTTATAAGAATAACAAAACTATTCCACAGTCTGCTATCGACAGAGGTTATAGTAATGAAGTTGATTCATCGTTTTTATTTGATTTGTCTGTAGATTTACCTTTATCGGACTTATTTACGATCAATACAGCTGATGGCGATTATGAATTAAAAACTAATTTTGCAATAATTAATTTATTTGATGAAGATGCTCCAAGATTATATGATGCACCTGACTTTAGTTTTGATACTAGAGTACATGATCCAAGAGGCAGAATGTTAAGCATTCAATTTGAAATAGCTAGAAAATGAAGAATTTTTTTAAATGTTTTTTTCTCTTCTTTAGTGCTTTGATTTCGGCTGAAATCAAGGAACATCAGGGCATTCTTGCTACCCTTTATGTACAGGATTCAGCTGAATATTATGCTAATTCGATCAATGTATATAGATCTGCAATTGATAAGCTGCCCTCAGTTCTAGCTAACAATAAAATTTCAGCTGCAATAGAACAAACTGAAGGTTTTCAAGATAAACCTCCTGCCGTAATTTTAGATGTAGACCAAACTGTTCTTGATAATATTGCCTACCAAGCAAGGTTAATTAAAACTAGAACTTACTATCCAGAAGGATGGGATGCATGGTGTATGGAAGAACAAGCTGATTATATACCTGGGGTGAAAGATTTCTTAGATTATGCGACTGAATTAGGAGTAGTAATATTCTTTGTTACGAATAGAACAGCAAATGTAGAAGAAGCTACGAAAAATAATCTTGAAAAACTAGGTTTTGTTTTTAAAGAAGATAAAGATCAACTCCTAATGAAGGGAGAAAAAGGTTGGGGGTCTAATAAAAATTCAAGAAGGGCTTTAATTGCTGAAGACTACAGGGTAGTAATGATGTTTGGAGATAATCTTGGAGATTTTGTTGATGGGAGTGATAACAAAAATTCTTCAGACCACAGAATGACAGTCACTAAAAATTATAAAGAAATGTGGGGCCAATATTGGTTTATGCTACCGAACCCTAATTATGGTGACTGGGAAAATTCTGTAATCGATTTTAAATATAGTATTCCAAAAGAAGAACAGCTTCAGATTAAAATAGATGCTTTAGATACCAAATGAAGTCATCATTGAAATATTTCGATAGAAATACCATATTCTCAGGGCTTTTCTTTTTCTTTGTACTCTTTTCATTATTTATAATGCGACCGTTTAGAGGCGCAATTACAGCTCAGATTGGAACAGCAGATTTAACTTATTTTTTATTTATTGTTGTTTTAGTTATGTTACTTGCTAATCAGATTTATTCTGCTTTAGCCTCGAGAATTAGAGAATCACGACTAGTTGCTTATGTGTATGGTTTTTTCATAGTTAATCTGCTCATATATGCAGGATTAACTTATTATTTACCAGAAAGTTATGTTTTAGGTGCTAGTTTTTATGTTTGGTATAACATATTTAATTTCTTTGTAGTTTCAGTATTTTGGGCACGAACAGTCAACTCGTTTGACTATAAAGAAGGAAAAAAATATTTTGGAATAATAAGTGCATTTGGCTCATTTGGAGCCTGGGTTGCCTCACAGACTGTTTTATTATTTTTAACTGATAAGTTCTTTCTTGCAATGATTTTAGGGTGCTTAAGTCTTATGTTAGCTATTTATTTTTCCACAAAAATATCAGTATCCAATAAAAGTTTAATTCAAGAAAAAAAAGATACTTTCTTTCGAGATTTAACAGAACAATTCAGACAAATTAAATCAAACCCTTTAGTCAGGCAATTACTGTCTTACGTTTTTGTCTGGACTTGCTTATCTACAGCCCTTTACTTTTTTAGTATAGAAATAGTGAACAGCGTAAGTTCAGATGAAGTAAAACAAAGAGAACTTTTTGCTCAAGCTGATGCTATAGCTATTCCACTGACTCTTTTTACTCAGATATTCTTAACTAGATTCTTGTTGCAGAGTAAATTTTTTGGAGTTAGTTTTGTGCTTATATTTTATGGAGCAATATACGGAATAGGCTTTGTTTTAATGTTTGGCTATTTTTCTGGATTATTATTAACTGGTTCAGGTGCTTTACTATTTCTAATTATTCAAGCTCTAGTTCGACCTTACGAGTATGCAATCAACAAACCTGCTAGAGAGACTGTTTATACGACACTAAAGAAATCTGAAAAATATAAATCGACAGTATTTATTGATACGTTTATGAACAGATTCGGGGACGCATCAGGAGGTTTATTATTTAACTCTTTATTATTCATAGGACTTTCAATATCTATAGCCCCACTAGCTATAATTCCGCTTGCAGTCTACTTATCTACTATTGGTAATAGAATCTCTCAAGGTGTCAAAAAATAAAAATATTTACAATAGTTGCAAAAAAATCTTGAATAATTTTTTTTAGTACATAAAATATCTTCTTTTAGAAATATGCTTACAAAACAAAAAATAATAAAAGCTCCTAAAAAGAATTACATGAATAAGGAGCAACTGGAATTCTTCCAAAGTCATCTTGTAGATCTTAAGAAAGAAACTTTAACGCGCATCGGAGAAGCTAAAGAAAGGTTGAGCAACCCTCCATCATTAAGCGATGAAGTTGACAGAGCACAACATGAAATTGACTCAATGTTATTTTTAAAAATAGTTGAAAGAGAATCAAAGTTACTTCCAAAGATTGATAAAGCTATTTTGAGAATTAAAGCAGGCGACTACGGCTATTGTATTGAGACAGGAGAGCCAATTGGTGTAGAAAGATTAATATCAAGACCTACAGCTGAGTTCTGCGCAGAAGTTAAAACTGTCAACGAAGAAAAAGAGAAGCATTTCATCGATTAATCTCATAAAGTCGAACAAAATTACTATTTTGCTTATAATCATTTAAGTATATGAGTATGTTTAATAAAGCAGTTGGTTCAATTTCAGAAACCAAAATGGGAGTCTTGTCTGAATGGTCATTAAGATTAGCGTTAGCATTCTTATTCTTTAACCATGGACTACCAAAAATAGAAGCACTTATCGCAGCTCCCGGTGAGCCCTTTTCTTACATATTGCCAATGACTTTTTTTGGTGGTTTTGCATTAATTTCTAGTTATTTAGTTACTATTTCAGAACTAGTTTTGATCCCTTTATTTATCATTATTGGTGGATTTAGTTTAATTGGAAAAAATGCTAAAGCAATTTCTACTTTAGGTGGATTAATCGGTGTTTGCACTATGCTAATAATAATTTTCTTTTTCCATTTTGGTGTTAAGGAAGAAGGCATATTAGATGTAAAATATCAATTATCACTTTTAGCTATGTCACTCTACTTTTTGTTTAAGTAGTTGTAATTTGCATCATACATATTTATTATTTGTTCTCTTGTGGGGCTATAGCTCAGCTGGGAGAGCACCTGCTTTGCACGCAGGGGGTCAGGAGTTCGAATCTCCTTAGCTCCACCACTTGTTAGATATGAATCTAGAAGTTTATTTTGTCGACTCTTTTACAAAGAAAGTTTTTTCTGGCAACGCCGCTGGTGTAGTTTTTCATTCTGGCGAATTAACTGCTACTACTATGCAAAACATCGCATTTGAAAATAATCTTTCCGAAACAGCCTTCATAGATACAAGCAAAGGTAATGAAATTAAATTCTATAGTCCTGAAGTAGAGGTAGATCTATGTGGACATGCTACTTTAGCTTCAGCTTTCGTATATTTTAATTTTATAAATAAAGAAGCAAATGAAATCATCTTCAATTCCAACAGAGGCCAGTTAGTTGCAAAAAGAAAAGACGATGCAATTGTTATGTCCTTGCCTAAAGATCAACCTGAAAGAGAATCAGATCTTGATATGTTTGTCGATGCTTTAGGTTGTGATGTTAAAGAAGCATATAAGGGCATTGATGATTATTTAGCTATTCTCGAAGATGAAGAGACCGTAAAGAAACTTATTCCTGATATCGATAAGATTGCAAAAATGCCTTCACGTGGATTAATAGTATCTGCAAAAGGAAAAGAGGTCGATTTTGTTTCAAGAGTTTTTGGTCCGAATGTTGGTGTAGATGAAGATCCAGTGACTGGTTCAGCCCATGCTTTACTAGCTACTTATTGGGCATCAATACTTGATAAAAATGATTTAACTGCTAGACAACTTTCAAAAAGAGAAGGTTCACTTCAGTGTTTAGTTGAAGAGGAGTTTGTAGAAATAACTGGTCATGCAGTTTTATATCTAAGAGGAACTATTGAAGTTTAGAAAGTATAATAATGCTGAATATGAAAAATTTAGTCTACATACTTGCAGGTTTTTTATTAGTATTAGGCTTAAATCTAACTGGAGAAGAAGCAATGATAAAAGTTAAATTAACAACATCTATGGGAAATATTGTACTTGAGCTTGATGAAGAAAATGCTCCAATATCAACTGAAAACTTTTTAAATTATATAGAAAGTGGTTTTTATGAAGGTACAGTATTCCATCGTGTAATATCTGGTTTTATGATTCAAGGTGGAGGTCATCTTGCTGATATGACATCCAAAGATGATAAATTAGAGCCTATTTTAAATGAAGCCAATAATGGTTTAGTGAATTCAAGAGGAACAATAGCTATGGCTAGGACCGCAGACCCTCATTCAGCTTCATCTCAATTTTTTATTAATCATGCAGATAATGATTTTTTAAATTTCAAGACCGATCAAGTAGATCAAGGTTGGGGATATGCAGTTTTTGGTAAGGTGGTTGAAGGAATGGAAGTAGTAGATCGAATTGCTGAAGTAAAGACTACTTCTGTTGGTCCATATCAAGATGTACCAGTAATGGCAGTAACATTAATTAGCGCTGAAAAATTAGATTAAGATATTTTCATGTCATCATGACATGAACAATCTAACTCTTTGCAAGTTTCGTAATTTTTATAATGGGCATAAGCTATAGAAATTGAACCCAGCAAGGTCATTATCTGCTCTCCTGCTTCTCCCAATACACTTTCACCTAGAACTACTGCCAAAATAAGCAAAGCTAATCCAAAAACAGCCATAGGTATAAAAGATATAGTTTTATGGTTTTTATACCCAATACTTAGAGCAAAAATGCTAATTGGTAACGCTAAAAGGACTATAGCTTTGTGTACAAATTCGTTATCTATTGCAAATGAAAGATAACCCGCACCTAAAATAAGAAAAGATGGAACAAAAAAACAATGTATGACACATAGCATTGATAGTGTCATCGCAATCTTATCTGAATTCTGCTGAGTTTTTATCATAATTAGTGATGAGGGTTGCTAATAAATCTTTCAATCTCTTCTTGAGTCTCATAAGGTTTTGACATGTCTGCCCAATCAATATCAAAATTATCTTCTAATTCTGCATAACTCAATACTCCTAACTTTTCATACTTTGGCATTACCTTGTCATTTAATAAACCAATTCTTTTCAGGTTTGGAATAATCTTAGTGAATAGAAGAGTTCTAAAATTTTGTCCTTGTTCAGTATTTTCTGCAGCAGCTTGAGCTTCTTCTGGCGTGTAATCAAGAAATCTTGCGATAACATCTCCTGAGATAAGTCTATTTCTCATTACTACACAGGCTTCAAAAGCAAATTCAGCCCTGTCATCAATCTCACTTTTCGATAATGTCTTTAAATAGTCTTCAAGGTAGTTAACACCAAAAGTCACATGTCTGGCTTCATCTCGGATGACATAATGCAAAAGTTGTTTCAGCAATCCATCATTCAATATAAATTTCATATTATTAAAAGCAGCAAGAGCTAACCCTTCAATTATTATTTGCATACCAATAAATTTAAGATCCCATCTCTCATCAGTAAGTATTTTATCCATTAATGACTTGAGGCCATTTGTTGCAGGGTACTGAAATCCGATTTTCTCTTTAAGATATCTATTAAAACCTTCAACATGTCTAGCCTCATCAAAAGTTTGTGAAGCCGCATACATTTTTGCATTAAAAGTAGGGGCACAGGAAACAAGCTGTGATGCCACTAATAGTGCTCCTTGTTCACCATGCAGAAACTGACTAATATTCCATGAAACTCTGTGTCTATCCATTTCAATTTTCTTCTCATCAGATAAGTCATCATAACCTCTTAGCGCACTCTCAGGAGTTTGAAAAAGATCATAATTTATCATTAACTTATCCTTTGGATAGTTTTCTGACCAATCAAGATCAGATGAAACATTCCAATTTAATTCTTTACCTAATTCATAAAGTTTTTTGATTCTATCTTCGACAACTATGTAATCCCAGTTATAACTGCCAGTTAAAGGAGACATAAAGATTTCATTAATGCATTCAATAGCATTTTGATCTTTTGGATCAATCTCAGGATAATCTGTTATCTCTTGAGGCTGATTATTAACTTTTTTTGATCTCATGAAGTTATAATTATCCTTAGGATTTTAACAATTTCTAAAAATTATGGCTAATAGATTAAAAGGAAAAATTGCCCTTATTACTGGAGGTGCGGCAGGATTCGGTAAAAAAACCGCTGAAACACTCAAGACTGAAGGCGCAATCGTCTACATCTCAGACATTAATGTTGAAGGTGGAGAAAAAGTTGCAAAAGACTTTAATGTAAATTTTCTACAGCAGGATGTAACTAATACAGATGACTGGGAAAGAGTAATTGACGAAATAAAAAATAAAGAAGGCAAGCTTCATGTTCTTGTAAATAATGCTGGCATTGGCTATATGGGGGATGTTGAATCAACAACTAATGAAGCTTGGGATATGGTTCATAAAGTAGATTTGGATTCAGTCTTCTATGGTTGTAAATATGCACTGCCATTAATGAGGGATTCTGGCAATGGATCAATAATTAATATTTCATCAATTTCAGGAATTGTTGCTGGCCATAATTTTACTGCTTATAACAGCGCTAAAGCAGCTGTAAGACACTTATCCAAGTCTGTAGCTCTGCATTGTGCTAGAACTACTAATTTAGTTAGATGTAATAGCGTGCACCCGGTTTTTGCAAGAACAGAAATACTTGAAGCTTTATTAAGTGATACTTCAAATGACATGTTAACCAAATTAGAGCGTCAAATACCGGTAAGAAAGTTAGCTGAAGTAGATGACATTGCTAATGCAATACTTTTTTTAGCATCAGATGAGTCAAAAATGATTACAGGAACTGAGATTGTTATAGACGGAGGTCTTTCAGCTCAATGATTAAATCTGATAATTCTTTTGAAAACGTAATACAGAGACTGTCCCTAGAACAACTAGATACTTATTTATTTAGATTTAAAGGAAAAAATGCAGGAATTCAAAGAATTTATGGAGGACAAGTAATAGCTCAAGCTTACGTTGCTGCTGATGCAACTATTGAAGAAGATAAACACCTGCATTCTCTACATGCTTACTTTTTAAGACCAGGAATAAAAAAACAACCTGTTTTATTTAGTGTCGACCCAGTTAGAAATGGAAGAAGTTTTTCAACAAGGACAGTTAAAGCAATACAAAACAATGAGGTTATTTTTACGATGAGTGCTTCTTTTCAAAAAGATGAAGAAGGAATATCTCATAGTATTGAGATGCCTAAAGTGCCTCCACCTGAAGATCTAAAAGATGAGATTCAATTGAGGGAGGAAAACATAGATGAAGTTCCTGAAGAACTTAGACCATTTTTACTTTCAAAAAGGGAGTATTCAATTAAATGGGTTGAATGGAATGACATTATGAAGCCAAAAAAATTACCTCCAATTAGAAATATTTGGCTTAAGCCGAACGGTAAAATACCTAGCGATAGATCAAAACAATATGCATTTCTAGCTTATATTTCAGATTCTGGTTTACTAGCTCCTTGTTTGTATCCTCATGGTATGAGTTATATGTCCCCAAATTTAATGATGGCGAGTTTGGATCATGCAATGTGGTTCCATAAGACTGATTTTATCTGGGATGATTGGATACTCTACGCAACAGATAGCCCTTATACAGGAAATGCTAGAGGTCTTGGAAGGGGTACTTTTTTTAGTAGGGATGGCGAAGTAATCGCATCTGTCACCCAAGAAGGTTTATTTAGAATTAAAAAGACGTAATCTTTCAAGAAATAAAGATACTTTATCAGGATCTATATCAGGTGTAATTCCACTACCAACATTAAATATATAATTTTGTTTTTTATGGTATTTTTCAAATATAGAATCAGCAAGATTTATTAGTTCAGAATCCTCTTTATGAAAATTTTTTGGATCAAAATTACCCTGTATTGTTAATGGCATATTAATATAGTCATCAATGTTTTCATCGCAGTCGAGATTAAAACAATCTATTTTGGTATCTGATAACAATCCATTAATACTAGTACCTTTAGCATAAAGAATCATTGGTATGTCCTTACTCAGACTAGCTCGTATCTCATTTGTATAATTCAGTGAAAATTCATTGTACTGACCACTAAGGATTCCACCCCATGAATCAAATATCTGGATACAATCAGCACCAGATTTAATCTGCGCAGAAATATATTCTTTAATTGCATTAGTTAAAGCCTTCAAAATAGCATGTGTATTTTCTGGTTCATTACTTATGTATGATTTTATAATTTCATAGTCTCTTGGTGATCTGCCATAAAAAAGATATACAAATAAAGTCCAAGGACTACCTGAGAAACCTATTAAGGGGACATCAATCTCACTTTTTATTAATTGTGTAGCTTCAAAAACATAATCTAGCTTTTCTAAGTAATTAGACTCATTTAAAGTAAGTTTAGGGTTGCTGCTAATTGAATCAGCAAAGATCGGACCCTGACCTTTTACAAATTCAATATTTATACCCATTGCTTCAGGAATAGTCAGAATATCAGTAAATGTTATAGCCGCATCTAATGGAAATCTTCTTAGTGGTTGTAAAGTGAGCTCTTTGCAAATCTTAGGAGTCTTAATCATCTCAAAAAAATTAGGAAATTTTGATCTAATTTCCATATATTCTGGTAAATATCTGCCTGCCTGACGCAATAACCAGACTGGAACATTTAATGCTTCATTTTTTTGATCTAATGCCTTTAGGTAGTAATTATTGTTCAAAATTTTCTATAAAGTTTTTAATAAATTTAGCCAATCTTTTTTCATTAACTTCTTCAAGAATATATGGCGAACCAATATCTTTCAATAAAACTAGATTGATTGTATTTGTATTCTTTTTATCACTTTTCATCGCTTCTATAATCTCATCTGCACCAAGTCTTATATTTGAAAAATCAAAGTTAAAGCTTTTTAGCAATTTCATAGACTTTTCATGAACATCGATATCAATTAATTCAAGATATTTTGAATAATCCAATGCCATCATCATTCCTATTATCACAGCATGTCCATGTAATATAGGTCGATTTAGGTTAATAGATTCAATGCCATGAGCAAAAGTATGACCAAAATTTAAAAACTTTCTTTTACCTTTCTCGGTGAAGTCTTCTGTAACTATGCTTGCTTTTGTCTGAATAGACTCTTCTATTATTTCTAATAAAGTTTCTAAATCTCTATTTTTTATTTTCTCTTCTTTTTTAATTAATTTATTAACAGAATCTTCTGATGTTATTAATGAATGCTTAATAACTTCAGCAAAACCATTGAGGAATTCCTGTTCATTCAGTGTGCTTAAAAAATCTGGGCAAATAATAATCTTAGAGGGGTTATAGAATGTACCAATAAAGTTCTTTATTTTTCCGTAATTGATAGCAGTCTTACCTCCAATAGAAGCATCAACTTGAGATAAAAGAGAAGTGGGTATCTGAACATAATTTAGACCTCTCATATAAGTTGAAGATACAAAACCAGCTAAATCTGTAACAGCTCCACCCCCAAGACCTACAATGCAATCACTTCTTTTAAATGACTTAGAATCAAGGAAATCAATAATATTAGTATATGAACCTATGCTCTTTTCCTCTTCAGGATTAGAAATCTCATAAAGTTCAAAATTTTTATTTTTTATTTGCTCACGAAGAGAATTGTGCATATCTAAGACTTTTTTGTCAGCTACTACACAACATTTAGTATCTACTGCTAAGGAATTAAAAAGATCACCCAAATTCTTTGCAGAAATTAACTGCACTTCGTCCTTGTTTGTTTCAAATAATATTTTTTTCATTGTTCATTATTTCAGTTGCTATATCTTCTATTGATTTTTTATCGACATTGATTGTCGTAACTGCACATTCTAAATACAATTTTTTTCTTTGAAAATATAAGTCTTTAAATTGTGTAATATTCATTCCTTCTAATAAAGGCCTATCATTCTCTCTTTTTAAGGCCCGTTCATACATATCTTCTATATTGGCTTGGAGAAAGTAAGTTTTATGATTTTTAAGAATCTTACGGTTTTCTTCAAGCAAAACTATACCTCCTCCAGTAGAAATTATGGTATTAGAGGATATATCAGCCTCTCTTAATAGTGTATTCTCCTCTTTTCTAAATAATTCTTCGCCATATTCAGAAAAAATATCTTTAATAGATAGGTTGAACCTCTTTTCAACCTCTTTGTCTAAATCATAAAATGTATTATGTAGGTGTTTTGATAAGGAGTATCCAACGGATGATTTTCCTGACCCCATCATACCTATTAAAAAAATATTCATTTGTACATAAAAATTTGAAAGTGAATAATAATATATAAATTATGACTATTCTAAGATTATTCTTACTTTTGCTGCAGGCTGCATTTCTATTCATAGGGATAATCTATTTAATTTTTTCTAGAGACTTACCAAAAATTGAAACAATTACAGAGATTAAATTAACAAACCCAATGAGAATATATGCTTCTGATGGCGAGTTATTAGGTTTATTTGGAACAGAAAAAAGAAAAATAGTTAAATTTGATGAAATTCCAGATAATTTAAAGAATGCAATTATTGCTGCAGAAGATGGCGACTTTTTTGAGCATTCGGGCGTAGAAATAACCAGTCTGATTAGAGCCCTTTATGGAGAGATATCTGGAAGATCTCTAGGAGGAGGCGGAACTATAACCATGCAAGTGGTTAGAAACTATGTTCTATCTTTTGAAAGGACATACGAAAGAAAACTTAAAGAGATATTTTTAGCTTGGAGGCTCGAAGATTATCTAGACAAGGAACAAATATTTGAACTTTATTTTAATAAGGCATTCTTGGGTAATCGTAATTACGGTTTTGCAGCAGCATATCAATATTATTTTGGAAAAGACTTTAACGAGGCTACTGTATCTGAATCAGCTCTATTGGCTGGTATTTTGCAAAGACCTTCCAGAGTCAATCCAGTTAGGAGTCCAACTGCATCAAAATCAAGGCGTGACTTAATACTAGGAAGAATGCTCTCAAGAAACTTTATTGACGAAAATCAATATGAAGAAGCAAAAAAAGAAATTGTGACTGGCGAAAGTTTTGGTCCTGAGATAAATGTTGAAGCAGAATATATAGCTGAACGAATTAGAGCAGAAATGATTAATAAATTTGGCCCTAGAGCTTATGAGGACGGAATTAGTGTGTACACAACTCTTGACTCAGATATGCAGAATAATGCAGTCAAATCTTTAAGAGAGAATTTATACAGTTACGATAAAAAATATGGCTGGAGAAATGAAGAAATTTACAAAGATTTTAATTTTTCAATATTAAGAAGTATTTTTCAAAAAGAGGGCTTATTCATCTTGCCTGCAAGAATAGACTATGAAGAAGCAAAAGAAGAAAATTTAGAGAGATTACAAAATCTATTAGATACAAAAATAGAAGCTGATGGATTGGTTCCAAGTCTAGTAATAAGCATCGATGAAAATTCGGTGCAAACCATAGATTCAAAATTAACCCTTAGTAAAATTGCTTGGTCATATGATCGTTATGCTTGGGCAAGGCAAATCAATCCAGATGGGAGTAGAGCAACAAGACCTGAAAAATTTTCTGATTTTATAGAGTTAGGTAGTTTGGTTTATGTTCAAAATAAAGATGGAATATTTCATATATCTCAGGTCCCAGAAGCAGAAGCTGCATTTGTCGCAATAAATGGATTAAATGGCTCTTTAAAAGCTTATGTGGGAGGGTTTGATTTTGAGAAATCAAAATTTGATAGAGCTGGAGATTCTAAACTATTACCAGGTTCAAGTATTAAGCCATTTATATATGGATGTGCTTTTGAGAATAAATTGAATCCTTCAACAATATTCATTGATGGACCAATAATTTTTGAAGACAGTAGATTAGAAGGCATATGGAGGCCAAGAAATAACTCAGGAGAATTTTTAGGCCCAATAAGATTGCGTGAAGCATTGATACAGTCATTAAACATAGTTTCAATTAAAATAGTTCAATCACTTGGCCTAGAAAAAGTTTTAAGTTGTTTTAAAAAATATAATTTTGATGAGCAAATGCTTACTAACGATTTATCTATAGCTCTGGGAACAGGAACTATTAATCCCTTAAAAGCAGCTGAGAATTATTCAATGTTGATAAACCAAGGACAAGCTAACAAAGTTTTTTACATTGACAGGGTTGAGGATATTGATGGAAATGTAATTTTTGATCCAGAAAAAAAATACGCAAAAAAAGTTAGCAGTTTTAATGAGCTTAGTTTTCCATGGTTGAGTTCAGAAAAATTAGATTATCTCGATATCCCAATGATTAAAGCTGGAGAAGACAAACCATATATATCAATTGATCCAAGAGTAGCCTTTATTATTTCAGATATTCTCAATGAAGCATTAATGAAAAATGTAAAAAGAAGAGGCCTTAGAATGCCTATTAGCAACATGGGTGGAAAAACTGGGACGACAAATGATGCTACTAGCACCTGGTTTTCAGGGTATGCATCACATATTATTGCTTCGGCTTGGGTAGGGAAGGATGATGGAACATCTCTTGGTGATAATGAATTTGGCAGTACCAATGCTTTACCTATATGGCTAGATTTTATGGACTATTCTAAAAATAAGTTATCAGATTATTCTGTTGATGTTCCTGAAGGTATCGCTGCGATAAGAATAGACAGAGAATCAGGAAAGATATCGCAATCTTTTGATAATAGTATTTTTGAGTACTTTTTAGAGGAAAATGTTAATGCCCAATTAAATTCTGACAATAGTAAATCAGACTTAAAAGAAATACTAGATTAATGATAGTCGAGCTTAATGTCAGGAAATATTCTTTGAAAATTATTCTCAAATAAGGTTCTTATTTGATTTAAGTTATCTTCTGTATCACCCTCAAATCGTAAAACTAGTTTTGGGCTAGTATTTGATGCTCTCATTAAAGCCCAAGAATCTCCAATGCTTACTCTTATTCCATCAATTGTATTAATATCTGCATTTGGAAATTCCATTTTAGACTTAAATTTTTCAACTATAGTAAATTTATCCTCATCTTTAACATGTAGATTTAGTTCAGATGTTGAATATGTTGAAGGAATCTCCTCCATCTTTTCAGACACACTAATATCAAGATCAGAAATAATCTTAGTGAGAATTACAGCTGAAAAAATAGCATCATCAAAGCCATACCAATCATGATTTATAAATATATGTCCTGACATCTCACCACCTAAAACCGCATTTGTTTGTTTAATTCTTTTCTTAATATTGAAGTGACCAGTTTTTTCCATTATTGGGTTACCTCCTAATTTTTCTATTAATAGAGGTAATTGATTAGAACACTTCACATCAAATACAATTGCCCCCTTTTTTTTGTCTAAATAATACTCTGTCATTAGCATAATTATTTGATCAGCAACTATAGATTGCCCATCATTAGTTATTAGACCTATGCGATCACCGTCGCCGTCGAACGCAAAACCTATATCTGCATTTAATAAATTTATTGCTTTTTTTAGTTCTAGAAGATTGCTCTCTTTGCTTGGGTCTGGATGATGATTAGGAAAATTTCCATCAGGCTCTTTATTTATAGATACTACTTCAAGACCAATAGCATTAAACATTTTGTCTGCTAGAATTCCTGCTGCTCCATTCCCTCCATCTAAGACAACCTTAAATTTTTTATTAATTTTTATTTTATTTGCTACTTCTTCTATGTATTTCTTTTCAAAATCTATGCTTTCGATCATTTTTGAATCAGTTATAGGCACTTCACTTAAGTTTTCGACAGATTCCTTAATTTCATATCCAGAAATAGGGTTATCATTTATAACCATTTTTAAACCATTATCATCTTTTGGGTTATGGCTACCAGTAATCATTATTCCGCTAGAAGTGCTCCCAACTTTAGTTGCGTAATAGACCATAGGAGTAGGAACTAGACCTAAGTTAAGTACTTTTACTTCGGCAGCATTGATTCCTTTAATAAGATCATTTTTTATCCTTTCGCAGGACAATCTACTGTCGTGCCCTATGTATACTGAATCAGAGTTATTCTCTTTAATTTTCTTTCCAAGCACATAACCTATTTTTTCTATTGTCGAACTATCAAGATCTTTTTTAGCATGACCTCTAATGTCATATGCGCGAAATATGTTTTTATTCATTGTTTCAAATAAATTAGCAATTAAATTATACTACTCCTTATGTCTAATACTTATTGGTTAAACGGAAAATATATTAGCAAAGAAGATGCATATATAAGTCCTCTTACACATACTCTGCATTATGGTTTGGGTGCATTCGAAGGAGTAAGGTCCTATGGATCTTCTGATGATCAGAATGTAAATATATTTAGATTAAAAGAACATACCGAGAGGCTTTTTGAATCAGCTAAAATAATAAATGTTCCAATCAATCACAGCATAGATGAAGTTATAGAAGCTCAGATAGGCGTAATTTCAAAATCAAAATTAAAAGATGCATATATTAGACCTCTTCTTTATTTAAATGATGAACGTTTAGGTCTTGATATTGTAGGAATGAAGTCACATTTAATGGTTTCATGCTGGGAATGGCCAACTTATTTTGGTGCTGAAGCAATAGAGCAAGGCATAGATGTAATGATTTCATCTTTTACACGTCAATTTCCAAATAGTCTAATGACAAAGTCAAAAATTTCAGGCGGCTATGTAAATGGCGTCATGGCACATGACCAAGCTAAAACTAATGGCTACCAAGAAGCAATACTATTAGATACTAATGGCTTTGTTGCGGAGGGGAGCGGCCAAAATATATTTATTGTTAAAGATGGAAACTTGTTAACACCTGAACTCACTTGTTGTCTAAATGGCATAACCAGAAGATCAGTCATGCAGATAGCAAAAGATAAAGGTATACATGTAGTAGAAAGACAGATTACTAGAGATGAGCTATATATTGCAGATGAAATTTTCTTTTCGGGTACAGCAGTTGAAATAACTCCAGTTAGATCGGTCGATAAAGTTGTAATTGGTCCAGGCAAACGTGGAGATATAACAAAAGTTATACAAGAAACATACTTGGCAGCAGTAAGGGAAGAAGCAAAAGAATACGACCATTGGTTATCTAGAGTTTAATGTCTAAACTCAAAATCGCTTTTTTAAGCTATCGAAGCGATCCATTTTCTGGCGGACAAGGAATATATCTAAGAAATCTATGCGAAGCTTTAATTAAACGTAATCACGATATAACAATTTTTTCAGGAAACCCTTTGCCTAATGTGCCTGAACAAATAAGACTTATTGAAGTAAAAACACCGGGATATTTCGAAACCTTCTCTTTTAGAGAAAGAGTACAAATTTTTAACAAAATCAGTAAAAGTAGAATGGATTATCTTGATTTTTTTGAAACCTGCACAGGAACATTTACTGAGCCTATTTTTTTTGGAGAAAGACTCTTAACAAATAAGATATTTTCACAAGAGGCTCATACTTTTGATATATTTCATGACAACCAATCATTGAGCAACTACCCAAAGATTGTTAATAGAAGACTCGTTACCACACTACATCATCCAATACATGTAGACAGAGATATTGACTTAGAAAATGAGAAAGATTTTTTTATGAGGTTAGCTATAAGACGCTGGTATTCATTCCTTGGCTTTCAAAGAAAAAACATAAAAAATATTAAATCAATAATTTCGCCATCGGAATCCTCTAAATCAGATATTAAGAAGTATTTTAATTATCCAGAAGAAAAGATTAATGTGATTTGGAATGGTATTGATTTAAGTGACCATAAATTAAGTACTAAAGTTGGATTCACCACCAATTTAGTAACAATAATTAGTTCTGATGTCCCAATGAAAAATCTTAAGACGATTATTAAGGCAGTTGCATTAGTTAAAAATGAAATACCTGATATTAAATTAACAATCATTGGAGATCTAAGAAAAGAGAATGAAGAACTAATTAAAAAGTTAGATCTGAGAAATAATATAGATTTTAAAAATAAACTCTCTAGATCAGAATTAATAAAAACGTTAAATAATTCAGATATTGGGGTCTCAGGCTCTTTATATGAAGGTTTCGGTTTCCCACTTGTAGAGATGATAGCAACAGGATTGCCAGTTATAACATCAAATAGAGGTTCATTACCTGAATTAGCAGGTAATGCTGGCTTAATATTCGATGCAACTAGTTCTTCTGATCTTGCAGATAAGATAAGAAATCTTATTAACCAAAATGATCTTAGACAAAAATTAATTAATAATGCCAAGAATAGAAGGGATGATTTTTTTGGTTGGGACGAGTATGCTAAAAGGCTTGAAACCGTATACCAAAGTATAATTCGTGGAAACATTTAATTTTAATTCTTTAAATCTTAAGAAAATAAAAAAAGTGATTGATGTTGGGTGTGGCAATGGTAGACACTTAAAATCTTTAGGTTTCAAGTTAATAGGATCTGAAATAATAGGCATCGATCAGTCTGTGCAAGAAATTACAAAACTCAAAGAAGAATTCAGCGATAGTAGTTGTAAAAATAATAATACTTATAGATTTATAAATGGAGATATAAGACAAATGGAAATACCCGATAATTCTCAAGATCTAGTTGTGTGTTCTGAAGTTTTAGAACATGTGCCTAATTTTGAAACTGTCTTAGAGGAGTGTTATAGAATTTTAAAACCAGGTTCTGTAATGCTAGTAAGTGTACCTACCTATTTTCCAGAAAGTCTTTGCTGGAAATACTCTAAAAAATATATGCAAACTCCTGGGGGTCATATAAGAATATTTAAGAAAAATTTTCTTAAAGAGCGTTTCAAAGCATTAAACCTAAAGCTATTTAAACAACATAGAGAACATGCGCTTCATTCAATCTATTGGATTTTAAAAGCTAGGAATAATATGGAAGAGAGTAAATTTTTAAAGTCATTTCACAATCTCTTAGTTAAGCAAATGTTTGGCAAAGCAAAATTTTCTCTTGCTCTAGAAAAGATTTTAAATCCTTTCTTTGGAAAATCTGAATGCTTTTATTTAAGAAAATGAATAAAAAAGATTTAGAAAACGCAAAAGACTGGATAATTTCTAACCAAAATTTAAATGGTGCTATCTATTGGGATGAAAAGGGTAAATGTGATGCATGGGATCATTGCGAATGTTTAATTGCCCTTGCAATCTTTGAAGAATGGACAGTTTTTGATAAAGGAATAGATTGGATTTTAAATAATATTAATAGCGAAGGACTTATCTATTCTGAATTTATCTTGAATAAACCTTCAAAAGTTTTTTTTGAAGCACATCATGCTGCATATATTTTCCTGCCCTTATTGCAAAGATATTTAATAGACGGAAAAAAAGAATATTTGAAGAAAAGATTTAAAGAGTTAAGACGAATCTATAAAGGTATGAAATCATTCCAAGATGATGATGGGTACTTTCACTGGGCTAAAAGTTCTCACGGTTATGCTGACAATTCATTAATAACAGCTTCATGTTCTATTGAGCTATCCAGGAGGGCATACAAATATATTTCTGAAATTGTTGGCGAGAATTTTGTTGATAATGAAAATTTTCTAAACAAAGAGATGCTTGCTTCAAAAAAATTTAATAGAGATGGAATTGATAGATCAAGATTTTCTATGGATTCTTACTATCCTTTGCTTTGTGGGTATGGAGAACAAAAAGATATTACAACATTGCTCCAAAATTTTTATATTGAAGGATTGGGAATAAAATGCGTCATAGAGGAACCATGGGTAACTCTAGCTGAATCGTCAGAATGTGTAATTGCTTTATTAAAATCTGGAAAAAAAGAAGTAGCTCATAAAGTATTTAACGATATAGTTAAATTAAAAAATAAAAATGGAGTTTTCCCTACGGGATACCAATATAAATTAGATCTATTATGGCCAGATGAGAGCTCAACATGGACCAATGCTGCTGTAATAATGGCTGCAGATTGCCTTTTTGATCTTACTGGCAAAGAAAAAGCAATATTAATTTGATTTTTCTAAGATCACTAAACTTTCAACTCTTTTAATAAGTTTAAAACCTTCTTCTAATGATTTTAGGTAGATTTCTTTTGGAGCCTGTCCTCCTTCTGTCTCTGAATCATATACATCATGAATAGCAAGAATGCCCCCATGCTTAATTTTATTTTTCCAGCATTCATAATCATTTCTTGCTGATTCAAAAGTATGGCTGCCATCTATGAAAACCATATTAATATCATCTTTTAGTATTTTAGATGCTGTTTCAGAATCCATTACTAAAGGCTTTATATATTCTTTTAGATCATGAGCTGCAATATTCTGCAGAAAAAGTGGAAGCGTATCGACTCTTTCTTTTTCATAATCATAAGTTTCCTCATCAAAATACTCTTGGCCAAATTGTTGTTCCTCTGACCCTCTATGATGATCTATTGAATAAAGGTATGAATTATTTTCCTTACATGCTTGACCTAAATAACAAGCAGATTTACCGCAATATGACCCAATCTCAACTGCAGTGCCTTCCATACAATATTTTTTACAGTATAAATAAAGAATTTCTCCTTCCTTATGTTTCAAAAATCCTTTAACTTCCTTAAAGTTTTCAATCATATATTTCTGGATTCTGTGATTTAAATCGTCTGTGATGCCATAGATATTGCTCTGGAGCTTCTAGTATGCTTTTTTCTATCTTGCTATTAATTTTATCTGCAAAAATTTGCCCTGTTTCTGCAAAATGGCTTACATCTTCAAGTACAAATTTATAATTGCTCCCTTGCCTTATAGAATCTACATAAACTAATTTACAGTCTGTTATCTGCTTTATTCTGAACGGAGCCGTTGTTGTTAAACACTTTTGATTAAAAAATGTGGATACAATCGAGCTTTTATTTCTATAATCTTGGTCAGGCCCATAGAGAATGGTCTTGCCTTTTTTAAGTAGCTCAATGCAATCTTTTACATTGGAACTTGGTATCAGAGCTTTCATCCCTTTTAATCTTCCTCTCTGTTGTAATTTCTGAACTAAGGGGCTGTTATTAGGACGCTCCATACCATAAATTTCAAATTTTTCACTAATAAGCCGAGCTGATAGTTCAAGAAAAATATTATGTCTAAATAATAAAAGCACACCCTGTTTATTTTCTTGCGCAGATTGGAGAAGGTCAGAATTTTCAAAACTTACATTAATTTTCTGTATTCTTTTGTTTGCATTCCAAGCAAAGTTATTTTCATATAAAGCTAAATGAGTTTCTTCCCAGATTTTTTCAATTAAATCACTACGCCATTCTTTACTTTGGTTCTTAAAACAATGATTAATGTTGGCCTCAACAATGCTTCTCCTTTTTTTCATTAAGTTTCCTAATATTTTCCATATAAGAGAATTTTTTGTGAATAGTGTCCTAGGCAGGAAGCTGATAAGCTTCGTAAAAGTGATTATCAATGTAAGAATGATATTATTCATGTAATGCATATTGTATATAACTTCATTTACTTTTTATTGTTGCCTTTACTTATTGTTAGAGATTTATTCTTACTGGAGAAGAATAAGTTTGGAACAGTTTTTCAGAAACTAGGATTCTGCCTATCAAGATCTGAAGATCCTACAATTTGGTTGCATGGAGTAAGTCTAGGCGAGATAAAGATAATTTCACCATTAGCAAAAAAATTAATAGCTAATGGCCATAAGGTATTAGTAAGCACCACAACAAATACGGGAAGGAAAGAAATAGAACAAAGTTTTGGAGATATAGCTATTAAGTCAATTACTTTTCCCTACGATTTGGGATTTGCTTATAAGAAAATTATTGATACTTACAGAGTTAAAAAATTAGTTTTATTTGAAAGTGAGTTTTGGCCTAATTTATTAGCCTCCACGCCTAAAGATATAAAAATAATGTCATTGAATACCTCAATATCAGATACCAGCTTCTCGCGGCTAAGGTCCTTCAAAAGTATTGCTAACAATATGATTAATAGAATCGATTTATTTTTAGCTCAGTCACAAAATACAATTGATAGATTAGAAATTTTTGGCGCAAAAAATATAAGACTTTTAGGGAATATTAAAATTAATGCTGAAAATTATGAAGTTGATTTAAATAAAAAAGCAAAATTCGCTTCAAATTTAGGCAATTCATCAACTTTTAAAATTGTTTTAGGTAGTTCTCATGACAAAGAAGAAGAATTTGTTTTAAATGCATGGAATCAAATGCCAAATTCAGCATTAATCATTGCTCCAAGACATCCAGAAAGAATAGCTAGTGTTAAGAAGGCATTTGGATCTATTCCTAATGTAATGATCTTTGACCAAGTTGGTGATTTATTCCATTTATATGCAATAGCTGATCTTGCAATTGTTGCAGGGAGCATAATTTTTAATAAAGGGCATAATTTTATGGAGCCAGTGTATGCAAACACTACCTCTATTACAGGATCAAAATTGGACAATTATAAGGAACTTAAAAAAAAGCTTTGCGATACAAATATTTTTGAAACATTTGCTACTGAACAAGATCTTGCGCAGTTATTAAACAAATATAAGGACGATCACTACAGAATAAAAAAATTAAATGAGCAAAAAGACACTTTGCAACAAATTGCTGGCTCATATGATTCAGTACTAAAAGCTTTAGATGAATTATAAATTTGAATTCCCAGCAATTTTTCTAATCGGACCAACAGCAAGCGGTAAAACAGAAATTTCACTTTCAATAACAAAAGAATTCCCAGTTGAAATTATAAGTGTTGATAGTTCAATGATTTACAAAGGTTTAGACATCGGCACTTCTAAACCATCAATAAGTACACGAGAAGCTTATCCGCATTATTTAATAGATATACTGTCACCAGAACAAGATTTTGATTTAGGCCTATTCCTAGATGAGACAGCTAAAGCACTCAAAAAATTAGAGAAAAAAATAAATTGCCATTATTTGTTGGCGGATCAATGTTATTCCATAAGACTCTTTTAGAGGGCATTCATAATTTTCCAAGTGATTTGAATATTCGTAAAGAAATTGCAGCTCTAAATGAATTAAAAGGCTTAGAGGGCATGTCTGAACAATTAAAGAATTTAGATCCGGAAACTCATCAGATGATAGATACAAAAAATGCTCGTAGAGTAGAAAGAGCATTAGAAATCATAAAAATTACAGGCATGAAATTATCACAACTGAAAACTGAACCAAAAGAAATGTTTTTTGATCAAGATAAGTGCTTGTTGTTAGGAATATCTGACAAAAAAAATAGATTAGAAGATTTAGCGAATATAAGGCTCTCAAAGATGATGGATGAAGGTTTTATAAATGAGCTTGAAAATTTAAAAAATGAATATAAATTAACTTCTGAGCTACAAAGTATGAATTCAATAAATTACAAACAATTTTTACCACATATAAATGGGGTTGTTTCTTTAGATGAGGCATTTAATAATGCTTTTGATGCTACAAAAAAATTAATTAAAACACAGTTGAATTGGATGAAAAAATTCGAATTAAATCACTGTGTAAATACAGAGGATATAAATGATTCAAAGATATTTTCTGATACAATAAACACATATTTAAGGAGCTTTGATAAATGAATTGGAATCCAAATGAAAATGATCCCTGGGGCAAAAAAAATGGTCCTCCGGATTTAGATGATGCTATAAAGCAATTAAGAAAAATGTTTACCTCTGGTGGTGGAGGTGAAAAAAAATCAAATTTTAAATTTAGTTTCAAGTTTTTTTCATATCTTATTATTGTATTACTGACTCTATATGTATTTTTAGGTGTAAGAATTGTTAATGAAGCAGATAGATTAGTGGTTTTGACTCTTGGTAAATATAACAGAGTATTAGGCCCCGGTTTAGTTTTTCATTTCCCAGTTATAGAAGAGATCTACTCTGCAGAAAATATATCAAAAATTAGAACCTTTGTTCTACCTACAAATATGCTTACACGAGATGAAAATATCGTAGATGTTGAACTTAATGTTCAGTACACCTTAAGTGATCTAAAAAAATATGCACTTAATGTTGAGGATCCAGAGATAACTATACGACAAGCAACTGAAAGTGCTCTTCGACATGTTATTGGAGAAAATGACATGGATGATCTTTTGACTTCCGGCGCGGCGGCGATAAGTTCAGATATTTTGTTAAGACTAGAAGAGTATCTTGATATATATGATGCTGGAATATCAGTTCAGCAGGTTAATATTGAGCAACGTCAACCGCCAACAGAGGTTATAGATTCATTTAGAGATGTTGTTGCTGCTAGAGAAGATAAAGAAAGATTAAGAAATGAAGCTGAAAAATATGAACTTTCAATAGTACCTCAGGCAAGAGGTGAGGCTCAGAGACAATTAGAAGACGCTGAAGCTTATAAGCAAAAAGTGATTGCTGTTGCAGAAGGTGAATCAGATAGATTTTCAGCACTTCTAGTTGAGTATCAGAAAGCACCTGAAGTAACGAGACAAAGATTATATTTAGATGCTATAGAAGAAGTTTTATCTTCAAGCACTAAAGTGATGATTGATGTAGAGGGTGGTAACAACTTACTTTATTTACCACTTGATCAATTAATGAAAAAAGGGGAGGAAGATGATGACTAGAAATGGCTTTATTACTATTCTTGTACTTTTAGTAATTACAATTATTTTTCAATCAGTAGTTGTTGTTAGAGATACAGAGAAAGCAATTCTCTTAAAGCTAGGAGCCTTTGAAAGGACTCTAAATCCAGGACTAAACTTTAAAGTTCCATTTGTGGACAGTGTAATTAAATTTGAAGGAAGAATTAGAACTCTTGATACTCCTCCAGATAGAGTTTTATCTAGCGAAGCTAAACCTTTAAGCGTTGATTCATTTGTTAAATATAAAATAATTGATGCAGAAACTTATTACACCTCAACTAATGGCGGTCAAGATAGTGTTGCTGAAGATACCTTACAAAGAAGGGTAAAAGATAAATTAAGAAATGAATTCGGTACAAGATCATTAAATGAAGTTGTTTCCGGGGATAGAGACGGCCTTATGCTTGCTTTAAAAAATTCTCTTGGCGAAGATTCAAATGAACTAGGCGTAGAGATTATAGACTTTAGAGTCAAAAGAATAGATTTTGAAAGAGAAATCAGAGCCTCAGTTTTTGAAAGAATGAAGACAGAAAGAAATAGAATAGCAGAAGAGCTAAGGGCTGAAGGAAGAGAAACAGCTGAAAGAATAAGAGCTGATGCAGATAAACGAAGAACCATTATTCTTGCTAATGCAACAAAAGAAGCTGAAAAGACTAGAGGTGAGGGCGATGCAATAGCGGCAGCTACATATGCACAAGCATATGATGCAGACTCTGAATTCTATGATTTTACTAGAAGTCTTAAATTAATAAGAAATTCTTTTAATGATGAGGGAGATATTTTATTAATTGATCCTGATAGTGATTACTTAAAGTATCTTAATAAGTCAGAAAAACGTTAATCAATGAAGAAGTCCCTCATCCTTGTAGGTACTCAATGGGGCGATGAAGGTAAAGGCAAAATTGTTGATTACTTTTCACAAAAATTTGAAGCTGTATGTCGTTTTCAGGGTGGGCATAATGCAGGCCACACAATATATAACGAAGAAGAAAAATTTGTATTACATCTAATTCCATCGGGCGTATTTTACGATCATGTCTCTTGTTTCATTGGTCAGGGAGTAATACTTTCTCTAGATTCATTACTAGAAGAAATAGAGCAACTAGAATCTAAAGGCATAAAACTAGAAGGAAAATTACGAATTAGTCGTTATTGCAGTCTGCTTTTACCAATTCATGCCAAAGTTGATCAGTTAAGAGAGGATAAAAAGAATGCAATAGGAACAACTAGAAGGGGCATTGGTCCTGCTTATGAAGATAAAACTGCAAGAAGAAGCATCAAGGCATTTGATCTAGAAGATAGTGAACTATTAGAAGAGAAATTAAAAAATTTAGTTGATTAT
>NZGL01000020.1 GCA_002690945.1 Gammaproteobacteria bacterium | reverse complement strand
AAACGAGGAAAATGAAAAGGCCAGCGACCTCCTTCATGATGTATTTGTGGAAAAGGCTCGTGGCATTTACGAAGAGATTGCAACGGAAGACGAAGAGTTGGAAGAAGCAACAGAAGAAGTTGAAGAATCAGATTCTGAGCTTGAAGAAGCAAAAGATGACGATGACGACAAAGAGCAAGTAGACGAAGCAGACATTCAAGATGAATTTGCAGACGAAATCGAAACCGATGCAGAGCAAATTGATCAAGAAGAAGTAGCAGAAGACGACATGGAAGATGAAATGCCAATGGATGACGAAGGCATGGAAGACGACGGTGACGATACTGTAGATGAAGCTTTTATGAATGTTGAAGATGCTTTAGACGAGCTTAAAGCAGAATTTGCAAAGTTAATGGGCGACGAAGAGCCTATGGACGATGAAATGCCAGCAGATGATATGTCTGATATGGTAGATGCAGAAGAAGAAGATCCCTTGATGATGGGCGGCGACGATCGTGAATCAGTAGAAGAAGAACTCGACTACGAGGAAATCGGCGAAGGCGCACAAGCAGTTCCACAACCAAGTAATGTTGATGGCGCTGGTAAACATAAATCACCTGTAGCAAGTAAAAATGATATGGGCGGAACATCCGTAAAATTAGATGCGGGCGGATCCGAAGGAGATCACGGAGACGTTAGTCCTAAGTTAGAAGATGCAGGAAATGTTAACTGTTCTCCTGGTAAAGCAGGAAGCACAACAGCAGTATCTGCACCTAGCAATAGTGACCCGGCTTCAACATCACCAATTAGTGGTAAGTCGTTATAAGGAAAAATAAATGGGCGTAGCATTAGTAGAAAAACTAAGTTTTGATCAGGCTAATATACAAGTAGAATCCGTTGATGATGGCGGACAAAAAAACCTCTTTATGCGAGGTGTTTTTATCCAAGGTGACGTTAAAAATCAAAATCAACGGGTTTACCCAATTAATGAAATCAATAAAGCGGTTAAATCGCTTAAAGAGAAAATTAACTCAGGGTTTTCGGTACTAGGAGAAGCCGACCATCCAGAAGATCTAACTGTTAATTTAGATCGTGTTTCGCATGTTATTACAGAAATGGATATGCATGGAGCAGATGGAATCGGAAAACTTAAAATTTTGCCGACACCTATGGGTAACCTAGTTAAGACTCTATTAGAGAGTGGTGTTAAACTAGGTGTTAGTTCACGGGGATCCGGAAACGTAAGTGAGGGTGGAAAGGTCTCCGATTTTGAGATTGTGACAGTTGATATTGTCGCACAGCCAAGTGCCCCAGATGCATACCCAGACCCCATTTACGAGAAGCTTCAGTATTATAAAAAAGGTGGATCGTTAATGGAATTAGCAGAAGCAGTAAGGCACGATAAAAAGGCGCAAAAACACCTTACTAAAGGGATTGTCAGTTTTATTGACAGTCTCAAAATTTAGGAGAATTTAATATGGCAGACGCTTTTGAAGAACTATTAGGTGGAGACGTCCTGTCGGAAGATGTTAAAACTTCATTATCAGAGGCTTGGGAAGCAAAAGTTACCGAGGCTCGAGAGCAGATTACAAATGAAGTCCGTGAAGAATTTGCAGAGCGTTATAATAACGATAAGACGCAAATTGTTGAAGCAATGGATAACATGTTAACGGATGCTATTAAGCAAGAAGTTGAAGAATTTGCTCATGATAAAAGTGCATTAGTTGAGGCACGAGTTCAGTATAAACAAAAAATGCGTGAACACGCAGGTGTACTAGATTCGTTCTTAATGAACGCTCTTAAGAAGGAAATAACAGAACTTCGAGAAGACAGAAACGCCCAGGGCGAAAACTTTAAGAAATTAGAGGGTTTTGTTCTGAAACAGTTAACAAAAGAGCTCAATGAATTCCATAGTGACAAGCAAGCCGTTGTTGAACAAAAGGTAAAACTTGTTAAGGAAGGAAAAGAACTCTTACGTAGTACAAAAGCTAATTTTGTTAGAAAGGCTGCAGAAAAAGTAGAAAGCATTGTAGAAAATACACTTAGAGGAGAAATTGGTTCCTTGAAAGAGGATATCAAGTCAGCACGAGAAAATGCTTTTGGTAGGAAGATGTTCGAAGCATTTGCAGCAGAGTTTATGACAAGTCATTTAGCTGAAGGGACAGAAGTTAAAAAACTGTCCGGTAAAATTAAAGAAATGGAAACACAACTTGAAGACGCTAATAAACAAATTACCGAAAAGCAAGTTGCTATTTCTGAAGCAGAAAAGAAAGCTCGCATAGCAGAAGGTACTGCAAAGCGAGATAAAGTTTTATCAGAATTGCTTGATCCTCTTTCTAAGGATAAGAAAGAAATTATGCAAGATTTGTTAGAATCGGTACAAACTGACAATCTTAAGAAGCAATATGAGAAATATTTACCAACTGTTCTTAATGAAAATGTTAAAAAGGAATCTAAAAAAGAATCCAAAGAAACATTAAAAGAGAACGTAGAGCCAAAAGCTAGAACACAGAAAACTGTGGTAACAGGTAATAAACCAGTCCACGTGGATCCAAATACAACGGATGCAGGTGCTGAAATTATTAACCTTAAGAAACTAGCAGGAATATAATTTAAGGAGAATTAATTATGGCAGACGCACTTTTCGAGTCCAACTGGCAACCAACTAAGGACGCTCTGTGCGAAGGACTAGAAGGCAATAAAAAAGCGGTTATGGAAACCACATTAGAAAACACTCGCTCAGCACTTATGGAGAATGCTGGTGTTGGTGCATCTAATGCAGGTAACGTCGCTACTTTGAATAAAGTTATCCTTCCTGTAATCAGAAGGGTTATGCCTACTGTTATCGCTAACGAGATTATCGGTGTTCAACCTATGACAGGTCCAGTAGGACAGATTCATACATTACGTGTTCGCTATGCTGAAACAAATGCTACTATTAACATTACAGCAGGCGAAGAGGCATTAGGACCTCATAAAATCGCTCGTGCTTATTCAGGTGACGGAGCAGCAACTGGTAAAGGCCAGAATACTGCAACATCTGAAGGTACACCCGGTTCAAAAATGTCAATCCAAATTTTAAAGCAAACAGTCGAAGCAAAGACACGCAGACTGTCTGCACGTTGGACATTTGAAGCATCACAAGATGCTCAAAGCCAGCATGGTATTGACGTTGAAGCAGAAGTAATGGCTGCTTTAGCACAAGAAATTACCGCAGAAATTGATCAAGAGGTTTTAGATTCTCTTAATTCTTTAGGCGGAACTCCAAGTCTTGCTTTTAATCAGCAAAATGTTTCAGGTACTGCAACATTTGTTGGTGACGAGCATGCCGCATTGGCAGTTATGGTTAACCGAGCAGCAAATATCATCGCCGCACGTACACGTCGTGGTGCAGGTAACTGGCTCGTAGTTAGTCCAATGGCACTTACAATTTTACAAAGTGCAACAACTTCAGCTTTCGCAAGAAGCACAGAAGGTACTTTTGAAGCACCAACAAACACAAAGTTTGTCGGTACATTAAATAGTTCAGTTCGCGTTTATGTAAATCAGTATGCCGCAGATACTACACATTTAATTGTAGGTTACAAAGGTTCAGGCGAAATGGATGCCGCAGCTTATTACTGCCCATACATTCCGTTGATGAGCTCCGGTGTTGTGCTTGATCCAGCCAGCTTTGAGCCAGTCGTTTCTTTCATGACACGATATGGTTATGTTGAGCTTTCAAATCAAGCTTCATCCTTAGGTAACGCTGCTGACTATATTCAATTAATTGATATGTCTAGCAACAACGCAACTTTCATTTAATAGTGAAAGTACACTAGATAAATTAGGGTGTATCTTCGGATACACCCTTTTTTCATATAAATATACTCATAGGGGGACCAACCCCGTCTTTTAAGGAGAAAACAAATGGGAAGACCAGTAAAAAGTAAATGGATTGGTACCGCAGTAGGCGGAACCGATACTAGAGCAGGAACAGGCGGAGATATGATGGCTATCGCTTGTTTACAGACAGCAGGAACAAATAAAATTTGTCGAATTTTACGTCAAGTAAGTTCACGTAGATTTCTTGTAAAAGATAAAGATGCTGCTACACAAAGAATATGTAGATTAGTCAATAAAGTTGAAGCAACAGATGCATTAACAACAACTCCGGCATTACAGCCAGGCGAAATGATTATGAATTGTAAACGCCAAGCAGGTAGTGCTATAGGTAGAATTGTAAAGATGATGAACAAAACATGTATTGTTCAACCTGCAGCAGCAGGAGCCGCAACGAATCAATTCCACGCACGTTGGGATTTTGAGGACACAAGGGCAGCCGCTACTGCAACCGCATTAGAAATTGTACAAATCGAAGACGGTTCGAGTACGCCAGGTTTTTCAGCTGATTCATGATAATTTTAATGGGGCATTCCTTTGCCCCATTTTATTTTTTCAGATAAATATCTAAGTTAGTCTTAAGGAATTTTTAATGGCCATTAACTTAGATCATCAACGAAATAAAATTGCATCTACTTCTGAAGTTTTAACTATTAATAATACAGGTTCTTTAATTGTGCCTAAAGGAACTACGGTTCAACGTCCTGGCACAGAAGAAGGACAGATTAGATACAACAGCAATAATTTAAAATTAGAACAATACGTTAATAATGGATGGAAAAATATAGCATCAGTAGAAAGTTCATCTGAATTATCAGATGTTTCTTTGTCAAATATTCAGATAGGTCATTTTTTAAAATGGACAGGTTCTGCCTTTGAAAATGAAATGCTTAAACTAACATCATTAAGTGATGTTACAGTTTCGGGTACGCCTTTAGACAAACAAGTTTTAAAATATGATAGTAGTTCAAATGTTTTTAAACCATATACATTAGAATTAAACGATTTATCAGATATATCATATAGTGGTACACCAGCACAAGATAAAATATTAAAAACAAACAATTCTGGTACGTTTATATTAGCAGATCCTTATACAAGTGCAAGTTTTGATACTGACTTTGCAACAAAAGAATTAAATGATTTAAATAATGTTTCTGGAACACCAACAACTGGCCACTTTTTAAAATACACAGGTAGTGGTTGGGAACCAGCAGTAATGTCTTCGATAAGCTCTTCTAATTTAAATGATTTAGCAGATGTATCGGCCGGATCGCCAGGAAACAATCAAGTATTAACATGGAACGGCAGTAGTTGGATTAATAGTGATGTTCCGACTCCTTCTTTAACATTAGGTCAACTTAGTAATGTCTTAGGCGAGAGTGCAGGTCAACCGGCAGATACCCAATTATTACAGTATAACTCACAAAATACTAGATGGGAATATGTAAGTCAATATACCGGAGGAACAGGAGTTAGTATATCTAATACTAATGTTATTACTATTAATACATCAACAATAGATCATAACACATTATCAAATTATGTTGCAAACGAACATAGAGATTGGGCACAAGACCAAAGCGGACCTGTAATTCATCCTAATAATTATACTAATTCAACATATCAAGCAAGCGACTTTAATCATAATGATTTAGCAAATGTTCCTACAAATGATCATATAGATTGGACTACGGACCAAGGCACTACTAATATTCATGTTAATAACTATGTAAATTGGACATTAGATCAACCGGGAGCTACATTAATTCATCCAAATAATTATGTTAATACAACATATGTAAACTCTGATTTTGAACATAATTTGTTATCGGGTGTAGACGCAGAAGAACATATAGATTGGACAGTTAGCCAAACATCAAATAATTATATAATTCATTCAGATAATATTAATGCTCCGACATATCAATCATTTCAAGGATCAACAACTACAACTAATGGTTCTATAGGACTAGTACCGGCACCAACTATTGCTGAAAGAACATATTTTTTAAAAGCAGACGGATCATGGCAAGATCCTACAGGAAATTATGTTGATACAACATATACTTTGGCACCTGATGCTTCTACAGATGAATTAGTATTAACAGGATCAGATAGTACAACAAATAAAATTAAAATAGAAGGTCAAAATGGTATTTCTATAACTACTTCTACGGGCAGTACTAATAAATTTTTGTTTAAAGGTGATCATGATGCTATGTTAAATTATGTATCTGATGAACACATCAATTGGGCTCAAAATACTAGTGGTACATTAATCCATCCTAATAATTATGTTAATACAACATATACCGGTACAGGAGCTATTAGTATCAGTAATGCCAATGTAATATCAGTTAATGCTGGACAAATTTCACATAATAATTTATCTAATGTAACCGCCAATGAACATATAGATTGGACAGTTAGCCAAACATCGTTTAGTTTAACTATTCATCCCGATAACATACAGTCAGTACAAGATACAACATACGATTTAACGCCTACATTTTCTTCAGCCAATAATAGAGGACGAGTTAGGTTAGTAGGATCTGATAGTACAAGTGACGATTTTTATATCGAAGGTGCAGGTGATAATGTTTTATCATATAATTCTTCTACCAGAGTATTTACTTTAACAGGTTCAGACACTACATATTCTGCAGGAGCAGGTATTGAGTTTTCCGGTACTCAAATAAATGCAAAGGCATCCGAAATAGATCATAATAGTTTATTGAATCATGTTGCAAATGAACATATTGATTGGACAGCCGATCAGGGAGGAACAAACATTCATCCTGGAAACTATACTGATACTCAATATACGGTATTTACTACAAACGACAATGGATTGGTTCCTTATCCACCTACATCAACTGCTGATAAATTTTTAGCAGCAAACGGGCAATGGATTGATCCGTCGTCGAGTAGTACATTTACTGGAATAACAGAAGGGGATGCAATAGCATTTGTTATTGCATTAGGAGGATAATATGGCATCGTCTTTTAAAAATGCACATAGAGCAATAGAACAAGCAAATACAGATGAAGTTTTATATACGGCTGGTAGTACGCTCACCGCTGCAATTATTCACGCCTGTTATTTTGCAAATAAACATGTAACAGCTACATGTAGTGTAACATTAAAAATTGCCGATGATTCAAATAAGAATGGTGTTGGATCCGTAACAGATGCAACACCAACTACAGGCGAAAGCAATTTATCTGGTGCTTGGGAAGCAGGAAAAAGTTGGACTAATATTTCACAAACATCGGTTGTAGACAACAACGGAACAATTGCAGCATCGTCGGGTGCAAAGTTTTCAATTTTAACAGATAGTTCAGGTTTACCAACTTTTACAATAACAACACCTGGAAAAAATTATGGACAAAATTATGTAATAACTGTAACTGATCCGGGAAGTACATCTAATACTGCTACATTAACTGTATTAACTGTTACAGGTGCGTTAGACATGACAATACTACAACAAGTACCAGTACCGCCTAATACAACATTAAGTTTAGATAAACCTCTTAACTTAGCACCTAGTGATGTTGTAAAAGTTCAAACAACTCACAATAGTGCCGAAGTGTTTGCAAGTGTATTGGAGCAATCGTAATGCCATATATAGGTCAATCATATCATCATGTTGTTCCAGTAGTAGATTTTGATAATATTCAAAATATTCCAGATTTTCAATCTCAAACATTTACAGGCCCAGGTACTTCATTTGGTTTAACAAATGGTGCTCCTCAAGATGTAATGAGTTTAGATGTGTCAATAGACGGCGTATCACAAAAACCTAATGTAGATTATACAACTTCTCTTAATAGCGGACAAGTAAGAATAGTACTATCAGATGAATTGTCTACTGAAGAAACATTGTTAGTAGTTTATAGAGCGTTACCTGGATATAGTCAAACATTAAAAGATAATGCAACAAATCAAAAATTTTTAATAGATGAATCTACTCCTACGTTAGGCGGAGATCTTAATGTTAATGATAAACTAATAAAATCTGCAGAAAATAAAAACGTTCAAATAAAACCCGGAACTGGAGGTATTTTAAAACTTTACGATTTTACATTTACTAGTTCNGATGGAACAAATGGACAAGTTTTAACCACAGACGGTGCAGGAAATCTTACATTTGAAAATGCACCTGGAGCAGTAGGTGGAGAATCAAATACTGCAAGCAATTATGGAACACAAGGTGTAGGTATATTTAAAACAAAAAATTTAACAAATTTAGAATTTAAAAGATTAGTTCAAGGTAATGGCATTAGCCTTACTGATTCTGGAAGTTATATTACCGTAGCATATCAAGACTATTCTGCATTTAGGAGAGATTATGGTTTAATAGGTGCAGATTACGGACTTATAACACAAACTGCAACAGTCCAAGAAGACTATGGATCTATAACTTATAGTGGATAAGGAAATAAAATGGCAACAGAAATAAAATTAAGAAGAGGAACAACTGCCGAACATGCTTCTTTTACAGGAGTTCAAGGCGAAGTAACAGTTGATACGGACCTAAACACTATTAGAGTGCATGATGGTCAAACTGCAAGTGGACATAGAGTTCTTCTTTACAGTGAATTTGTAGGAGCAGGAACAGGTACAGTCACCCAAGTAGCAACAGGCACGGGACTAACAGGAGGACCTATTACTGCATCGGGTACAGTTTCATTAGATACTGCTACTCAAACAACCCTAACTAATTCGCAAACAGCATACGGATGGGGTAATCATGCTACTGCCGGTTATTTAACTGCTATTACAGGTCAAGTATTATCTTCATTATCTAACGTCAGCGGAGCTTCGCCAAACGCTGGTCAAGTTTTAGGATGGGATGCTATAAATGCATACTGGAAACCAATTGATCAAACAGGTGGAGGGGGAAGCGGCGGTTCTAGTAACTTTTTAGGGTTAACTGATGTTACTCCTTCTGCTTATACTGATCAAGGAGGAAAATTTGTAAAAGTTAATTCTGCAGCAAGCGGATTAGAATTTGGAGAAGCTACAGGAGAAAACAACTTAGCAGGAAACGTAGGTCAAGGAATAGGAATATACTATCAAAAAAATTCAACAACAAGTATGTTAGAATTTAAAAGTTTAGTTGCTGGTACAAATATTACTTTACTAGAAGGAACAAACGAAATAACAGTTAGTGCGGCAAATATTTCTTATACAGGAGGAACTGGAATTGATGTTAGTAATACTAATGTTATATCAGTAGATGCTTCTGTATTAACTGCTGACGCTAGTCCTACAATGACAGGTACTTTAACATTTACTAATAATCCAGTTTTTACAAATAACTTAACTTTAGATAAGACATTAAAATTAACATTACCTGCAGCTACATCTAAAGAAATTTTTTCTAGATCAACAATTTCAGATGCGGCAAATGATTTTTTTGAAAATTCTAATAGTAGTACTGCATCAGGGGTTTTTACTCCTGCAATTAGGTCAGGTGTTGCCTCGACAGCAAATAGTTCTGCGTTAAATATTATTTCTGAAATTCCTAGTGCTAGAGATTCAGGATCTGTAAACCTTGTTGAATTTGTTGTTAGAAGAGGGTCAGATGTAGATGATTATTCTACTCATTATGGATCAGTAGCAGACATAACAACCAGGCCTTTATTCGAGTTTAAAAATAACGCAACTAGTGTTCTTAAAATGGAAACAACTGGTACTACTATTGCATCAGGACTAACAGTAAATGGTGATACTAATATACCTCATAATTTAAAATTTAAAAATAGTTTTAGTTTATTAAGCGGATTGCAATCGGGTATTGATGCTGCAACATATCCTGGTTGTATGGCAGTAGCAAATAATGATTTATACTATTCTGCAACAAGCAACTCAGGAGAATGGATTAAGGTAGCAGATTTTTCATTAGTACCTACAGGAGTTTTTGGTACAGTAGCAGCCAATTCGGGTTCAACTACTGCTAATACAATCACAGATACATTAACTGTAACAGGCGGAAATGATATTGATACTGTTATTTCAGGTGACACATTAACTATTAATTACACAGGAAGTGGCGGAGGAGGTGGAGGCACAACCCAAAGTTTATGGGAAAGAATAAATGCAGATTCAGGGTTTACAACTGCCAATAGTGCCCAAGATGTATTAACGGTTGCAGGCGGAAACGGAATAACAACTGCTATTACAGGTGACACATTAACTATTGCTAATGATTTATACGGTACTTTACACTTTTTTGATAGAGTATTAGTTAGCGGACAATCAACTATTCAAGCATCNGGCACACAAAGTTTAAATTTTGCTGCAGGTACAGATATAGGTATAACAACCGATTCGTCTACAAGAACTATAACTATTGCATATACTGGCTCTGGAGGAGGCGGNGGCGGAGGAACAAGCCTTGCTTTCAAAACCATAGCAATTACAGGAACTTCTAATCAATCTGATGTTGTTGCAGATTCAGCAGAAGATACACTAACTTTAAATGCAGGTTCAGGTATAAATTTAGGCACAAGTGGCGATACCATAACTATTTCAGCAACTGCTTCTAGTCCTGCATTTTCTGATTTATCAGACACACCTGGATCTCTTACTGCCAATCAATTAGTTGCAGTAAATAGTGGAGGAACTGCTATTGAATTTATTCAAAAAGATACCATAGCAGGAAATGCATTTACTACATTTAATTGTCCTTCAGGGGAAAATGTATCAGCAGATACTTCGACTGATACATTTATTTTTCAAGCAGGAACCGGAATCAGCATATCAGGTAATAATACTTCTGATACTGTTACTATATCTTCGACTGCATCCTCTAGTTTTGATAGAAGACTTTTATCANCAACAACATACGTAGTATCAGGAGCATCGTCTTCTTACTATTATATTTTTATGCCTGACGGTACAACTAGAATTAATGAAGGAACTCCAAGTAGCAACGGACAAAACCCAACTTTGTATGTAATGACAGGTACAACTGTTTGTTTTGATTTAACAACTGCTGGTAATAACGGAAATCATCCTTTTTATATTAAAGATACAAATACAGGTACGTCAGGAACTTCTAATGCATATGATACAGGATTAATCCATTATGATGGTAATACTACATATCTAACAGGATCTAATGCTCAAGGAAAAACTAGTGGTTATTTATTTTGGACTATTCCTACAGGGATAAGTGGAAATTATGGTTATCAATGTCAATCACATAGCGGAATGTTAGGCACAATAGTTGTGAAAGACTTAAAAGTATTAGCATAAGGAATACATGAATGGCAAGAACAGTAGTAACTGGAAAAACATTATCAGTCAATCCTACAATACGAGGAACAGAAGGAATGATAGTACCAAAAGGTACTACTGCCCAACGACCTTCAACTCCTGCAGAAGGAATAATAAGGTATAACGATACTACAGGAAAATTTGAAGGATATTCTAAAGATCCTAATAATACATCATCTGCTATATGGACCTCTATTGGCGGCGGAAATATACTTGATTTAGGAGATGTAAACGAGAATGGTTTACAAAATCGAGACGTTCTTGCTTATGATTCTGATAATCAAAACTTTGTACCTGTTAGACAGGGGTTTAGTAAAGTTAAAGTCGCAGGACAATCTGATATTTTAACAACTTCTACTAGTGATTTAGAAATAGAAGCAGGAACAGGTATAACTCTTACCTCCGATTCTGTTAATAATAAGTTAACAATAACGTCTACTTCTACTACATTAGCTGCAGATTCATTTACTGCTGACGGAAATACTAAAAATTTTACCTTAAGCAATACTCCTGCAGCGGCAATTCAATTATTGGTTTTTGTTGATAACTTATATCAACCACCTAATAGTTATTCTGTTGTAGGAAACAGTTTACAGTTTGACGAAAATATACCTATAGGTATCGTAGTAAATGTTACTTTTTTAAATTTAGAAACACAAATAACAACGGTTGCTGATGGTTCTATAACATCAGCTAAGGTTGCTAATAGTGCTTTTCATGTCGATACATTATACGGAACAGGTTCAGGAACTACATTTAGGTTATCTCAAAGAGCATCAACTCCTAATCAATTATTTGTTTCAGTAAATGATGTCATGAAACAACCAGGTAAAGATAATGATTATTATCTAGAAAATACAACTACAACATCGGATATAGTTTTTAATATTCCTCCTGTTTTCAATGCTATAATAAAAGTTAGATTTTTAGGTATAACAACAGGCGCTCCTCAAGCGGTACCTGCAAATTCTGTTAATATTCAGGAATTAGGAACTTCAGACGGCAACGCAGGACAAGTTTTATCAACTGATGGTGCAGGCACTTTATCGTTTGTAGATAATAATAATTTTGATGTAATCTATAACAATGTTACATATCAAAATCCTGGAACTTTAGAATTTGATGTAGCATCAGGTTTTCAAATATCAGAAACTTCAACTGGTAATTTAAAAGCAACATTTCAAGAAAGATTTGAAAAAATAGAAATTGCTGGTCAGCCTACTGTAACTGCTGATTCGTTGAATAAATTTGTATTAAAAGCAGGAGGTGGTATAACATTTACTACTAATAATACAACTAAAGAAATTGAAGTTTCTTCGTCTTTAGGTAGTATTACAAATATGATACCTGCATTAGATAACACTTACGATTTAGGTAGCAATAGTGTAACATGGAAAGATTTATATGTCAAGTCTATAAAATTAGGTANTATTACAATTTCAGACACATCATCGAGTGGAGGAACATTTGTTGTTCCTAATACATTAAAATTAGGAAGCACAAATTCTGTTACAATTAATGCAAGCACAAATGGATTAGAAATTCCTAAAATAGCATTAGGTACTCCTGCTCAAATTTCAGCAAATGAACATGTTACTTTAGAAGCAACCGCAGGAAAATTAAACATACCTGCCAATAACATAGGCATTGCTGAATTAAATGTATCAGACGGAAACAATGGTCAAGTATTAACAACAAACGGAGCAGGAGTTTTATCTTTTGGTGATGCTTTAACTTCAATAATTGCTGGTTCGGGATTATCCGGAGGAACTATAACTTCTACAGGCACTATTTCTTTATCTTCAGCCACCCAAACAATGATAGATCAAGGTGTTATAGCATATAATAGATCTCTTCATGAAAATGCAGGTTATTTAACAACCATTAATCAATTTTCGTTAGATACTTTGTCAAATGTTAACTACGGTACTTTAGGAGCATCAAAAGATGAATTTGCGTTAGTTTATGATCATAATACTGGAAATTTTATTCTAAAAGATTTTAGTGTTTTGTGGACAACAAATGGTAATGACACATATTATAGTTCTGGAAAAGTAGGCATAGGAGTTTCGTCACCTTTAGCTATGTTGCATGTAGATAATCAAACATCAAACCATTCTTTTAAAATTACAGACGGAACAACTGCAAATTTATTGTATGCTGCAAAAGGAGAATCGGTATTAACACAACGACCTTTNCATATAGAAACTGATGTAAGCACTACTGTTTCTCAACCTACAACAGGCGGAAAAATTTATTTTAAAAATGGTAAACCATACTATGTTTCGTCAGCTAACACAGAAACTCCTTTAGGTGGAACTATAGAAGATCTAGGAAACACAACAATAACAAATCTTGCTACAAATGATATATTAAAATATGATGGCAATAATTGGAAAAATGTTTTACCTTCGACTATATATGCACCAAATTCTCAATATTCATTGAATGGTTTATCTGATACAACAATAGACGCACCTGTGCAAGGCCATATATTAGAATACAATGGAAACAAATGGGTTCCATCATCTGTATCAACATCTATTACTAGATATAGCGTAGTAGCAGGCGAAAATGATACCACATTTAATTTTGACTATTCTATAGGAAACATCGATGTTTTTGTTAATGGTATAAGACTTAGTCCTGCAGATTATACAGCTAATGATGCTCAAAGAGTAATATTAAATTCAGCCACTAAAGCAGGAGATCAAGTAGAAATTACAAATTATGGTTTGAAACAATTAGCACCAACATCAACATATCATAAACAAGTTTTTTCAAATTTTACAGGATCAGAAACATATATAGATTTAGATCAAGCATATCAACAAGGTTATGTAGATGTATTTAAAAATGGTGTAAAATTAAAAAATACAGAATTTACTGCGGCGGCACAACAATCTCCTTGGCGTATATCTTTAACAAATAGTGCTACATTTTCATCATCCGACTACGTAGAGGTATTAGCATATAAATCAATTTCATTTACTGATACAAGTTTTGCAATTTATACACGAGAAGCTATTGTAGCAGCAGGAGGCGAAACTTATATTAATTCCTCTCATACTTTACAAACAAATCATTTTGAATTATTTTTAAATGGTATAAAATTATCAGGTTCTGATTATTCTTTATTAACAAATAATTTAACTATAAATCTTAATTTTACATTAAATGGTGGAGATACTATTGAAATATTAGGGTTTAAATCTAGACAAACTAACGAAGTTCAAGTATTCGCAACAGATACATTTAATGTTACTAGCACAATCAATACATTAACATTGTCCGTAGAACCACCAAGTATAGAAAGTATATTAGTAATTAAAAATGGTACAATTTTACTTGCAGGAACAGACTACTCTTTATCTCAGTTTACATTGACTTTTGTTGCAAATTTAGTTAATACAGATACAGTAACAGTAAGACATATTCAAGTATCTAATTCAAATAATTCTACCCCTGCAACAGGAAGCGTATCGGGTCTTCAGATGGCAACGGTAGTAGATGGTGATTATACATTAATACCTTATCAATATCAAAATGACGATACGATAAGTACAGTAAGTACATATGGTGCGACTAATAAAAACACAATATTAGCCGGACCATTAACAATGTCTGAACAAGTAACAATAGTAGGAGTTGTAACGGTGATATAATGGCAAGTAAAATAATAGTAAATGATATAGAGCATTCAAGTGGTAGTGGTACTGCTGTTTCTATGGCAAAAGCAAATATTACAAATTTAGATACAACAAATATAGTATCAGGAACTATAGGTAGTAATGTTATTTTTCCTAATCAACATATCATAAGATATGGTTTAGCATCTTTAGCTACAACGCCGTCGGCATTAACAGCTACAGGATCAACTGATTTAATTACAGTTAATTTATTAGTACCTGCAGCATATAATTACATGTTTGTCCAATTTGATTTTAATTATAAATTAGCAGGAAATTCAACATCTACAAATCCGTATGCTTATTTTGCTATAATTGATGTAACAAATAATAATGCAGCAAAAACAATATCAAAAGTTAAACATGTTTTGCCTGCCAATACAGATGAAGTTATAGGGCAAGGAACTATCAGTGCTTTTTTTCAAGTTTCAGGAGCAAATAATTCTTATACAGTTAAATCAACACAAACATGGGGCGAAGGATCGATAACAACATTAGGTAATAATGAATCAGATTTAACTAATCCGACTACATTAACTGTAGGATTAACCCAGGGAACACCAACATGAGTAGAGCATTAGATTTAAGCCAACTTTCTAGAAATATGGTTACTGCTGATACGAGTGCAAGTGATAGGGCAAAAATGGAACCTTTAATGATGCATAGCGTAGCAACTACTGATGAAAATATTGACGTACCTGCAAATTTAAACACATTAATGATAGGTCCTATAACAATACCCACAGGAAAAAGTTTATCAATAGGTTCTGGTGGCACATTGGTAATAATATGAGCGAATTAAAAGTTAATAGAATTACAGATACAAGTGGTAATGAGATATTAAAATCAACAAATGGTACATGGACATTTTCTGCGTCACCAAACCAAAATTTAATTGATGCAGAGTTGACTAATCCTACATTAACTGGCACCATGTCAGGTGGCACTATTTCTAGCAATACCTCAGGAACACATTCGGGTCCATCNACTGGAACACATTCNGGTCCATCGACTGGAACACATTCAGGTCCATCNACTGGAGCTCATTCNGGATCGATTGCAAGTTCTACAACTTTTCCAGCAGGTTATGTAATAGGAGTTTATACAGATACTTTTACTTTATCAACTGGTTCTGTAGATATTCTTCAGGCAGGAGTAAATTGGGATGGTCTTGATGTTAGCATTCCTGCAACATCTACTAGTAATAAAATAATAGTACAAGTACATATAGCCGGTGTAACAAACAAAGGTGTTGCGGCTAGAAGTGTTTTAGCAGGATTAAAGTATAGTACCGATAATTGGACAACCCCCTATACATTAGGTCCAAACGATTTAGTGGTACAACCAGCAGCATATGCAGACGGAAATGTTAGAGAATCTCTTAGTTTTCAATTACCAGTAACAGTTCCTACCGCATCGGCATTTCGTATTAGAACTCGTCTTATAGGACAAAACGGAGATATTGAAGTACATGCCGCTACAGATGGTGTATCAAGTATGGTGGTTTGGTTAATTCAAGGATAAGATATGCCTAGTATAATTAAAACAGATAAAATAGAAAATTTATCTGGAGAAACTATTGTATCATATTCGCAATCAACAGGTCCTATATTAGGAAGTGCTGCAGGTGATGGTAAAAATAAAACAGTTCAAACAGTAATCCATAAACAAACAATTTCTCAAGATGTAATAACAAAAGAATTTGGCGCTCGATTAGATCCTTTAACACATGGAGATTTTGAAGGACGAAATGGATATCCTGCACCAATCTATAATATTCCGTCACTTACTAAGAAATCTTCTTCTAATACAGTATTAATTCAGTTAAGTTTTCAGCCTTATATTAAGGCACTAGAAAAAACATCTACCGGTCATCCTACCAGAACTTTTCCAGAAATCCCTTCTGCTCCGTTTTACAATCACACACATACTTGGGGTACTGGTTACTGGGGAAGATATTACTTATTAGTTAATACTGAGTCGTATAATATTTCTAGAGATTTAACATCTATTAGGCCTATATATCATTCATCATCTTCTTTTATTATACATGAACTTTTAGATAGAAATAACTTTCCATTATCGACCGTAATAGGCAGAGGAATAAACATAGGTCAAAGTTGGAATTATCATGACATATGTACTTTTATATACCCATCGACTCGAGTTACAATAATAGATAATTATTCTGGTGATAGTAATTTAACTAGAACATATAGATTATTTGCTATGGCAGGTCATGAGTTTAGAGATGCTCCATCTACTTCTCCTGGTGCATCTAAACCAACAAATCCGAGACATGGAGTTGGTTTAGCCGAAGGAACAATGATTTCTGTAATAATGACAGAAATACAAGAAACTACACCCGTGACAGAAATTATAAAGGATTCTTAAGATGAGCACATTAAAAGTAGATCAAATTTTTACTACAGATGACACCCCATTATTTACTACATCTTCGTCTCAAAGTTGGAATACCTCAACTTTTCCAATGGCTGAAGAAGTATCATCAGGTACAGTAGTTCAAATTCAAGAACACATGTATTATAGTTCTAATTCTTATCTTTATGTTACTGATACAACACCTATACCTTTTGCAATTACTCCTCCTGATCTTATTAGTATATTATCAGGCAGTAGTGTTATTATAAATGTATCTTTTCAAATATCGACATCATCGAGCAGTAATTATCAACAAGGTAATATGCCAAGNGGTAATGGTTCTACTACTGGTTATTCTACTTATGGAGGTATCATCTATATAAATTCAACTTCTGCTCCTCGAGGTAATTATGTTAACGGGACAATGCATGAACAAACTAATGACATACCTTCGTTCGATGAAAGCGAGATAGTCCATAAAGAAATTATTAGATTTCAAGAACGACCAGGATCTGTTCTTTATAATTTGCCATGTCGTATTCAAACAATAGATACACCAAGTTCAAATTTTCCTGTATATACAGGATATATTAGTCGAGATCCTCAAATAGAGTCTTTACGATCAACAGGTAGTTTTGGTATGGTTCTTAGATGGGGAATAAAATTTGTATTAATGGAAATACAGGCATGACAATAAGAACTGGAAAAATAGTTAATAGTTCGGGTGATGTTTTATTAGATGGTAATTCATTGCCTAAAATTACAGAATCACATGGCGGTCACATTTTACAAGTTAAATCATATCATGTTGAGGGATTGCATCAAATACTTAAAGATGAAATTGATTGGGACTGGATGGTCTTATTTGCAACACCTCCTAGAGATTTTGTGCTAAGTGATATAAAAAATTACGTTTATGTTATTGTTGAGGTTGCTTATGTAAATGAGTTAGATAANGGCCTNGATCGATCGACGGACGATTGGAGATATTGGGGGACAGGCACTGGCAGATGGAATCATTCTATAGCAAGAGGATATTCTACAGATTTAACTTGGCCAGGATTAAGTTGGCCTATTAATGCAGCCGATCCTTCTAGATTTTATCAAACAATTTATTATGGGAAACCTACTTTTAGTGATGGTAGTATATGGGAAAATACGTATACAAAACAATTTTCTCAAGAATATTTAGATGAAATGATAAGTGGTTCTGGAGGTTCAAATCCTGGAGGAGGGTTAAATCAGTATCATGCNATAGATGGCCATCATTATTATACAGAAAATCGTAGGGCNCATGGTACAGATTTATGGTACTGGACTTTTGATTATNTAGATAAATCCCCGCAACATATAAGTAATTTTTCTTACGGAATATTAACAAGACCTCATTCAAATAATTATCCATTAGAACATGTTTTTGGTTATGAAAGAATGCACAGAATAACTTTAATGGAAATAGGAGAACAAACCACAAACAATCCTAAAAGAAATACACAGGTCCAACAATCAAGTGTTGATAGGACTAAATTAAATAAAATTATAGGTGGAGTTTCTGTTTCTACAATTTCAGTAAGTTTAGGATCTTGGAGTACATCTTATATACCGACAAATTATACAAAAGTAGATATACCACATTCTTCGACTCCTAGTGTTGGTGATAAATCAGTCGACATATTAGTTTCAAATACATCAGATGGGCTTGCAAGAACTTTTANGATTTATAAAAACAATGTATTATTACACACATTTGAAATGGATGTTGGTGTACAAAATGTATATCTTCAAGATGCTAACAACATAAATTTTAATGAAACTTATCAATATAAATTAGAAACAGAAGCTAAGTTATATAATAATTCAAGTGCGGCAGTGAGCACGAGTGTCACAACTCCTAGTTCTTATCAAGCGATTGCAGTAAACACATTATCTACTTCTACTAATTATCTTGAATACACAGATTCTACTAAAAAACAATCGTTGGTTATAGAGTTTGACGATGTTGGTCCTTGGTATGATGTATCGAGGTATATATGGAATTTATATAATCCAGGTCCTGCAGGTAGAATTAATATAGGTAGGCCCGGTACTTCATTATTGGCTGCCCAAGCAAATGGACAATATTTTTATTTAAATAGATCCGAAGGATCAGGATCACAAACACACACCGATTTAGAAATAAGTTATAATACGGTTCCTTCGACAGGTAATTATAATGGTAGAATAAAAATAGTATACGATGCTACACTATCTTCTTTAGGAAAATATCGATTATTTGTAGATGAGTTAGCAGATGGAGTCGATCAAACAAATGCCCAATCTGGGGTTTATGCGGCATATGGTGACCCCACTGCTATTGTATTAGGAATATCTAAACCTTATTATGGTAAAGGCACACCTTATCGTATAGATAGTACAAATGGATATTTAAGGCATATGGTATCATTCAGTACCGACACGACAAATAATAATCAATACGGATTAGAAACAAAAGATTCAAACGGAAATGTTGTTTCTCAAATTTTTTCTATACAACCTGATTTAGCACATAGTGATGGTACGTCAGGAAATAATCCAGCAACTATTACTACAGGTTACTGGGGTGACGGAACATTGTTCCCTACAACAGAAACAATGACCGGTTCATTTTCTTGGACAACACCCATTGCAGGAGTACATACATTAAATAATGGTCTTCCAACAGTTACGTGGAATGTAAATTTACCTAGTACATCAGGTATACATTTTCATGTTTCGATATATAATTCAAACGATACAGTTAATAGTCAAATATCTGGCAATAGTAATTTTTCTCTTGCTGCATTAGAGGTTGATATAGCAAATAGCTGGGAACCGTTTGCCACTGATTCGATTGCCGCAAAAGATCCGGTTTATACTAACTTTTCTATTACTGAAGTGCTATTAAGAGGTAACGAAACCGGACACGTAAAACCAGGCGATACTGTTAGAATAAAAGCAAAATTTTTCTATGTAGCTGAAGGCCATAATCTATCTAAATTAAATAATTCACATAACGGACAAGTGTATAATGTATGGCAATTAGGAAAACATTACGAACCTGAATGGTCTAAAACTGTAGATATAACTATACCTGATTTTGTAACTGTTACCAATAGAAATTATTATCATAATTTTAGTTGGAATAATCTTCCAAATTCATCTAATATAACTGGTTACAGAGTGTATTATAATGATGTTAGTAATGTAACATCTGATCAAGGAGCAAGTAGATTAGCAGGAGTATACGGCGAAAATGGAACTGCCAAATATAGAGATTTTAGTAAAAAAATTACAGGTGCTCATTCGTTAAATGTGGCTAATGTTTCTCATGATCACGGATTGNTTATAGGACAAAAAATAGCAGGAGTAGGTTTTACTAGCGGAGGTACAAACACCGGAACAGGTTCAACTAAAGCATTAGACGAAGTTATTAATCAATGTATGGATATTTTAGTAGATTCAAACGGTGTTATATATCTATTAGTAAGGGGTGAGATTAAAAAATTAACTTTACAGTCCGACGGAACATATAATATAGAAACATGGGTCGGAAGTCAATTATCAGGTTATGTAGATGGTCAAACAACCTCGGCTAGATTTGCATTTATTGAATATGGATGTATAGATAGCAATGATAATATCTATCTAACAGATCGAGATAATCTTGCAGTAAGAAAAGTTACACCAACAGGAGCTGTAACTACAATAGCAGGTGGTCCACCGCATGGAGTTGGCGACGGTAATCCGTTTGGAGACCTGCCTAATAATCCTCTTTTAAAAGGTATAGCAATAGACTCAAATGGTGATCTTTATGTTGGACGCAACTGGGGTGAAAGTGTTAGTAAAGTAACACAAGCAGGTGTAGTTTCTACTTTTTGGTCTGCACCTACCGGAAACGGAAACATACATGATGTTGCAATAGACTCAAATGATAATATATATGCCGCGGCCAAATATCAACAAGTATATAAAATTGCTCCTAACGGAACAGGTGTTACTTTAACAGGAACAGATTACGGACAAGGCTCAGGTAATGTTGTAGGAACATTATCCCAAGCTAGATTTAATCAAATACAAGCACTTTCTTGGGATGAAACTACAGATAAATTATACGTTGGTGATGCATCTGGTNTGAAAGTTGTAGATGAAGCAAATAANTCTGTTACACATTTTTCAGATCATCACCTTAATACAGGCGGTCAATACAAATATAGAAGATTAAAAAATAATGAAGGGTTTATATCTATTGGTCAGTTTGGATCNNNCATCTACAAATATANATCTGTGCCTGACGATTATTTTATGAACACTGACGATGCCGAAACAGGTACTGATAAAACAAAAATTTTTACATTTTGGGATGGTAATAATGTTCCTAAAAGTAGTGGAGATTCGTCTGTAACTGTAAGAAAATTTTTTGGTATAGGAGCTCTTGAAGGAACCTATTTATGCCCTGTGCAGATTGAAGAAGTGCCTGTCGTTCTAAATCCTAATTTAAATAGTAGTTCTACTTACACAATAGATGGATTGACAGGTGTATCAATGTCACAAAATTTTATAGGAAACTATACATATTTTAAAATTGATTGGAGTCCTGCATCAACAATAGGTTTATCGTATGTAGTTATTGAGAGAACATCCCCTACCACTGCAACATTTAGAGTTGCTCCTCAACTAGGAACGTATAATGATTTTCCTAGCGTTCAGGGCGGAAATCCTGGAAGTCCAGTTACGGCAGGAGACACATATACATACGAAGTATACGGGGAAAGATGGTGCGATCCTACAGGACAATCCGGAGAAACCTGGGGTTCGATGAGGACTACTAAAGCTCAGGCAACTACTGTAACTATATCGGCAGTTTCGACTGTCAACAATCCAACTGCTAATTTTACTTTTGTTATTACACCATCAGGAAGCAATTGGCAAGTTACCTTTACAAATACTTCAACAGTTAATAATACTTCAGCAACAATTACATCATACCTTTGGGATTTTGGTGATGGTAATTCATCTTCCTTAGAAAATCCTGTACATACGTTCACTAGTGGTAATTCATTTTATAATGTTGATCTTACTGTTACACAAGATGTAGGTAGTTTGTCAAATACTATTACAAAAACGGTTGCGTTCAATGTAGATATTGAAGTACTATTAGTAGGCGCTGGTGGATCAGGTGCTAGAGGATCTTATAATCCTGTAGGAAATGGAGCAGGCGGCGGAGCAGGAGCAGCATATTTCTTATCAGGATCTAATAAATTATCTGTACCTGCGTATACTGATTTATATTTTGTAGTTGGAACAGGAGGAGCAATACCTGGATTCCAGGCAAGAGGTAATAACGGTGGAACTACATCTATAATAAAAAGTTCAACACCTAGCTTTCAGTATGATGCTGGAGGCGGTGGCGGTGGCGGTGGAGGATCTGGAGGTGGTAACACCAGTGGAAAAAATAATACCGATGGCGTCGATGCTCCTACACAAGCTGGATCTCCTACAGGATTTCTTCGAGGTAACGGCGGTGGAGGTGGATTATATTTTTTCTATCAAGGTCTCGGCGGAGCAGGAACAAATCAAGGATATACATCGTCCGGATCTTCAGGACATGGAGCAGGTGTAAACGGCCAAGGAGCTACATATACATCTATTGGGCCCGGCCAAAATATAGGAACAGGATCAGGTAATAACGACAAAACTTTTAGATCCTTAACAACAGAAATGATAGGTCAAGGCGGAAACGGACAACCCCCGACTTCTTCTAGTCCTATTACAAACCCTATGACAGGAGCAGGGTCAGGAGGTTATGGAGGACAATCAAATCCTAATTTTTATGGCCAAGGTAATGTTCCTTCAGCAGGCAACGACGGTGGAGTTTATATAAAAGTGCCTAGCACATATATGATTACGAATAATGCAGGCTGGCAAATGGATCAAGGAAACTATACTCATAATGGAGTTACATATGATTTTTATTATGTAGAAACTAACGGTGCTCATACCATAAGAGTAATAGGACCATTTGGTAATTAATAAATATTAGCATGACACGACCTCGAGATTTTGCAAATTCATTAGGATTTTTTAAAGTTGTTCATTTTACCTTAGCATCTCCGCAACTTTATTTTTTATCTGATCATATAAGTGGTAATGTAGATGTTTTTTTAAATGGTGCATTAATAGTTCCAGAAATACGGGATAGTTCAGGGGTACTTTCTAATTTTTTATCTACTATTTTTGATTATCAAAGCGGTACGGCAAGTAATACACAAGGTACAGATTGGACTGCAATAACAACTATTGAAAAACATTGTACAGCTATTAAATTAAATTTTACTCCTAGTACAAGTGACATAATATCTATAAGGAGTTATTAATGAGTAGAGCTAGAGACACAGGCCAAGGAACCAATCATAGCGGAGGTACTTTATCTAGTAATATTACTATGCCTACAGGTATGATTGTTAAGGTTACAAAACATAATTTTGCTGATTATTCTGTATCATGTCCTGATTATGCCAATAACAAAACTAATTTTAGAGTAATATCAGATGGATCTAATAGTGTTTCTTGGCAGGTAACTACAAAACAACAATATTCGGATATATTAATTATAGGTTCTTATCATTCTGGTGGACAGAGCAGTCATGAATATTTTGATATGAAATATGGCTCTATAAGTTCTACCGATACAGAAACAAATGGTAATTGGTTATCAGGAACAAGTTATGATGGAATGACATCTAAACATCCAAATGCTGCACATGACAAAGAAATTAATTCTATCGTATGGCTCCATACGGCAGGGTATAATGCTAACACAACAATATATTATGCTCCTTATGTTGGGCAATGGAGTGGTACAGATACCGTTGAGATTAATAGATATTCTTCCTCAGATACTAATGGTACAAATTTAACCCATTTTCTTTTTATTGAAATTGCGAAATAAATATTAGCATGAGCAAGTTATACGTAGATGAAATTGTACCTAGAGATACTACTAGCACGAATAAAATAGATCTATCTGGTAATAGTGTATCATTTACTAATTTAGCGTCAACTCAAACATTTACAGACATCACAACAACTACATTAAATACTTCATCTATATCATCAGGAACTATTGGAGGAAATGTTGTTTTTCCGCAAGGTAGTATCATTAATGTTTCACATGTACAAAACTCTACTAGAACAGTAATATCAGGTTATTTATCTGCTCCTCATATATATTGGAATGCAGGAAATATTACAAAAAAGAGTGCAGATAGTTTTTTAATAATACAATGTTTATTAATTTTTTGGCAACCTACTGCAAACGGCTGGGCAGATAAGGTAGGACCTATGGTTAGAGTTGGTGGAGGAAATGGAACAGTTCATTATGATGGTGTAACTATAATACGAAACGATGGTACTACGGAAAAACTTACAATGTTAAAAGGTGATGTTTATCATTATCTTGCTAATCAAGTAGGATCCATTCAAATAGAAATTGGACAACATCCTTCAAATAATGCCAATGATAGAAGAATAGGAGGTGTATTGAATCCAAGTGGTACTGATTATCAAGGTCTGAGGCAACATACTTCAGATCTTTTTGTATACGAGGTAATGAAATCATGAGTTTAGCCATAGTATTATTTGAAAATTATGATGGAAAATTTCAAAGTTTTCCGTCTCCTACCGATACTATAGAAGACTATGATAATATAGTTTGGACAGACAAAGATATACCTTCAAAGGAAGAACTTGAAATTAAAATTAAAGAGTATATAGCAGAAAAACCTATGAAACTACTACGAGAAGAACGTGACATTAGACTTCAAGAAACTGATTGGTGGGCATGTGGCGATAGAATGGATTCGATGACTAATGAACAAAAAATTTACAGAAAAAAATTACGAGATTTACCAGNAACTGCTGAACCTAAAATAGAAAATGGTCTGTTGACAAATGTAACATGGCCCGAAAAACCTTAATAAACATTATATGAAAATTAAAAATATAGTTATAGTAGGNGGTGGGTCGTCTGGTTGGATGACCGCATCTGCTATTGCACATAATTTACCNGAAATAAATTTAACATTAATCGAATCACCTAATATACCTAATATAGGAGTAGGGGAATCGACGTTAGGACACATTAATAGATTTTTTCGCTTATTAGATTTAACAGATCAAGATTGGATGAAAGAATGTAGTGCTACATATAAAAATTCAATTCAATTTACAAACTTTCATAAAATTGGTACAAGATTTCAATATCCATTTGGAGGATTTGTTATGCCTCCAGATGATGACAAGTACAAATATTCAACCGAATTTGATATTCCTATTTTCTTAGATTTACAACGATTGTTTCCTGAAGAAATTTCTTGTGAGGATTTTGTTAGATTTTATAATATTAATAGTTTATTAGCAGAATATAATAAACAAACAACAAAAGATGTTTGTGGGTTTGATTTTTTTAATCATACTGCATATCATTTAGATGCAGATGCTTTGGCTATTTTTTTAAAAAATAGATATAGTAATAGAATAACACATATTTTAGATGAAGTCAACAATATAGAATGTAATGAATTAGGAATAACAAAAATTATATCTACTAATCATACATTAACTGCTGATCTGTTTATAGATTGTACAGGATTCAAATCACTATTAATTGAAAAAACATTAGATGTAGATTGGTATCAATTTCCGCACCTACCTAATAATAAAGCAGTAACAGCAAGAATACCATATACAACAATAGAAGATCAAAAAAATTCAATACATAACGTGACAGATTGTAAAGCCTTATCTTCGGGATGGTTATGGGATATTCCGTTATGGAAAAGAAAAGGAGCAGGGTATGTTTATTCTTCAGAGTTTTTAACTAAAGATCAAGCAGAAGAAGAATTTAGAAAAGAAACAGGATGGAATGATAATGTTAATCATATTAGTTTTAGGCATGGTTATCATAAAAAAGCATTTCACAAAAATGTATTAGCTATTGGGTTATCATATGGTTTTATAGAACCATTAGAATCAACAGGATTATTAACTACTCATGAAAACATTATAAAGTTTATTAAATTAATGCAACTACATGAAGGTCATGTAAACAAGTTGGATAAAATATTATTTAATACTTCTTGTGAAGCACAGATGTCAGGTCTTTCGGATTTTGTAGGAGTACATTATGCATTATCAAGGCGAGACGATACACCATATTGGCATTATGTTACAAATGAAATTGATCAATCTAGATATGAATATGATTTACATGTTAAAGAAGAAAACATTGCACAAAGTTTACATGAGATATTTACATTTGATCGATTTGATTCAAGGAAAGAAGGAATGTTTTGTATTTTAATGGGTAATAATTATAATCCTGCAGAAAGAGTGCAATTTAATTATTCTACTGAACAATTAAAAAATATTAATTTTAAAAAAAATTTTATCATAGATTCTATCAAATCTAGAATAGATTTTGTTAAAAACCTACCATCATCGTATGATTTTTTATATAATCATATCTATAAATAGTCATTTACTGTAATTTTGCTAAATATTAATACACGGAGTACGGAATGAATAATGGCTTTAAAAACTACAAGTCTAATATCAGATAATTCGGTTACTGCAAACACAATTAAAACAACAAATTCTGGGACTGCCGGAGATGCAATAACTACTGATGGTTCGGGAAATTTAGTTTTTAAAACATTGCATGGAGCTCAACCTAATGTATCTTATAAAAATGCAAACTTTTCTATAAATGCTGGGGAAAATGTACAATTAGATACTAGAGTAAATTCTGTGTTTGTTACATTGCCCGCATCTCCAACTACTGGAGACGCTGTTCATATATCTGACGGCGGGGGTAATTTATCAAGTTTACCGGCAACAATTTTAAGAAATGGTAATACTATTATGGATTTAGCAGAAGATTTAATTGTAGATTATAACTTAGCATCTTTTGGTTTAGTTTATAATGGTTCTACATGGAGAATATTTTAATGTCAATTTTTCTATCAGATTTTATAAGTCCTTCAAGTGGTTCGACAACAGGTTCAGGTCAAGTTAACCAAATAAGCGATGAATATTCACTTCATGCTATGAGAAGAGGAAAAGCAGGCGAAACTGTAAGCGTAGTTATAGGCGGAGTTGCAAAAGATGTAGATGCAGAATATGCTATAATCTATACGAAAATAAAATTAAACGGAACAGAAGATATCGAATTAACTGATGATACAGGTTTTGCATATAATGGCTTAGAAGACTTAGTTAATGGTGTGCTAGAAGATGGAACTACACAAAGAAATACATTATATGCAGGATATGAAGAAACAGGAAAAGATCCTTGGGATACCAATGTTAAACATAGGAAACATGATCAAATACGATTTGATAACCTACAATTATATTATCTATTAAATGCTAATGGTAAATTGGTTGCTAGATATAAAGAAGTAGGAAACCCTTCAGGTGATCCTGTTTAAATAAATATATAAAATTATATAAGGAACGGTTTAATGGCTGATTTTATCTTAGGACGATTAAAGTTCAAATGGAAAGGTAACTGGGTTACCGGTACATCGTATATTGTTGATGACATTGTAAAATTTGGAGCTAATACATATACTTGTGTGGTCAATCATACTGCTGATGCAGATTTTTATGTAGACTTAAACGCTACAACAAATCGATGGCAGTTACACACCGAAAGTTTTGCGTACAAAGGTAAATGGACTACAAATGGTTCCAGTTATTCATATAAATTAAATGATGTTGTATCTTGGGGAGCAAACTTATATCTCTGTTCAACTCAACACACATCTACAGCATCTTGGGATTCAACCAAATGGGCTACATTTTTAGCAGGACTAGAATGGGAATCTTCTTGGTCATCGGCTACACAATATCAAATTGGTGATGTAGTAACGTATGGCGGTTATTCTTATGTTGCTAAAGCAGATAATATTAATAAAAAACCTTCACAAAATACAACAGAATGGGCTGTATTAACTACCGGTTTTAACATGGAAGGTGTGTTTAATTATGGTTCTAGTTATGAAGTCGGTGACGTAATAACATATGGCGGATATGCTTATGTAGTAAAAACAGATCATAGTAGTCAATATCCTACTGTTGATACTGGTTCTGCAACTGCTACAAATGCAACATATTTTGAATTATTATCAAAAGGATTTGAATATAAAACTGGAGGTTGGACTTCTGGTACAGCATATAAATTAGGCGACATTGTTAGATATGCTCAAGGATCTTTTGTTTGTGTCCGTGCTCACCAAGATAGCGGAGTTCAAAAACAACCAGGTCAGTCTAGCGGTTCCGGATATTGGGAGACATTAGCACAGGGTGATACTGGTAATGTAATGACAAGTGCTGGAGATTTGTTAACACAAACTTCGGGAAGTGCAGCTAGATTACCTATAGGACCAGGGGGTTGGCAATTACAAGGAATTGGTAGAAATACTGCTGATAATTTTAAAGCACAAGAATTAACATGGGGATCAGATTGGTCAGGTAATACATTTTACGTAGATACTATAAAAGGCGAGGATGCTGAATATAAATTGTATTCTCCGGGTCCGGCGCAGTCAACAAATATAAATTTTTATAACCAAGATGAAAATGGTGCGGCGGTTAGCGGAGGTCAAGAATATCGACCAGGTGATATCATTAAATTTGCGCCTAATGCATTTAATGCAGCAAGCGGACCATATCAAATAGGTGACATAGTTTTTTATGAAAATGCTTCTTTGGCTGTAGGATATAGACGACAATGGTATAAATGTATTGCTACCACATCCGCAACCTCAGAATTACCAACAGATACTGCTAAATGGAAACCTGCTTACCCTTCTAGAGCATTTGTTCAGACAGGATTAACTAACTTTGGTTCAGGAACAACAATAGATGATGTAGCGTATGGTAAATCAGAACTATATGGTGAAGACGCAACAGGCAAAACATTATATAAAGTATACATTTGTAAAGGCGGCCCTGCATCCGGAGTTAAAAACGTAGCACCATTAAAAACAAATTCGGTTGGGTCTAGTACAGAATATACCGACCAAATAAATCAATACTGGGAAGAACTTAAATCGGGCATAGAAGTAAATGCAGGAACAAACGAAGTTACTGCTGTTATAGGTTGGGGGCGATCACAATCTGCTCCTTTTAAAACAATAAGATATGCATGTTCTAAATCAACATCAGGAGATCAGATTATAGTTGCTCCAGGCACGTATAGAGAATTTTTTCCTATAAAAGTGCCAGCAGGGGTCTCAATAATGGGTTATGAAATGAGAACAACTTTTGTTGAACCTAACATGGAAGACGACGGTGGAAATGGAGTAGGCAAATGTATTCCTTATTCAGGTAACGCAGGTAATCATTACACATCAGGCACTCCTAATAATGAAGTTGCCATGTTTCTTATGAACGACTCAACTACTTTTAGAGGAATAACATTAAGAGGAATGGTAGGAACAGTATGGGGTACACAGGTTAGTGGCCATACAGAACCTACTGTTAAAGGCGTATGTTTTAGATTAGATCCTGAAGGACAAATTAATTTAAAATCCCCGTTTATTCAAAATTGTTGTGCAATTAATGATGGAGGTGGCGGAATTTATTGCAATGGCGCTGACGGTGGTGGTCGTTATAAAAGTTTTACAACAAACGATTTTACACAAATTAACTCCGACGGCTTTGCATTATTCGCGACCAACAAAGGCAGGATTGAAGCAGTTTCGGTATTTACATATTACTGTCACGTAGGTTATACAACTACACATGGTGGCATTATACGTTCTGCAAATGGTAATAATTCATATGGACATTATGGTGCAGTATCTGAAGGATACGATGCAAACGAAGTAGTAATTACAGGTACTGTTGATAATAGAATGCAAGAAGCTCAAATATTTCGTGTAAAAGTTAATACTGTAGGAGCTAGTGCAGGTCAAATAGGTTGGGCAGAATGGAGTTATGCAGGTGAATCTTATTCAGGGACTCCTACTGCATCTGTTGTAGCAGTTAACGATGTAGATGCCGCAAATGGGGCGGTATCATTAACTATTAGAAATGGCGGCATAACAAATGTTGTTATGTCCTCAGGATCAACTGCTACTAATTTAACTAGAGAATCTGGTAATGCACAAGGAGGCAGAGCAACAGGAACAACCGCTGATAATAGTTCGGCATATGCTGAAATTACATTAAAGTCAACAGATTCTTCATCAAATGATGCGTATAATGGTATGAGAGTAACTATTACCGGCGGAACAGGTTTTGGGCAAACAGGTATTGTGCAAGATTTTATTGCTGGATCTAAAATTTGTGTAGTTACTAATGATGCCGGAACAGGTGGGTGGACGTCGTTAACAGGAGCATCTATTGTTGCACCAGACTTAACAACAACATATGAAATAGAACCAGCATTAGTAGTAACAAATACTGGTGCAGGAGCAGGTTCAGGAGCTCAACTTAGATGTATTGTTTCGGTAGATAATACAATACAACAGATAACAATTTTAGATCCAGGGCAGGGTTACGGCACAGGCAATGATGCTCCTCAAATAACAATTACAGATCCTAGAGCAACATTCAGTGGAGGTCCGGCATTTACTATTAAAGTTGCTAATGGTGTACTACATAATTCAGTTACTAATGCAGGAACAGGGTATCCAACAGGTATGGTAGGTGCTCTTCACCAAGGTGTATCAAGTGACGGTGTCACAAGTATATCAATAGCCGATGATAGCGGTACTCCAACAGGTTATGCAGAAATACCACAATTTGGACAATATTTATGGGTAGAAAGTTTAACTGCTGAACCTAAGGCAGGTTCTATTGTTCAAATAACTATTAATGTAGCGGGAACACCTACAGAAAAATATTATATTATTGTTAAAGTTCTCGAATATGGTACATATGGATCTGGAAAAGCAAGATTACAATTAGGAGCTCCGTCAATAGGCGAAGCTTCGGCTGTTGCCCAAGGAACTTCTTTTAATATAAGAAAAGAATATTCTAGTTGTAGAATGACTGGTCATGATTTCTTAGATATAGGTACAGGTAATTTTATAACATCTAATTATCCAAATGAGCCATCAGGAACATGGACTGCAAGCGGAACAACATATACTGCAAAAGCAGATCAAACTAAAGAAGTATTAGAGCTTTGCGGAGGAAGAGTATTTTATACGTCAACCGACCAAGATGGTAACTTTAGAGTAGGTACATTATTCCAGGTTGAACAGGCAACAGGTAGTGCAACATTAAATTCAGAGCAATTTAGTATTTCAGGATTAGATCAACTTAATTTTGGTTCGTTACAGTTTGGTGGTTACGGAGCTATTGTTACAGAATTTTCTAGAGATGGCACACTTAGTGGTAATTCAGATAATGCCTTGGTAACAGAAAAAGCAATTAGGGAATATGTAACTGCCCAATTAGGTGGCGGTGAAAACGATTTACAGGTAAATAGTGCTGTAGTCGGAACCGTAACAATGTCAAGTAATACATTGACTACTACCACCGGTTCAAACAACGATTTAGTTTTAAATTCTGATAGTGGAAAAGCAAGTTTTACAGCAGAACCTCAATATGCAGGAACAATTTCAACAGATACTACTTTAATAAACAGATCATATTATGAAGACCAATATGCACTTCAAGGGGCAACATCAAGTTTGCTTGACACCAATCGAAATACAATGAGATATGGTAACGAAAATGCAAACGCAGCAATAGTAGGATCAGTATTAGATTAAAAAGGATAACATATGGCAGTTTTTAACCCAGCAATTAAAAAAACTTTTACAGTAAAGGTCGCAGGAGGCAAATTTGTAATAGATAATGTTACTGCGCCTATTCTTAGTATTCAACGAGATCATTTATATGTATTCAATCAAAATGATTCGTCTAATGCAGGATCAGATGCAGCAGGTTCTCATCAATTATATTTTAGTAGAACACAAGATGGTAAACATACAATTGATATAGGAGTTGAGTACGGTAAGGAATTTAGGCACGGTGTATCGTATTGGTTAGATGGCGTAAGACAATTTAATTTAGCTGCATATGTAGCAAGTTTTCATCTTGCATCAACACGAGAAGTAAGAATAATAGTGCCCGATGATGCACCTTATAAATTATATCCGGTGTGTTGGAATCATTCTAACATGTATAATACTAATTATTTTCATATAGGAAGTTCGACTTCAAATACAACATTTGCATTAAACACATTATTAGACGCTATAGATGCTAAAGTTGATACTGCTCCTGCAGCAGATCTTCCTCAATTAGCAAAAGGATTGAACAACGTAAAAGATACAATTAATCCTGATACGGACTATGCACAACAACCAGAAGATATGTCAGGTGATGTTGGTCCAGATGTAGTTACTTGGGATAGGCAACCTGAATTTATATATTGGGGTTCTAGGCATCATCATAGTTTTGACGGAGGAGGATCTATTGTTTATGATTCTAATTTAGAGGCATGGTCACAAACCAAGTATATAGGTTGGTGTTGTTTTGTTGGATCTAGCTCGATGGGCTCCAATTGGTACAATCATAATTGGTCATCTCACCCGGTGCATTATTCAGGTAATAGTTATCATTATACAAGAACAGATCATCATGTTTGTGGTTGTTATTGCTGGATTACAGGAACAGACTGGACCGGAGAATTAGGAAATGCCGCTTTAAATATTGGCGAATCAGGATTATACTCTAGATATTATAGTCACGAATCGTTATTTAGAGTAACAGAAAACATGAACATTCAAAGTTGGGAAGTTCGAGATAATAGAGTATATGTTTCGCAAAAATCAGAACAATTAAAATTAAGAAATAGATTTATGGTTGGTCATAATACAGGAGACCAACCTATTTCTATTAAAAATATTCCTGTTGGTGGTTTTGGAGGAATGTCTTCTTATAATAGAAAAAGAAAAGAAGTAGCAGTATGTCAGCGAACTAGTTTAAATGTAGATGATTATGGACAAACAAGATACTCCCGTTATAATGCAAATTCATTTGAAGGGTTTGATAATGACATTTGGGGTAATGGTAATGGAGCATATCATCAGGCTCAAACTTGGAATAATTGGAGAACCAAAATATATCCTGATGTTCCGGAAATTAATGCCTCAACTAATTTAGCAAAAGTAATGGACGATAGAAAAACCAAGACATTCTTTTGGAAATATAATTCAGGTGATGGTTGGTATTCTCACTCAAAAATGGCATTATGCGATAATGGTGATATTTTAACAGTAGTTGCTGCCTCGCATAACAATTATACGTTGGCTAGATTAAAAAGAAGTAAGAACGATAAATTTCAAGTATATCAGCAAGAAGGTACGCAAATGGCGTATAATAATAGAATATGGCATGGTAATGAAGGTGGCTGGGATAGTGATGCTAATTACGGTCACGGTTCTGGTATTCGAGTAGTTATGTCTCGAAATAAACGAAATGTTGTAATGTATGGTCCTTGGTATAATTATGGTGCAGGATCTATGGGTTGGATTGTTGTAAGAGATTCGGCTAAAGCATTTGGTCAGATAATGTATAATAAAAATCACCACCATGGTGTAATTGTAATGCCATTTAGAGATTCTGATTTTATTATTCAGCATAGTCATAATATTGACGAAGAGTATGGCGCAGGTGCAACAAGAGTTGCATATCAAGATGGATATGGTAATATGGTACCTTACACAATGGGCGATAGATTGGATTCTAATACACATAGTACAAATTATGCAGTAATGGCAAGATTAGATCATGACGGATTAACATATTAATAGGAGAATTTTATGTCAACGGTTCTAGATGCAAAAAACGCACTTTTAACAAAATTAGAATCTTTAGTCGATTCTACAACATCTGCTTCAGATTCTATATCTATGGTAGATACACTAAAAACATTAGATACTTCTGCNGACACAGAAGTCCCAGTTAATCCTAATCCTGAATTTCATTATCGAAGTTGGAGACCAGAATATGGTGTCTGGTATGGTCATCACGGAAACCAAAATGGCGGAACAACGCAATACGATAAATTTGGAAATCCTATTCGTGATAATGCTTATTGGCATCATACTGTTCATGATGGTTTCTCAGCATGGTATGGAGCATATGCAGGGGATATTCAAGACACATATTACAGTAATTATTGTTGGTTTTCCAGGCAATCTCATACAACTAGTACCGATTTATACGCAAATCGAACTACTGCTAACGGAGAATTAGGTAGTAGTGTACAACGGTCGGGCCCACAGGCAATCACAGTAGGTACTTCTGAAACAGAAAAAAATGCTAGGTCTATTGATATGCATAAATGCGGTAATGCCGAAATAGATAATAGAGAATGTTATATGACATACGACAATGTTACTATTAAACATAAATTGCGTGGTTTACATGTAGATCAAACACCTCTATCATCTTATATAGCACAATCAGGTGTACAAGCACATTATGGTGGTTTAACATATAATAAAACACGTAAAGAATTAGCAGTTATTAATCAATATATTGATAATAGTTTAAATACCAATTTTCAAATGGGTCTATATAAAACTGTACCTAGAATAGATAGAAATACTAATCTAACAACTTTATTAGGTGGCATATCTGCTTTATCTTACAAATATCAACAAACATCTGCTTACAATGCTGCAGATAAAGAAACGTATGAAAATAATAAAATTGTACTTTGTGATAATGGTAAGTTTTATGTAACAACAATGACTATTGCATCTAATCAATTTAATATATCAACTTTAAAAAGGCCTGGTTGGACAGGTAGTGCAAGCGATACTGATTTTGGTATTATAGATGATGCAACTCAAACATTAACTTTTACAACAGTTCAAGATAAAACTTTAGCAGCAGGAGTTAAAGGTACACAAGAAAATGCATATTCAGGCCAAATGACCGTACAAAGTAGAAGTAGAAATAATGTCGCATGTTTTTGTCCTTATGGAAATTATTCAAATGGCATTTCTATGTTCATTGTAGACAAGCGAAGAAGTAATCATTATGATGGGTATGGCTGGAATAATACTTCATATGGAGCTCAAGTAGGAGTGTTAGGTAATAATGATTTTGTTATAATTAAATCTCAAAATTGGGATAATGTTTATGATCAAACATTAATTCATTATATACAAAAAGAAGATGGTTCTTGGATCGAAACTGATTATGGTAACCAAATGGAAAATGCCGGCGGTATGAGTACCCAATATCCAAATTTAGTGACAATAATTTAATAGGAAATAAAATTATGGCAACAGTAGAAGGTATTAAAAATAAATTAATAGATAAGATTCAGACATTAGCTTCAGGAGCTTCATCTAGAGATTTAAACTTTTTAAGTAAATCGTTAGAAAATTTAAACTCAGAAGTTAGAGAAGATACATTTAATTCAGAAACTGGAGAATTAAATCGATTTACTGCTCAAAATATTCCTAGACTACCTATAAACAATGGTACCCAGGTTGATGCAGGAAGACAATCTAGTAACGTAGAATTTGGTGTGTTTACACAACATTCAGAAACAGTAGCATATTTTGGTACATTAGATGAAAAATTTCAAAATATGAAAAGTTCCAGGTGGGCTTGGTGTCATCATTATCTAGGAAATGCTAATGGTGGTGGATCTTATAGTTATTGGTCTTCGGCACAAAGACATCAATGCCATAGTTGGCAAACTAATCCTTGTCATTTTGGATGTGATGATTGTACTACTTCTAGCTATTGTTATAATGGAGGAACCGATCAAGTAGGTGATTTGGGTAATGCTACATTTGTAGGAGGTCCTAGCGGAGCATTCTCTACTAGATATTGGGGAGAACCTAGTAGAACTCAAGCTCTAGGCCAAATTACAAATATTGGTCCTAGACACGAATTTAGAAACGAACAATGTGAAATTGGTAATGCAGAAGTAGGTGATAAATTTTCTTATTTAATTTATAATGGTCAAGATGTAATATTAAAAAATAGAAGATTTTTACCAGGTGCCGGAACAGGAGCTAATTATTCTTCTAAAGGTACAGGTAATGGTAATGTGTCGGCGTTTGGTTCTCTTACACATAATGCAGATAGAGGAGAACTTGCAGTTTTAAATAGAAAAGATTCTGAACTTGATGGTTATAATAGAGACAAATATATATTTGCAACTACAATATATAAAAATTGTCCAGTTATTAATTTAAAAACAAATTTAAGTACGTATTTAAGTGAAACTGGTAAAGTTACTGCATTATCTGTTATTGAAGATGCTGATACATCTGCACAAGCTCAACATCCTACAACTACCTATACTGCCGGCGCAGATTCAACTGCATGGCCTTCTCAAGTTTCTTCAGGCTTAGATAATGCAGAGTTTGGTACATTAGGACATGAGAATCCAAACCATGGTACTAGTTATGCTAATTACACCAGTAGAGCATTTTATCATCCTACAAATTACAGTGAAAATTGGCAAGGCATGAAAATATGTATGACAGACAATGGCGATATATATTGGAGTGTAATGAATAGATGGGCCCACTCTTTACAGATGTGTAAACGATATACTGTAAATGGTGTAACTGACGATACGTATTACGCAAGCGTATTTGTGCCTCGATGGTCACCTTCTAGGTATGCCTTGAATATAAAAGGTTATGATGAACACAGAAATCATGATACAGTAGGATACGAACCTTTACCTAGATCAACAACACGAGTTATGGATTGGCATTGGCTTAGAGAAGCAAGAGGTAGAGAAGATGACGGCGGAGATCATCCAAATGGAAATTCAAGGTCGCCCGGACATGCAATAATTCAAAGCAGAACTAAAAAGAATGTTGTAATGAAAGCACCGTATTATTATTATTCTTCTGGAGTATCTGCATGGGTTATTGATAAAAGATTTAACAGATGGTTTACAATGGCATATTGGAGAGAGCAAAATCATGGATGTCACATTTCGGCCTTTGGTAGAGAAGGATTCGTTTGTGCTCTTAATAGAGATATTGCGGCTGACAATATAACATATAAACTTTATTCATTTAGACAAGACCCTAATTCAGGTGAATGGTTTCAAAGTGAACATGCAACTAGTTTAGGACATTGTTTTCCGGCAGTAGGATATAGTCATCCTCAACTGATTCCATTTCATTCATAAAAAATTATAAAAGGAAAGTTTAATGGCAACGTATACAAGTACAAAACAAAAGTTAATTGATAGAATAACAACATTAGCAGGTAGTGCTTCAACTTTAGCAGAAGTAAATTACTTGGCTTCTGCATTAGATCAGGTTTCTGAAGATCCTAGATACTATACAAAAGATAGGCATAATCACGAGGTACAAGGTCGTAATAATCAATCTACCCAAGTTGCTCATGCTACAGGTACAAAAGCAGGATATGCAACTACCACTGCCGATACAATTACCGGAGGAGTTCATCGAGAATATGAAGAAACTTCTACAGGTGATATGGAAGATGGTGTATATAAAATGATGCCTCGTAGTAAAAAAACAGAAGTAAATTTTGAGAACCAACCTAGAAATGTTTCTAGACCTCAATTTGCTATTTGGGCAGGAGCAGGTACTTGTATGTCTGGTGCTATTTCTTATGATAATTTTTTACAACCATACGAACGACATTGGTATAAAGGTGATGGTACTAATTGGTGTCATATGGGAATAGATGGCGGAGCTAACTGGGGTGATTATGCCTCTCAACAAAGGCATAGTAATAATTCAGTTCCATCGGCTGAATATTATAATACAGTAACATCTGCAGGTAATACTAATACTGGTGCAAGTCACGAATATCATTATCCTTCAAGAACAGGTTTAGTAGGAGAATGTGGTCATATGCGTATTAAAGTAGGACCACAAACAATAGCTCATTATGCACCAAAAGATTCAGGTCATCTTTTTAAATATGAAAATTTAGAATGTGGGACTGCACAATTAGATCATAGACAATGTTACATGAAATATACAGGTAAAATAATTCATTTAAGAGAAAAATGGATGACAGGCCAGAGAGTATCTTATAGAACTGCTTATGGAAGAGGTTGTAGTGTAAGAGAATCTCGAAATTCACCGTCTTGGCACGAAGTAAAATATGGCTGGGATACTACAACTAATGCTCTTCAAACTTATCAACCTGCATTTGGTTCATTAACATATCATAAAGAACGACAACAATTAGCAATTATGAATCAGTTAGCAGATGGCCAAAATACATATATGATGAAAATTTGGTATCATGTTGATAGAATTCGCAGATTAACTTTATTAGATGATGTTTTAAGACCTGAACATGCAACATATGTTAAATTTACATATAGTACAGGCCATAAAATTGGTAGTGTCGAAGGCCAACAATGTCAAAAAATGACAATGACAGACGACGGAACTGTTTACATGACTAATATGGCTTTAGGAGATGCATTATATTTAGGAGCATTAAATAAAGATTGGGCTGAACAAACAAACGGAATTGTATATGAGTTGGTAGTTACTAATCCTGGAACAGGTTATTCTACATCACAGCCCCCTATTATTAGCATTGCTGCACCTAACGATGCTTCAGGTACGCAAGCGGCAGGAACAATCACAGTAGCAAGTGATGGTAAATGTAATGGTTATACAATAACTAGTGCAGGTTCAAAATATGTAATGGTAGGTAGCGGAATTGGTGCCGTGACAGATACTACTCCTACACCTAGTTCGGCTTGGGAAGCAAGCGGATCATATACTGATATTGCACAGACTAGCACAAACGGAAGCGGAACAGGTTCTACTTTTGATATAACTACTGATACATCCGGTAATCCAACTGTAACAGTTAAAGCTGCAGGTAAAGGATTTGCAATAGGAAATACAGTTACACTGACAGATCCTGGTAACACAGCAAATACAGCAACGGTAACTGTAAAGTCACTCTTAGGACACGAAATGCATCCTACAGTAACAGTAACTAATCATAACGGTGGATCAGGTTTAGAAGTCAAGGCTAATATACAAGTAACCGGAAACTTTGATCATAAGAGTCAGTCACCTACATCGGGCACAACATATGGTAGAGAAAACGGATATCACGGACAGCAAATAGTTATGTCTCGAGATAGACAGTCTACTTTCCATTTTTGTCCTCATAATGGTTGGGGAGCCGGCATGCATAGTTTCATTATACACAGACCTAGTAATTCTTGGCAACTTGGTTATGTAGATGCTAATTCTAGTTTTGGATCAAACGTAGTAGCATTTGAAGATGGTAATTTTGCGGTCATGTATTCAAGAGATTGGGATGGTCCAGCAAATCACAAGTTATATATCTTTTATAGAAAATCAGATGGCACGGTAAATGCCACAGGACAAGATAATGCTTGGGTCAACAATGATGTCGGTGCAAGCCTAGAATGTCCATCTAGGACTACTAACTATCCGACTATCGTTCCTATCTTTTAAATAGGATAAATAAATACAAAGCATAAAGTTTTATTAGTAATGGAGAACAAATGGCTAAAATAGATTTTAACACAAAAAGAATAGGAAAAAAGATTCACAGTGGTGGCGAATATACAATTCCTGATGAATTAGCAAAAGGATCAGATTTAAAAGTTCCTGAACGATTTGCCTTAAACACAGGCGAAGATCCTCATTTAGTGTATGATAGATACCCCGGTTGGACCGATGACCAAGTAACCGAAGAATTAGATAGAATATGGAATGAAGAAAAATGGCCTGAATTATTACAACATTATTATACTTGCATAAGAAATGTTAAACGAGAAGCAGGAACAATTTTACAAAATTCGGCATGGATGAAAGAAAAAATTGGAGAAAAATACGGGTTAGATTCAGATGAGTACAAGGCTCATTTAGCAGATCGAGAAGATGTTAGGACCAAATCAAACGAACAAGAAGCAAAAATTAAAGCGGCATTGGAAGCAGGACAATTTGAAACTGAATGGCCAAGCGATATGATTTGGGATAATGCCCTTTCAAAATGGTCAGATAGTGGATATATAAATGCTACTACCGATCCAGGGTCTTCTGCAGATTCAGCTAAAGCTAAAGCAACTACAGACGGAATTACTAAACCAACAAGGCCTAAAACTATTTGATTATTCTAAACCGGCTTGTAGCCAAGAAAAATCATGATCGGTTGTGTAATTAATATTATCGATACTATCTACATCTTTTAGCCATTTGTGTTGATCGATAATATTATAAGCATATCTACCAAAAGCATCGGCAGTTAACGTTCGTTGGGTTATTGTTCCTAAATATCTTCTAGTTCCCCAAAGAATATCATAAGCAGATCTATTTCGAATTAATTCTTTTGTTCCTTCTTCAGATAAGTTATTAAAATTAGCACCTGCATTTATTTCGCTATCTGTTAAATATGATGTACATAAATTCCAATCAGTTATTGCACCTAATCTATTACCCAAAGCCAGCATATAAGATGCAGCCCTTCCAAAAAAACTATAATGTCTTTTGTTAGATAATCCGTCCTCTATCCACGTTAGAGATTCTTTATGATGTTTTTTCCAGTATTTCCAATAATTGGTATGATTTAATTTTGATACTGCATAATGAGCTTGAATATAATTTATTGTATCTATAAAGTTTTGTTTAGTATATGTATTAAATAATTTAATTTTTTGATCTGTCCATGACATATCAATATCATCTCTATCAAGATTACCTTGCCATTCGCCTGTCCAAACTTGATTATTATCTAACATGTTTCCTTGATCCACAGGCATTTTATCTTTAATGGCTAAATGCAAGAAAGTCATTAAATTGTTGTGCATAAAATAAATGCTAGTGCTTTCTAATGGTTCAACAAATCCTGAAGATAACCCTACTGAAATCCAATTTTTCCCTGATTGTTCTTCTAAACATTCTGTTTCAAATTTAATTAATTGGCAATTTTCTTCTTGAATTCTATCTTTATCAAAACTATTTTTAAACTCTTGTAATGCATCTTCTTCTGAAATATATTCATTACTGAATACATAGCCAGTACCAATTCGATCACGTAAACCTATTTGCCAACGCCAACCTGCTTCCATTGTTTGGCATTCGACGCCCGACAAGTATGGTAATTCTTTTTCTCTATCAATGTAATCTATTCTTGTTGCCCATGCCCGATTATTAATCATATTAGGAAATTTTTTATATTTTAAATTTAATGCATTAGGTATAAGTTTGGCAAATCCTGAACAATCTATAAAAAAATCAGAATTAATTATTGTAGAATCATCTAATTCTACATTTTTAATAGAAGAATCATTGTTTATACCGATATTGGTAATTTTATTGTTTAATATATTTGCTCCTTTAGATACTGCATCGTCGAGTAATTTTTGCCCAAATAACTCAGAATCTATATTATATGCATATTCATTCCACACTCTAGGTAATTGTACGTCTTTATCAACAAATTCTTTTTTCATAAAAGGTGATTTATTTTGTAAAGCCAACCGTAACCCGCAATTTGACATCCATGCATCTTTTTCGCTAATACTATAATTCATAATATCAGAATATTCATGCATTATTTGAGTAATAGGTGTAAAATATGAATGATCTTTTTGATACCAATCTTTAAAATGTACAGTAGTTTTAATAGTACCTCTTGCATCACCTAAACAAACTTTTTCTGGAAAAAGATTACATAAACGTAAAAATGCATTTATATTTCCGACTGTGGCTTCTCCTACACCAATAATAGGTGTATTAGGGTCTATAATAATGTTTACTTCAGAATTTTTAAATATAGTTTTTATAATATTTGCGGCACTTGCTCCGGCGGTTCCTCCGCCAAGGATAGTAAAAGATTGTTTGTTCATAATTCCTTTTTTTAAATAAATATTGATAGAGGTAATATATATGGCATATATCGGTTATAACGTAGAAGCTAGATTACATAATGAAAGTTTTAATCTTGATCAATTTACATCGAATGGTTCTACATCTATTTATACTTTAAGCATACCCAAACCTTTAACATCAAGAGCATTAATTGTTACATATGATGGTGTCACTAAAACTCCAGAAACTGATTATACATTAGATGGTAATGCTGATATAAAATTATTGACAATTCCAAATAATGGCGTTAAAATTGTTATATTGCATTTAACTAGACCTACTACTCTCTACCAAATACCTGATAGATCGATAACATCAAGTAAAATAGCTGGCGATATTCAAATGCCAGGAAACTTAATTGTAAATGGTCAGTTAACAATTTTAGGTCAAGAAGAAGAAGGGCAAGAAGGTCCGACTACTACTTTACCTACACTCGCAGTTCAAGATAATATTATAACAGTAAACTCCGGAGAAGTAGGCGCAGGTGTAACTCATGTATCTGGTAAAGCAGGTATTAAAGTAGAAAGAGGCACAGAACCTGATAAAGAATTTTCTTGGGACGAACAAAATGATAAATGGACTACAAATGGAGAAAGTATAATAACAAATATTCAAGGTACAGTTACCGGTTCATCTACATTGAACGTATTAAAAAGTGGAGATACAATGACCGGATATTTGACGCTTTCGGCGGACCCTACCAATGACTTACATGCGGCAACAAAAACGTATGTCGATAGAAAAGCATTTATTCAAGCCCTCCTAGTTTAAATAAATATATAATAAACAGGATAAAAATGGCTTTAACATCTACTGTCGTAACAAATCAAAACACAACAATAATCAGCGGAACTGCTGGAAAAATTCGAGCGGTTACTTGTTTATTTTTCTGTAACACACATGCATCAAATGCAGATGATGTTACTATATACGCAATAGCCTCTGGAGGTACTGCTAGTGATTCTAATACTATTATAAAATCTGCATCAATAGATGCAACAGATACATTAACATTTGATACAGAAAAATTATTATTAGATCCAACAGATTCTTTAGTAGGTGTAACAACTAATGGTACGATTAGTGCTACAGCAACATACACTGATGTGTAGGATAATTATATGGCTAGAACGCTTAAAAATGATTTTCGAACTGCAACTGATGCAACTAGATTTGGTGGCCAGTTTCCGACATTTTATAAAGATTTAGGAAATTTTACAGGAAATTTACCATTAGCACGTGGCGGAACAGGCGGTACTACATCGTCTACTGCTAGAACTAGTCTAGAAGTTTATAGTAAATCAGAAGTAGATCAAAAGGTAGCAACCGTAAATAATCCAAACGGAACATATAACATTATTCTTAATGGATCTAATAGTGTTACTGTAGGCACTAGTTCCATTTCTCTTGCAATATCTAATAATAATGTTGTAGTGGCATCATCGTCGGGTATGGATATTACAGGAAATCTTACAGTATCGGGTACAATAGATGGTGTAACAAATGCCGCATCAAAAGCATCAACTGCATTTGGTTGGGGAGATCACTCTATCGTAGGTTATTTAACATCGGTACCAAATAACTCCTTAAATCAATTAACAGATGTAACCATTCAAACAAACCCGACAGCAGGTCAATTTTTAATATATGATAGTACTAATGCTGACTTTAGAGTAGGTTCTTTAGATTTAAGTGGTCAAAGTATTAATAATTTAAGTGATGTAGATACAGCATCTTCTCCTCCAGTTACTGGAGATTTAATGAAATGGAATGGAAGTAATTGGGTACCTGATAAAGATTTAAGTAATGCAGTTCAAACCATTAATGATTTAAATGATGTTAATACTGTTAATATTGTTCCTATTAATAATAGTATTTTAGCATGGAGTGGTAGTCAATGGATACCAAAAAATATTAATACATTGGTTAGTTCTAGTTTGTCATTAACAGATTTATCAGTAGATTTTGGAGAAGTTTCTTAAATGGCTATACAATTTAAAAGAGGAACATCAGGTAATAGAACAAATTATACTCCTGCTGCAGGCGAATTATTACTTGTAGATATCACCTCTTCAAATCCTTCATTATATGTAGGTGATGGATCGACTGCCGGTGGCAAATTAGTATCAGCCTCAGGAAGCGGTGGCGGAGGAGGAGCATCCAATGCTTTTTCTACTATTGCAATAACCGGTCAAAGTAATGTAGAAGCTGAGAATAGTGCAGATACACTAACATTTATTGCTGGTAGTAATATTACATTAACAACCAATGCAACTAACGATTCTATAACAATTAATAATACCTATTCTGCACCGGCTGAAACTGATCCTATATTCACTGCTCACGCATCTTATAATATTACTTCTACAAAAATAACTAATTGGGATAGTGCATTTGGTTGGGGAGATCATGCACAACAAAATTATTTTGATAAAGATACAGACTCAGTTGGAGCAATAACTGATGTAGACACTTCTACAAATGCACCTCAAAATAATCAAGTTTTAACATGGCAATCAAATAAATGGGTACCACAAACATTCACTGCATCAGGTACCTTAGCAGGCTTAGCAGAAGTTAATGTTTCGGGTGCGTCAAATGGTAAAATTTTAGAATATAACAATGGTAACTGGGTAGTCGGTGATAAAGGATCTAGCTCCGGAGGAGTAACTACTTTTACTGGTTTAACTGATGTACCTGCAAATTACACTAACGGATCGAACTTATTTGTTAGGGTTAATCCTAATGCTAGTGGTTTAGTATTTTCGACTATTATTGCAACTTCTCCTTTATCTTGGAATGCAGCAACAAGCACTATTTCTTTTTCTGGAACAACAAATGATTTATCAGAAGGTAGCAATAATCTATACTATACAGATGCTAGAGTAGATGCCAGATTGGGTGTAAAAGATTATGTTCAAGATGCAGATTTTGCCTCAACAGGACTAATGAAGCGAGATAGTAGTGTAGGCAGTTATAGCGTAGTTACAGATAATTCTGGAAATTGGAATACTGCATACGGCTGGGGAGATCATTCTGCACAAAATTATTTTGATAAAGATACAGATACATTATCTAGTATATCAGGAGTAACTATTTCTTCTCCTACAAACAATCAAATATTAAGATATAATGGGTCAGCATGGATTAATTCAGCAGAAGTCGTAACAACTACATTTACTGCACTTACTGATACTCCTTCAAATTATAGCACGGCAGGTAAAATACTTTCTTCTACAGGATCTGGTGTAGAATGGATTACAAATACCGGAGGATCAGGTCTTGCTGATATTATCGAAGATACAACACCACAATTAGGCGGAGAACTAGATAGTAGAGGATTTGCATTTGCTACATCTGTAATTAACGGAAATGTTACGTTAAAACCTAATGGAATTGGTCATGTAGAATTAGTAGATAAAAATCTTAAAACAACAGGACAAGTATATTTTGGTAATACTTTTTCATCTACAGGAAATTTACCTTCTGCTTCTTTGTATTCTGGTATGTTTGCAAGAGTTGGCACTTCGTCGTATTTTTCAAATAGTTCGTCTTGGACACAAATAGCAAATTTGTCAGAAGTACCTGTTAGAACAACAACTTTATATTATACAAATGGTAATTTTGGATCTAGTAATGATAGTAGAAATGGAAAATATATATTAAGAGGTTCTACTACTGATAACAATTATTCAGAAATATTTGTAGGAGGAACATCTAATTCTAGATTAGATTTTCAAGACAATTCAATTAATACTGTATCTATATTAATAACAGGAACTAGAGAAACAACTTTGGGAGGAGCATCATTTAAATTTGAAGCATGTTTTAAAAATACTGCCGGAGTATTAACTTTAATAGGTAATGTAAATAAAACAAAAATAGGCACATCAGATACATTATACGATACTCAATTAGATATGAACACAACTACTAATACATTACGTATTAGATGTAGAGGAAATACTGGGCATACTATGAGGTGGATGGCTGTAGTTGAGACGGTTGAGGTAACACAATGAAATATATAATTAATTTATATAATACAATATCCAATGCCCAAGAAGTTGCAGATAGATTAAAGATAACAGGCGATGTATTATCTAATCTTAAAGTTATACACGTAGAAGACCCAACACAAGAACAAGTTGATACTTGGACAAAAGATAAAGATGTAAAAAATATTATTCCTGACCAAACAACAGTATGTGATGATGTTTCATCTTTTGAAGAAATAAAAGCCGACAGTATTCCTACAAACGAAGAAACATTTACAGAAAAAGCATCAGGTGATACTACACAATCTACTTTAGCATTTACATCTGGGTCTAATAATTATCATTATTGGCATTTATCCGCAATAAGCCATAGACCTAGAAGTGATGCTGCTAGAGGTACTAATTATTATTATAGTAAAGATGGAACCAATGTAGATTTATATATTATGGATTCTGGAGTTGCTGGCGCAAAATTATCAGTAAATGGTGGAGCGACACAAAACGCAAAAACGCCAACAAAAGATACAATAGGTGTTCAACATCCAGAATTTGTAGATAATACATTTAATAATGGCCAAGGACAGGCATATAGAGTTATGGATGGCGGAGTACCTGGATTGAATATAGGTTCAGGTTCAGGAATAGGCGGCGGTGGTTGGCAAAATGAGGATACGCAAGGGCATGGTACTTATTGTGCTATGTTTGCTGCAGGATTATTAGCAGGTATTGCAAAAAAATCATATATATGGTCTGCAAAATGCATGGATTCTGCAGGCACTGGTGCTAATAGTGGTTTATTATCCGATATGCAAACTGCCATGAATGCTATTGTTACACATCATCAAACTAAAGCAAATGGTAGGGGTAGTGTTTGTAATATATCTATAGGTGTTCCTTTTTACAGGGATAGTGCAAATATCAATATTAACGAAGCAACAGGCGATACGTTAAATGAAGTATTAGATGACAATGAAAAAATAATGGCAAGTGCTGGTATTTTTATTGCACGATCTGGAGGTAATGGTATTAAAAACAATGCTCAAGACTTAGTATCTCAAGGAGGAATACAAGCATCGTTTGTAACTGGTCCGAGAACTTCTGCAAAGACAGCAACACCAGTATGGAATATTGAAGATATAGATCAACCAAAGTTAGGAGTAGGTGCATTAGAATCTCGTACAGTTTCGGGTCAATCAAATACTGCGGCTAATTTAGGTAATGGTTGGTATAATTTAAGATTTACAAATTTTTCCAATCATGGTAATGCTATAGAAATATCTGCACCTGGAAAAGAATTGGTAGTTAAACATTGGAACGCTACTGAATTTGCTAACAATAGTACATATGCTTATACCGCAGCAGGAACTTCTTATTCTGCTCCCATGGTAGCAGGTGTGGCATGTTTAAGATATCAGCAAGATCCAGGAGCCGCTCCGTCAACAGTAAAAACATTTATATTAGACGCTGCAAATAAACCATATGATTATCAAAACTTAACGTCGTTTACTCATCCACATGAAAATATTTTACCTATTATAAATGCAATAAAATATATAGATAGTCCAACTAGTAGTAACGACAATATGCAATCTTTAAAAAATCAAAAATTAATTGCACTTAGAGCAAGTCCGTATTTGTATGGAATAAAAACAAACTCAACAGATGCCCATGAATTAGAACATGGTCCTTCGAATACCGGCAATGAAATGAAAATTGCTAGAGAAGACTATTTCATGATCGATGAAACAACAAAAACATCAATATCAGGAATATCAATAAATCAAATTCATGGTCAAGCACATAGATTAAAATATCGATTTACAATGTATTGTGATTTAGAACCTGGAGATCCTAACGGAGGGTCTACATTAACTACTCCTAATCAAGGCCAAGAAATATATTGGGCAGTAGACTCAAACTCTAGCAATAACGGTACAATTAAATTAGTTGTAGTTGCTGCATCCGGTAATCATAATAATAAGATAAGAGTTTGGCTTAATAAATCACCAAATACTACTAACTGGCCCCAGGGAGATCCTTTCGACATATCAAGTATTACTACATCTGACTGGAACGGTAAATTCATGACTGCTGCTAATGCATCAGGTGTATATTATGGAAAAATGGGAAACTTTAATGTAGCAACGGCAAGCACAATTAACAATAGTATTTCTGCATTAAATGGGTGGGTTGTATTTACACAAATAACCGCAGCAAATACTAGTATAGCAACAGACGGTACAGGTTTAAAATTAGCAAATTTATCAGGTACAAATGCATTAGGTATTAATGCTAGTACAACACCACACGTAACATATAATGCCGTGGACGGCCAACAATATGGTCAACAATTTAGAGATGGTTTACTAAGTGATGTTGATGCAGATACTATTAATACAGTAACAATAACTGCATTATATGGAAGTGGGGCTTCGCAAATTGTAACAGATTATTTACCAATTAAAGAATCGCCACAAAGAACATTATTTTCTTGGTATGTTGATAAAGAATTACGTCCACCTAATCTATCTGGATCAGGTTTTATATCGAATACTCCTCAAAATTTTTCAGTAGGACAAGGAGGCAATGTAAATTTAAATTTAGGTATGTGTTGGGTAGATACAAATAATAATTGGTTGATAGGATATCAACATTTAGAAGCAGATGCTCAATCATATTCTTTAACAGGGAATCTTCCTAGTGGTTTGACGTTAAATACTACAACAGGTGTGTTAACTGGTACAATAACATCTGATATAACAGAAACAAATACATTTACTATAACTGCACATAATGTAGGTGCAGTTTATAATTTTGTTATTACAGAAATTGACGAAGTAGGGTATGATTATGACGGCACTGATTTACGAATACCAGGACGAGTAATAGATAATTGGATAGAAGTCAAAACAGATAGTTATCAATTAGCAGTTAATAAAAATTATATGATAGATTCAGGAGCTTTAACTGGGCTTCCGATGAATTTAACAATGCCTAGTAGTGCAAAAATGGGAGATACAATAATTCTTATGGATGCTACAAGTACTGCTGGTACTAATAGTTGGATAATAGATCCAAATGGTTTAAAAATCCATACTCCTGGTAGCGGAACAAGTACCTGGACAGTAAGTACAGTTGATGTTCAATATGAACTTGTATATTTTGAATCTACTAGAAGTGCAGGTCAAACAGGATGGATAATTAGAGTGACATCATGAAATTCTTAAAAAGACAAAAAGTAGATACTGCTGAAGTTCAAGAAGATATTTTTACAGGCAATGGACAGAATACAGATTTTATATTAACATTTACAGTTATTAATGTAAAGCAATTATTTGTATCTATTGACGGTCTAACACAAGAACCTCAAAATGCATATAGTGTTAGTTTAGATGGTACTAAGGTTGTATTTTCAGAAGCTCCACCGAATACTTCTAAGATTGTATGTAAGTACATAGAAGCGGCACCATTGAATGTGACTGAAATATCCGATAATTCTGTAGGTATAGCAAAATTGGCAACAGCAGATGGTAGTGCAGGACAAGCATTAACAACAACAGGCGCCGGAGTATTGCAATTTAGATCCGTAAAATCAGCTGATATAGAATATAAAAATACAGATTTTACTGCTGTTCCTGGACAATCTGTTCAGGTAGATACATCTGTGCAAGCAATAACACTTACATTACCTTCATCACCAGTGCAAAATGATTCTATACAAATAGTTGATGGAGGAGGAACATTTGATACTAGGAATTTAACCATAGCACGGAACGGTAAAACAATAATGGGTCATGCAGAAGACCTGGTAGTTAACTATAATCAAGCATCTTTTGGCCTTGTTTATAACGGGACCACATGGAGGATATTTGGATAATGCCACTTACAAAATTATCAACTGGTTTAGTATTAGATGGATCGATTTCAAGTGCAAAAATCACCGACGGTTCTGTTACTGGTGCGGATATTCAAGCCGGAACCATAACAGAAACACAATTAAGTAGTACATTAGATTTATCAACTCTTACAAATTATGTAATTGGTACCAGTAAAATAACACATGTAGAGTTACAAGGAACATATACATCACCTGCCGATGATGATAAATTTTTACAAATAAATAATCAAGGCGTCTTACAATGGTCTGATCCTGGAACTTATCCGGTTCCGTTTACTTCTTTAACAGGTCAAATTGATGCATCTCAAATAGCAAATAACACAATCACTTCTGCAATGATCACCGACTTAAATGTTGGTACGGCAGATATTGCTAATAATGCAATAACAATAGACAAGTTAGCAACTACATTAAATTTATCATCGTCTACTTTAACATTTCCTGCAACGCAACAATTTACAAATGTTACAATAACAGGCGATCTTATAGTGCAGGGAACAACAACAAATGTAAACACCAATGATTTAAATGTTAAAGATAGATTAATAGTATTAAATTATGGAGAACAAGGAGCAGGAACTTCTGCTTTGTCTGGAATAGAAATTGATAGAGGATCTGAACAGAATGCACAAATAGTATGGGATGATACACAAGACAAATTTAGGTTTTTAGTTGGAGGTGCTAAAGCAGAAATAGATTATAATTTTACATTTGCAAATCAATCCGTAGGATTAACGCAATTAAACGTGCCCCAAACAGGAACATTTCCGCCACCTTCTCAATATTTTTTAGAATCAGACGGTGTTGGAAATTTAAGATTTAATACTGTTACATCTTCTACATTTCCTGTTACAGGAGTAATTTCAGGTACATTGGGTGCAACAACTTTTACTCCAGATAGTGTAAATACTGCCGCTATAAATGCAGGTGCTGTAGGTGCTACTGAATTAGCAACTTCTTTGGATTTAAGTACAAAAACTCTTACATTTTCGTCAGTTACAATAAATTCAATTAACAACTCTATAACCGATACTATTATTCTTAATAAAATTAATAATGCAACCTCATTTACATTAACTAATGCAAATTTAACATTACCAACTGATTCTGTTAAAACGGCGTCTATACAAAATAATCAAGTTACAGTTGATAAATTATCTAATACTTTAGATTTAAGTACCAAAACAGTTACTTTACCTTCGTCGGTTACATTTCCTACTGGTAGTATAGATACACTTCAATTAGCAGTAGATGCAGTTACATATGATAAAATAGATTTTACAAATGCAGGAACAAACGGGCAAGTATTATCTTTAGCGGCGGGCAATGTATTAACTTGGATTCCAATGGAGGTTCAAGACCCTGTATGGTTAGGAGGATTTTGGCCAGACGTAAAAGAAAACTATTCATTTCATCTTACTTTTTCTAGCGGAGATATGATAGTTACAATGAAAAATAGAGATGGTAATGATTTAGATACCACTCAAAGTTTAAATTCGGGTTATAGTAGATTTGCATTTAGAAGTGCAAATAAACACGATTCTACATATACTATACATAAGCAAACGTCAAATATATCAATTACAGTACCTAAAGTATATGGGTTAAATTCATTAATAGGAGATCCAGCAGTAAGCACAGGATGGCGTCGACTTTATGTTTATGGTTATCTAATTGGTGGAGTAATGAAATTAGCCATTAGCGGAAAAGTAGCAATAGACGAAGGCACTACACAAAATACTGTTTTGTTTACCTCAGATACTGCTCCAGGATTAAACAATAAATTATATGGTGTTGATACCCAATCTAACGTCCCAATAAGATTATTAGGTAGAATACTAGCACAAAATTGGAGTTCGGCTAGTGGATGGAGTTCGACTAATTCAGATATAGAATTATCAGTTCATTTTCATACTAATCAATACGAGTTTGTATAATGTCCTCAAGAACATTTTCTTATAAAAAATACAAAAGAATAATGAGCGATATTCTTAGTCAGCCCGATCTCTCTTTTCGGGAAATTTTTGATGCAATAATTAATGAGGGAATGTCTTACTACAAACAACTTACGTTTCCTCTTAGTTCTAATTTTGGAAATGCTGATATGCAAATTTCAGCATCTAATAATACCAATAAAGTTTATAGTCCTGATAGAACATACACAGGTGAATATACAATGCCATTAATTACACTTAGTGGTTCAACCATAACCGACTACATAACTGCAAGCGACCAAGATATTAATCGAACACCTAATGTGAATACAAATTTAAAAAATTCAGTAAGTCCTGATCATAAAATAGGATCAATGGTTGTTCCTCCAGCATATGGGGTTGCAGTATTAGATGAAATTCATTTAGAAGTTGATGCTCCTGACAACTGGATAGCCGGAAACGGTGTAGTAACTTTTAAAGTAACTTCATCAGATCCTGTTCCAAATGGCAAATTATATCTTTGTAAATTAGATTATACTAGTTATCCGCCTACAGACAACGCAATTATTTTTCATAGTTGCAGAGAAATAACTGCAAACGGAAATGCTCAAACTATAACATTTAACGTAAATCCTGGATTTTATAAATTTGCATATATTTGGCATGCAAAAAATAATCAAGAGTACCAAGGAGCAAACACACTAACTCCAAGAAAAAAGATAGAAATATTAGATAATATTAGTTGGTCAACTTATGCGTTAAGTACTAGAACGATACATACACCCGATTATAACACATCACAATACAAATATACAGATGATAAAGGTGTAACATATATGTCAGAACAAGGTATAGGTAAATTTTTTCATGATGCATTTGAAGTTATAAGAAATAATTCTGATTTCCCTACAAGTTCTTTCAGTAACCCACTTCCTTCGCATTTAACAGATTATGGTAGAATAACAAATCTAAAAAATTATCAAGGTATTTCATCTGACTATACAACAAAAATAAATTATCAAAAATTTTTAGATTGGTTAAGATCTATATTTCTTTTTCCAAAATTAGGTTGCCCAACAGGTATACACAATGATAGTACAACATGTAATGCAGATTCGACCAGTTCAGGGCACACAACAGGATCATCAAATTGGATTACTACTGCTTATAATGATTTATATAAACCAGAACCTTTTGATGTATTGCTTGTAAGTGGTACTGATACTTATATGTTCTTGAATACACTTATAAGAAAAAATGATAATTTTTTATCCGATCTTGTATTAACTTGGGAAGAGTCTCAAGGAAGCGGTATTGAGTCATATGACATAGAAGTAATGCCAGACGGAGCAGGAACTGGATATTCTGTCACTTCTGTAATTACCGGTACTACAAGTAATGGAGAACTTGAATATACTCATGTCGGAGATGTTTCTACTGCCAGTCAAATCGCTTATTCAGGGCCCGGCGGATTTACTGAATATTATATAGGATTTTCAAATACACCAGCAGCATGGAACGGAATTCAGCCTTGTACTTGGGGGACAGGAGCAAAACCTACAACGGAACATTATATATTTAAAACGGCTAGAAACACGACATATTCCGAATCTACAAAAATATTAGATTGGATTCAAAATAAAGGTTTTAGAAGATTCAAAATAACATTACAAGACAATCAAATAATACAGTTTACAGTTAATACAATTACAGAATCGCCATTTGCAGATGGGTATAATAATCAAGCAAATAGTCCTAATTATCCTACTAATCCAACTTATCCCGATGGTACACTGGTACGTCTAACCGTTACATATGATCAAGGAAAAGGATTTGATGATATTATCAGTGCATGGAACACAAATTTAGGAAGGTCTGATACTTACATAGGATCTTGGCAAATTCCTACTACTGGTATTTACGCAACTAGAGGATTTCAAGTAGAACCTATAGATATTACATATCCTAATTTTGGTCAAGGATCTTTGCATAATAATTATAATTGGCAAGTAAAAAGAACAGATACAAATGCAATGCTAACTGTAGGTTCTGGTAATTTTATAATACTTGACGGTGGAGCAAAATTTAGATTAGAACTAAGTATAGAATTGGGCAGTATACCAGTTGAAGTTAAATCAGAAGTTATACATGGAGCATTTTCTATAGGTAATGAGCAAACAACTCCTAGTTATTATTCTAGTACTAATCCGACCGGTTCTACATATAGAGTACAAGATATAAAAACAACAGGAGTTACACTCCAAATACCAAATGATTGGCATCCATTAGTACAGACACAAGCGGGCGGAGNATTTTTTAATGCAGACTTTCCGAAAAATTTTTATTATTCTATTATTGCTAAGATGGCCGAACAGAATAATGGATATGCAGAAGGAAATGCATCGAGATTAGTTCGAGGAGGATACGCAAATAGAAAACAACAAAAAAAATTACTGTCCGTCGATAAAAATTTCCCTCATATTAATCGAACAACTGAGCTATATCCTGAACAAATAAGTTATGCAGCAATTAACGGCCAAGGATATAGAATACATAGTTTTAACAAAACATACACAGATAATAATACTCATACAATAACTGTAACTGAAGACATGGTTGTAGATTTATTATTAGTAGGTGGGGGAGGAGCTGGAGGTACATCTACTGCTACATATCAAAGTCACATAAGGTATGGAGGAGGCGGTGGAGGTGGTGATGTTAAATTTCTTCAAAATATATCATTAACGCCAGGAACATATACTGTAACTATAGGTTCAGCCGGATCATATTATAATAATGCAGGTCAATTAGGTCCTGCAGGACATGGTGAAGATTCTTCTTTTGTCGGTGGAAATATTAATTACGTTGCTAAAGGAGGAGGCCGAGGAGGCGGTGGAGATCCAGCTACAGGATCGGCTGGTACTTCTCAAGGCTATATTGCAGGAGATGGCGGAAGCGGCGGAGGAGGTCAAAGTAGAATAGACCAAACAACAACAGGACAAATAATAGCCACATTAACTGCCGGAAATGCAGGAACTGCAACAGATAATGACGGATATAATGGTGGGATAGGTACTGCATACGGCGCCGGAGGCGGCGGCGGAGCAAGTGGAGAAGGAGGCGGCGGCCCAACATACGATTCAAATAATAAATTTTTTGTAAATCAAGTAAATGATACTGTAAGTTTTGGAGGAAGTAATTGGCCATATTTTTATGGTACTGCATGGTATGGTGGGCCTGAGGGGAAAAACGGACCTAGCAAAGGCGGCGACGGATCAATGATAGATTTTGATGGTTCAGGCGAAAAAGAATATGGTGCAGGAGGACAAGGTGGCGGAGGGTTAGGCGGAATGCCCTATAATCTTTCAATAGGTAATCATAATCAAGGCACAACAAGAATGCCACTTGATGGTCCATTTTTACATGCAGGCCTTTCTTGGTCTTTAGTAGAGACTAGAGCTTATGCAACAGGTGTTGCATGGGATGCAGGCAATAGGCCGATAGGTGTACCGGGTCGAACAGATGGTAATTACACTGGTAATCCTTATGAAGATATCAGTGGCCAAAGATTTTCAGATGCAGGAGGCGCAGTCGCGGCCGGAGGTGTTTTACTTTTTGGTATGAGTCTTAGTTCGCCTGATAATGGTACAGATGGTCGAGGTAATGGTGGTGGTGGTGGTTCTGCATATATGGATTACGGAACTGCATCTGGTCAAAATGGCGGTGCCCACGGGGTAGGAAGAAAAGGCGGTAGAGGTTTTGTAGGTATACGATATAAATGGGCTACAAATAATGGCATACCATATGTTGAATATGAACCTCAATCATATGTTACATATACATCTTCGCCTGGCGGTAGTACAACTTTTGCTACGGGGCAAACGACATATTTAGACGAAAATGATCCTAATACTGATAAATCAGACCGAACACAATTATTTCTTAACGCAGAAATGGGCAAAAGAAGACATATATATTTAAAATTTAGAATGCCTTCGGTAGGCAATGGAACTATTATCGGTATAAGATTACTTATGAAATGTACAGATGTAACATCATGGGGCACTACTCATCCTACAGGTGAGCTTAGAGAAATTACACAAGCATCATTTATAACAGGCGTTTTTGCTCCTACTTGGAATAACATAAAAGGTACAACAGCTTGGACTACTCCAGGCGGAATGGCACCAGGGTCTGCTAATAGTACAGTTATAGATAGGGTTGATTTTTCGACTGTGACTATCGGTCAATCGGTTGCTTGGACTATTATGGGAGCATCCGCTGAAAATTCAACTTTTTGGGCACCAGGTAGTGATCATTATGTAATCATATATGATAGCAGAACAGATCTAACATCATATGAATCTTCTAAAAGAATTACGTTCGACAGTTACAGTACTGTTATAGCACAAGAAGATTGGCCAAAATTAGAAGTTACTTACCAAANTTAATTTAAAATTGTTTTTATTTTTTTAATACAGGATTTGTCATAGAAAACTAATTTAGCACCACTATGTAATGGTTTTGGCCAACTATAAATATCAACCCAACAATAACCACTAGACTCAATGTTCAATTGAGGAACAAACTCTTCGTCAACAGTAATTATAAAAGTATTATATGTAAATCCATTTTTATTTGATCTAAATATATGAAGCGGATATATTTTTTTAAAGGATGGAATTTCCCCCATTTCTTCTTTAATTTCTCTGTTTAAAGTGTCAATAGGTATTTCGTTATTCTCTGCTTTTCCGCCCCAGAATGCCCATGTATTAGGATGAGATACAGTATTAGACCTCATTTGAAGCATTATTTTAGATGTAGAAATTGATAGGAATATTGCTCCTACGCCTTGTATCATAAATAAACTCGCCAAAACCCCGGAAAAAAGTTTCCTTCAATAGCACTAATCCAATCAGAACCATTCCATTTGTATTTTTTACTATCTTGTGTATTTGTTGTAAATTTTACGTCTGATGTTGCACTTGCATCAAAACTAACAGTCCAATTTGATCCGTTGTATTGAATAATATCATTTACGTTGGCAGTAAATGTTCCCCATTCAGTTATGTTTGGAACAGTATCTAATATTAAATATCGTTGTCCGTTAGATGCAGCCGCTAAAGTACCGTCGCCAGGAAAATTTATTTGAGGATTAATTATTGCAAGTGGTGCAGTTACAGTATCAGTAGGTAAAGTGCTAGTATCAACAGTTAATGTCAGCTCATTTGTTTCACTACCTGCAGCAAGAGTACCATAGACTTGAAAATTTGCATTTGCTTCTATATTTGAATCCATTAATTTAAGTTGGCTTACACCAGTTCTTAATGCACCTGATCGTTCTTTAAACAAATTTGCCCATGTATCTGTGCTTTCTTTACCATTTTGATCTAATAAAGTTACGGTTGTTCCTGTGACATTTATAGCTCTGTCTTTAAATGTTGTTGCTAAGTAACTTTTAGGTGCGTCTGCTATGTCACCGTCAGATCTAAAAGTTGTCATTTCGGTTGAGTCTTTAGCAGTAACAATTTTTGAGATTATAGTATGTATTAAAGTTTGTTTTGTTACTTTAGATGGAACTGATAAATGTATTGTAGATTTAAATGTTAGTGTAGTAATATCTATAGTGTCTTCAACTCCTGTAGGTACTGATCTATTAGTCCATTGTGTACCTACTAATTCAACATAAGATAATCTAGTCCAGTCAAATGGATTACTAGAAGAAATTAAATTAACTGAAGGATTATATAAAGTTAAAATTTGTTCTAATAATTGAAATTTTTGTTCTGTATTACTAGTCCATATATCTACTTGCATAGTTAAATCATATGGCACTGGCATATGTTTTTCTATCTGATACGAATCTCCTATTTCGTCATCATATGTATTAGTAGCATAATTAAACTTCTTTTCATGAACTTGTACCTTATGGGTTTCGTATGGAGATTTTCTTGCATCAGGATTTAAATCTAAACTTTGAATCCAACAACTTATAAATGGCGCCGAGTTAATAACATTTTCTGAATTTTGTTTTAAAATATGTGATACCATTCTAGAAGAATCACCATATCTTGCAGGTACAGTTCTATATGTTTCTGTTTCTCTATCTATCTCTATTTCAAAATTAGAAAACAAACGAATAAATTGTTGTATGTATCTTCTAAATTGTTTATCGTAAAAAAAGTCCATTATACATCAGCCTTAGGTTTTATTACCGCACTTAATCCTTGTTTTGAATCTGAATTATTAATAGTAGCATCGTTATTTGTAAATCTTCTCTGAACATATGTATTACCTTCCCAAGTCGGATCTGTTGACGGAACAGGAGCGTATACCCATTTAGATCCTGATCGTACGTACATTCTTGGAGGATTAAAATCAGTACGTAAAAATTCATCACCTTCTGCAGGAGATGCAGGAAATTGTGTACCTTTTGCTAATGATGTTTTACCATATCCATAATCATCTTGTCCGTATAAATGATCTGTCTCAATATATCCATCGTATGCTTCTGAAGCACCTTTTTCTACTGCTTCGGATATTTCTATTTCAGATTTATATGTACTGAAAATATCATTATCTGATTCGACAATATCTTGAAATTCTTGAGTATCGTTCATTGGTCCTACTTTTACTCTCCATACATGAGGATACCATGTTTGAGAAAATCCTTCTGAAGATCGATTTGCATCCTCAACAACATAAAATTTATTAATGCCATTTTTATCTTCATCTAATAATGTATCATCACGTAAATGCGGTAATTCTAATACATCACCTGACATTAGTTTTCTACCAAGTTTTTCTATCATATCATTAATATGAAACGAAACAAACAAATTATCAGCAGTTAAAAAGAAACCAAATTGTGCAAGATCAAAATCGTTATCACTTACATTATATATGCCACGTAGTTCATATATGTCAGGGTCATATTTTCTATCCCTGTTTTCCATTAATAACATATCTTGAATTGTTAATTCTGAAGCACCATCCGACGATGCATGATGGTTAGGTTGTGTTGAATCGTTTTGTTCGCCTACGTTTTCAGGACCTAAGTATTTGTGAACTAAAAATGCGGTCCCGCCTATATCAAATTGTTCTCTAATGTTAGAATCGAAAAAATTGTAATCGTTTGATTTATCTTGTCGCCAAAGACTGAGTCGGGGCATATATCATTCCTTATTCTAAATATTTATCGAAATGTTATGCCCCAAATGAATTAATTAACTATTGCGGTTGTTAATAATTTTCCACGAGCGGCAACTACTTCTCCCTTCCAAACTGCTGATGTTTTAGAAAGTGAGTAAGCAGGAGTACCAAATTCTTCAAAGTCTAACCCTGATTCTTCTTGTTCTTCGGATACTCTGATACCTACTGTATATTTTAATGCACCCCAAACAATAAAACTTGATACGAGTACAAAACTACCAATACCTGCAATACCATATAGCTGAGTAACAATAGAAGCATCTTCTTTAAAAATTCCTACTGCTAATGTTCCCCATATACCTGCTACTAAATGAACAGATAATGCTCCTACAGGATCGTCAATTTTTAATTTATCCCATAATGGTACTGCATATACACACAACGCACCACCGATAAGACCAATAACACATGCAAGCCACATGGTTGGATAATCTGGTCCTGCGGTAATACTTACAAGTCCTGCTAAAGCACCATTAAGTACCATAGTTAAATCTATACGTTTATAAAATATATAAGTCATTGCCATGGCCATTAAAGCACCTGCACATGCAGCAATATTTGTATTTGCTATTACGGTTGCTATTGCATTTACATCTGCTTTTGTGCCCATCGCTAATTGGGAACCACCATTAAATCCAAACCAACCAAACCATAATATAAATGTACCTAAAGTTGCTAAAGGTAAGTTTGCAGGAGACATCATATTAGGCTTTCCATCTTCATTGTAACGTCCTGCTCTAGATCCTAACAATATTGCACCTGCTAATGCACACCAACCTCCTACTGAATGCACAATAGTAGATCCTGCAAAATCGCTAAAACCCATTTCGGATAACCATCCACCGCCCCATGTCCATGCACCTTGCAATGGATATATAAAGGCGGTTAAAACAAGCACTACACACATGAAAGGCCAAAACTTAGCTCTTTCTGCAATAGTACCTGAAACTATACTTGCTGCGGTTGCTACAAACACAACCTGAAAAAAGAAATCAGCCATGCCTGAATGATCTCCATCTGAAATGCTACCATACATAAGTTGGTAACCTATAATATAAAAACATACACATGCCAATGAGTAAAGTCCTATATTCTTTGTTAATATTGCTGTTGTATTTTTTGACCTAACTAATCCAGATTCTAGCATTGCAAAGCCTGCCGCCATTAGCATTACCAAACATCCGCTAAAAAGTAAAAGAAAGGTGTTTAAAATATAAGCAATGTCGTTGTAATTTTCCATAGTTTTCCTTCCGAAAATGCTTAATTATTCACAAGTTATATTTAGTACGTTGATAATATTTTCTATTAGAAACGAAGG
>NZGL01000019.1 GCA_002690945.1 Gammaproteobacteria bacterium | reverse complement strand
CGTAATTGAGAGATCACGACCCCTGAGTTTGACGGTTTCTGGAGAAGCATCGAAGTTGTCCCATTTTGGAGCAGTTGGAAGTGTAACTATACCGGGTAGCGCAGTATCTCGCACATCAAATTTGCGATATATTATGAACCCTACAGTATCAGCCACACTGAACTCTAGTTCCATACCAAATGTGGTGAATGCTACGTTAGAGTTGCAGAATAATATTGAGTGGAATCCATATACAACTGTACATGGAGCACTTACAACTACTACCGCAGCTAACTCCATGTACCCTTCTGACTTCACTCTTCAAGATCGTGTTCTCGCAGGAACTATTGCTAAGTATGTTACTGAAACAAAAAGTTCTGGAAATTTAGCTCTACAAAACTGGGATACCAGTGCTCCTATTGTATTTTCAGTAGGACAAGGAAGTGGAGCAGCTTTTCGAGGATTCAAGGTAGATGGTAATTGTACTTATACAAATAGAGTGAGATCAGACGCTGTTTTTCTAGAGAATTATGATTGGAGACTTATCGACAATCCAAGTGCTTTAGGCAGCATTTTAACATATACAACCGGAGCGTAAACGCATGGAACTAAAAAAATTGATGGTCGATTCAAAATCAACTTGGATCGACTTTCCTGGGCTCGACGGATTTTCCGTCCAAGTAACAAATCTATCAAGAAAAGAACTTACAAGTCTGCGAAAAAACTGTACTGTTCAAAAGTTTGATAGAAAATCAAGAGCAATTACCGAAACTCTTGATGAAGATAAATTTATAGAAGAATTTTCAAAATCAGTTGTACAGGGATGGAAAGGATTAACTTTAGCACATCTTGAAACTTTAGTACTTATAGATATGGGTGAGCAAGACCCAACAACTGAAGTAGATTATTCAGAAGATAATGCAGAACAACTAGTTAGTAACTCAACAGAATTTGATACGTGGCTCAACGAGGTAGTCTTTGATTTAGATAATTTTCGTGGAGGATCAAAAGGACGAGGTACTAAACCGACTGGAAAGACTGTACAACAATCTTGATACTGGGATGACGCGAGAGCGTTATCTCGAACTATGCGATCAGATGGGAAATGAACCTATAGAGGAAGAAATACCTCCGAGTTTAGAAGATTTTCCAGAAATTGTTACACATGCAGTAAGTACATTTAACTTACTAGGTGACCGAGTTTATCCCGAAATAGGATATGTCGGCAAAGATTATGCAAATTTAAGTCATTATATAGAAATATATGGTGTAGATGATAAAGAATTTTTTCTAATAATTCTATCTTGGTTAGATGGAAGAGCTATCAAAAAAGCTGCTGAAGACTTAAAACGGCAGTATGATAAGATAAAAAGGCAGTCTAGTAGTGGCAAACGAAATCAAACTAACTTTAAAGGTTAATGATGATGGAACGTTAGACTTAGTTGCAAAGAAAGCTAAGGAAGCTAGCGCTGCCACAGAAAAACTAGAAAAATCTACAAAGAAAACTAATAAAGCCCGTAGTAATTACAATAAAGTAGAGAAAGGTGTTGGAGGAATGACCTCCAATACTACGAAAGCATTTAGTAAACAAACTGGTGTAATCAGTGGGGGTCTTGTTCCTGCTTATGCTGTTCTTGCTGCAAATATATTTGCGATTACAGCAGCTTTTGGCGCGTTACAAAGAGCTGCTCAAGTAGAACAACTTACTGCTGGTTTAACTGCGCTTGGTCGAGCTTCTGGCTTGGCAATGCAAAACCTATCTCAAGGACTAGTAGAAGCAACAGGTAATGCCCTAAGTTTAGAAGAAGCTATGAGATCTACTGCATTAATTACAAGTGCAGGATTAGATCCTTCTTCAATTCAAAGATTTGGAGAAGTAGCAAAAAATGCTTCAATTGCACTCGGTAGAGATACTGCAGATTCTTTGGCACGTCTTACTCGTGGTGTAACTAAGTTAGAGCCAGAACTTTTAGACGAACTTGGTATCATGGTTCGTATTGATGAAGCAACTCAAGATTTTGCTGCAGCTCTTGGTAAGTCTGCTAGTGAACTTTCTAACTTTGAGAAACGACAAGCATTTATGAATGCTGCTTTAGAAGAGGGCGACAGAAAGTTCAAAGCAATTGGAGACAGTGTAGATACTAATCCATTTGATAAACTTGCTGCAACCTTTAATAATCTTCAAAAGACTATCTTAGGATTTTTAAATACTGCTATAACTCCTCTTGTCTCTTTTCTTGCTTCCTCTCCAGTTGCACTTTTAGGCGTTCTTACAGCATTTGCCGGTACAGTGGTAGGAAAAATGGTTCCAGCACTTGAAGACTTATCTGCAAATGCAAAAGCAACTTCTGATAATACAAAAGAACTTGCAAGCTCATCTTTAAATAGTGTTAAAGGATTAAAAGGACTATCCCCTGCAGTAGCAAAATATGCTGAAGCTCTCGCAAGAGGAGATGCAACAGAAAAACAATTTACTTCTGCACAAAAGGGTTCTCGATTAGCTTTACTGAATCGTAAAAAAGCTTTTGATGCTGCCACAAAAGGAAATGGATTTTTTATAGCTTCTTTAGTGGATGTAGTAAGAAACAGTGGACAAGAATTACAAACAATACGAGAAAAGTCAAGAGCATTAAAAGAGGCCAAAAAAGTACAAGATGTTTTTATTAGAAATATTTTTTTAGAAAATCAAGCAAAACTACAAAGTGCTCAGGCAAATATTGTTGCAAATTTAAGTCAATTTAACTTTAATCAAGGCTTAAAAGATGCAGGAGAGAATCTTAAAGACCAAATAATTAATACAAGAACAGCAATGGCATCTAGCTCAGCTCTGGGTGCAGTTAATATTTTTGTTGCAGGTACTTTTGGAATACTTGGTTCTGCCGCTACATTTGCAAGTGCAGCAATCGCAAGAATTGCTCCAATACTTACTATTATTTCTATTGCATTTGCAATTATTGCTCCTATCTTTACTGCCATACGAAATTTATTTAAAGATCCTGCAATTGAAGCATATAAAGAAAAGTCAGAGTCTCTAGCAAGTATTCAAAAAGAATTAAGTGTTAACTTGAAAGAGGTAGATGATGCTTTTCAAGGGCAATCTACTACAATACAAGGACTTGCTCCCGCTTATACAGCATTGTCAAATATTTTACAGCAGTTTCAAGGCGAATATAAAAAGTTAAAAAATGCTGCCCCCGAACGTTCTTTTGATTTGCAAGCAGAAGCAATAGATAATTTAGTTAAGAACAGTGATCAACTATCCCTAGCTTTTAAAGAGCAATTTGATGGTGCAACTTCAGTTTCAGATCTTATAGGAACAGAGTTTGCTTCAAATCTTGGAAGTGCAACAGTTGCTGCTGAAGGATTTATTGAAACTCAACAAAAAGGCGCAACTGTAATTAAAAATATTTCTTTAGCAGTAAAAGAAAGTGCAACTGAGTTTTCCAAGTTTATTAATCAAAATGTACCTTCAACTCCTTTAGATAATTTAGCTGCGTCCACTTTAAATATTGCATCACAGGTTGAAACAGTAGATGAAAACTTTTTAGGACTTGCTGATACAATAAATGGATTTAGTAGTGCTCAAATAAACATTTTTGGGATACAGGAACAATCAACAGCAATTAAAGGTTTTACGAAAGAATTAGAAGAAGTACAAAAGAGAAGAGCAGAACTAGAAAAAGGAACAAAAGTCAATACGGGAAGAGGTACTCGTACAGTAGTAGATGCAGCAGCAGTTCGACAAGCAAGAATTCAAGAAGAAGCAATAGAGGAAAGTTTAGCGGACCAGGCAGCAATATCACAGGCACTAATTTCTCAACGAAACGAATTAATTCAAAAGAATCGACTAGATTTAGCCACTCAAAAACAACGTACAAATGAAATAAAAGCAGACTTAGAGCTTTTCAAGCAAAGAACTATAATTAATGCAGACTCTCGAGCAGTTCAATTAGGCTTGGAAGAAGAGTTAAGAGCAAGCGAAGAAAAAGGTCTAACAACTCAATTACAATTTCAAGAAAGCCTGAGAACAGGTGTAACAGATGCGACAGAGTTAGCAGGTATAAATGCAACTATAGCAGAACTAGAAGGTAAAATATTAGTTATTCAAGGCAAAAAGAAGACTGAAAATGAACTTCAATTAGAATTTAGAAAAGCTGACGTTACCGCTCTAAAAGAAACACAAAAGTTTGAAAGAGCAGTTCTCGATGTACGAGCAAAAGCAGTAAAAGCTTCACAAGATGCTTTAAAATTACAAGAAGCCGCCGCAGTACAAGCACAAAAAGTTGCAAATCTTGCAGATCAAACTCGTACAACAGGAGCAACTTTAACTGCTGCAGATGAATTTAATATAAATAAAGAACTTTTAGCATCGAGAGTAAAAGCAGCAGAAGATGAAAGAAACTTAAAACTAGATCAATTAAAAATTGAAGAAGCCATGTCGAAAGTACAAATGGAAGTAGTTCGTGCAGAGGCTAGAATTATGGATGCTCGTAGAGAAGAACAAGGATTACCCGATCTTCAACTCGAACAATCTATTGTAGAATCAATTACAAAAATGCAAGGAGTTCGAGAACAGCAAGAACAAAATATAAAGGATGCCTATACAAATCGAGTAAATGCACTTAACTTCGAAGTGAATAGTCTAAACGGGGCAGTTCTCGAAGCAATAGACAGAAATAAAGAAGAAACAAAATTATTAGATTTAGTTTCAAAACAAGTAGGAGCAAGAAAAGAATTAGCAAAAGCACAAAAAGAAGCTCTTGATATACAAATACAAGCTGATAAATTAAGCAATACTCGTATAGATGGTGGAGTAAAAAGTGCAGTAGAAGCCGCTCGTATAGAAGCAACTTCTCGAAATAATAAGTTAAAAGCCGCAAGAATAGAACATGAATTATTAAAAGCAGGAATAGAAGCAGAGAATAATTTACTTTCAGCTAAACTTCATTTAAACTTTTTGGAGATGGCAAAAGATGGATTAACCGAAGCAGAAGAAGCCTTATTTGTCGCACAAGCGCAAGTAGTAGGACTACAAATTACAGCTTCTCAACAGACTCTAAAAAATTCAGAAGCAAAACTAGCAAATGCCGAAGAAGAACTGCGTATAGAAAATCAAAAAGCAATAATAGGTGCAGGGGCACAAGGCGGGGTCATGGGCTCTATAGCTCAGTTTCAAGGAAGTATGGTTGCAAATGCTGAGGGCGAAGGAACTGCAGAAGAAGAAGCAGAAAAAGCAAAAAATAGAGCAGAAGCACAAAAAGCACTAACTCGAGGTATTTTAGAGGGTGTTGCTGAAGATATGAAAAAACTTGGGCCAGAAGGCGAAGTAGTTGCTGCTACTGTTTCTGGTGCTCTTGCTATTTCTGATTCATTTACAAATGCTTTTGAAACTATTAAGGCCAGCGGTGGTGATATGGCTGTAAATATGTCCGCGGTACTAAATGCTGTATCTGCTACAATTGGTCAAATTAATTCAATTCAGCAAGCTCAAGCAAGAGCAGGTGTTGCAGCAATTGATAAACAGATTGAAGCAGAGAAAAAACGTGATGGTGCTTCTAGTAAGAGTATGGCAAGAATTCAATCTTTAGAAAAGAAAAAAGAAGATATGAAGCGAAAAGCTTTTGAGCAAGATAAGAAAGCAAAAATTGCTCAAGCAGTATCAAGCACTGCAGCTGGTATGATTGGTGTATTTGCCGGAGTAAAAGATCCTTTGTTTTCAATGCCTTTAGCTATAATGCAAGCAGCAGTTATTGGAGCAGCAGGTGCCGCTTCTATTGCAGCTATACAAAAAACTTCTTATCAAGGAGGAGGCGGTTCTGCTCCGAGAGGACCAGCAAAAGCTGTCTCAATGGGTAATAGAAACAATGTAGTTGATGTTTCCCAAAGAGCACGAGGCTCTGAACTTGCATATTTAAGAGGCGCTCGAGGTTCCGGTACAAATGCAAATGACTTTACTCCAGCTTTCTATGGTTCTAAAAAGATGAGAGCAGCAGGTGGATCAGTTGCAGGTTATACAGTTGGAGAACAAGGTCCAGAGTTATTTGTTCCGAGTGTACCCGGACAAATTGTACCAAATGATGATGTTGGTTCCGCGCAACCAATCAATGTAAACTTCAATGTACAAGCAATTGATTCTTCAAGNTTCAATGATGCACTTACAGTACAGCGAGGAAATATTATTAGTATTATTCGAGAAGCAGCAAATGGCTCAGGNGAAGGCTTTCTCGANACAGTAGATGTAGAATCTCTGAAGATGGAACGATANATGGGAACTTTTAANGCTTTTCAAAATATACTTCCTGANCCGAATAATTTACTTTCGGAAGCAGGTTCTGCAAGCAGTTCGGAAGCAGGTGCTTCTGCAGGCCCAGGATTTACAAGTATAGAATTTACAGCAAAACAGCCTGTAATGATGAATCGTACAAATAGCGGACGAGTAATTACTCGTGCTGTTGCTGCACATTCGTGGAATATAAATATTAGTTATAACTCTCTTACTCGTGCAGAGTTTGAACCAGTTTTTTCTTTTCTTATGTCAAGAAATGGAAAGTTGAATCCTTTCTTTATAGAACTTCCTCAGTATTTAGCTGCTCAAGATTCAACTTTTGCAGCGAGTGTTATATCAAANCCTCCNACTACTTCNGTAAAGATAGCAGAAGGCAGTGCTGTGCCAGCAGGAAGAACTTATTTTCGTACTTCATATACAGGATCAGGAACTCCTCGACAGGGAGATATTTTTACTATTTCAGATGCAAGTAACTCAGTTCATACAAAAGCATATATGGTAACACGAGTTGAAACTTCTACTGATTATAATACAGCATTTGACGCTTCAACAAATCCAGGAAGCAACCAGTTTCGATTACATTTTAGCCCTCCTCTTGTTTCTGCTACAAGTGATACTTCTCCTCTCGATTTTACTGAACCTAAAATTCGTGTAATACAAGCAGGGGACGTTCAAGAATACTCTCTTGGTGTAAATGGTCTATATAAGTTTGGTTTAAAAGTTGAGGAGGCCGCTCCGTAATGGCAAGATTAGATGGAAATCCTACACTACTAAATGCACTACATAATAATACTCCTTTTGTATATGCACATTTAGTAAAGTTTGAAAGACCTACAGCAACTCCTGTTGCTGGATCTATGGGTGTCTTTTCATTAGACTTTGCAGAAAATTATGCATATTTTTCAGATGCTGCTTTTGATGTTGTTTTTGATGATGGATCGAAGAATGCAAATGGAACCTCAAACGGAGCACAAACATACATTGCAAATAAACTTATTTCAATGGGTAATATTGCAGATAGTACTGAAGTAAAAGTAACCTCAACAAGTCTTACACTAGATGCTACTCCAGTAGATGCTGCTTTTACAGATTCCATAGCTATTACTATAATAAGCGGAAATCTCAATATTACAGCAGCAAATACAAGTTTTCCAGAAGCAGGTTTTAGAGTTGGAGATGTAATTAGTTTTTCTTCAGGAGTAAATGTTGGTTGTGACTTTCAAATAAATCAAATAATTTCCGATAATTCTGTACAAGTCACAGCAGTTACAAAACCAGAGATAGTCAAACCTGCAAAACGAACTCCTAGCGGAGTTTTAAATATACTAACATTGGATGAAGCAACAGCACCTTTAAATATTGCGGTAGGAGATACAGTTACAGGACTAGGAATACCAGCAAATACTACTATACTTGCTGCAAATGGTACTCATTCTTTTAATGTTTCAAATAATATTGATAGTGTATCGGCAACAGAAAGTACACAAGTTACTTTTTTAAATACAGGAAGAACTCACTCTGCAACTTCTTTAACAATTTCTATGACTGCTGCAGAAATAACTGGCTTACTCCATTCTTCTGCTACAGATAAAGTTAGTTTTGTAAATAGACGCATAACTATTTACAAAGCTTTTTTCTATGCCGACAACCCCCATACTTTTATAGGCACTCCTCTCAAAATTTTTAGTGGAGTAATAACCAATGCTTCCTTTGAAGAAGATCCCGCAAAAGGTGCTAGAGTTACATGGAGTCTTAGCAACTTTCTAGGAGACTTTCGACGAATAAAAGGAAGACTTACTTCTCATGAAGCTCATCAAGGAATTACAAATACAGGGGGAGTAGATGAAAGAAACGCTCTTCGCGCCGCCTATGCAGAAGATAGAGGGTTTGAACATTCAGAACTTTCTTTTAATATGATAGCACAGTACGGTGATTATGATAAAGAGCCAAAATATAAGAAAAAGAAAGTAGGAGGCTTTTTAGGAATATCGTTTCTTGGGGGACAGAATGTGCAAGTTCCAGATGGATATAAATATATTCCTGTAACCAGAGAAGTAGATATTCGATTTGATTTAGATGCAAAATATCTTCCAGTAGTTTATGGTGTTCAAAGAGTAAAAGGTATTCCTGTTTTTGCAGATGTTGATAAAGATTTGACAGGAGACAGGCAGTCTTCAGTTTTTACTGCAAATGCTATTTGTGAAGGTCCAATACAATCCGTATTAAATATTTATATTGATGATAAGGCACTCAGCTGTACTTCAATAGATGATGCAAAGAAAAGAAATCCTTCTGCTTCAGGAAGTACAGCCGCAGAAATAGAAGAAGCTCAAAATGCAGATGTAAAATGTATTGGTCAAGCAGATCAAGGAATAGTTTTAGAAGGAAATTTTCCTAGTGCTTCTTTTGGAGCATCTCGTCCAACAACAGGAAATGCGTATCAAACTCATGCATTTACTGATGGAACTGGGTATGCTGAAGGAGGCGTAGGCTTTTCGCAATCAGTAATGCCACGACAATGGAGTACTGGAAGTCTTTCATTTCAATCAGGTCCGAAAGGAATTACGCATGAAAAAGCTATAAATATAAGTAGTCCTATGACTAGTTATATTGAGATTCATAATGGTCTTTACGACCAAAAAGCTTCAGCTCTTTTATGTGACCAGGCTGAAAATGGAGGAGGCTTTGTATTACAGGATCAGGCAGGACTACTCAATCCCAGGCACGAGGAATACTGGGGTTCAAAACATAGACTACTTGATACAGCATACTCTGTAAATAACTTTGTTATTGGTGAAGAAGAAACTTCTATTCCTTCGATAGAATATGTAGTAAGTGGTAAACTATTAGAATGTTTTAATTATGATGGAAGCTATATTCATTCTTCTTTACCAACTTTTTCTAGTGAAGATCACACAAACTTTAAGGAAGGTAATGTTGTTCAGATTAGATCAACTTTTAATTTTACCTCTACAACTACGAAATTAAATAGTTCTGGAGAAATAGTATTAATTGGGGATGGTGTAGGTTCGGGTGAAACTGCAATTTCTCTTAGTGCTGATGGTCTTTTATTCTCTACAACAATTATTGACAAATTCTTTTACAGAGACCAGTTTGGAGACTCTAATTATAGATTTAGATGGAATTTAACTGCTGCACAACAAACATTGCTCTCAGAAGCAGGCTACTTCTATATGAAACTAGGCAGCAATGACTGGCATATGCTAACATATGACTCACAAGATGTGCCTAGTTTAAGTGAGATTACAGTAGCAGAAATATTTACAGCAGAAGTAACACAGACTTCTTCCGGTTCTTCTGCATTTACTGGAACTTTAAGTGATGTTAGTTTTGCTTCTGATTCTACTTATAACTTGACGAATGCTGATCTTATGTTTTTTCAGCCAAATGGCGGAGGACGAGAGGGAGGCCCAGATGACTATCTTACAAGAAGTGCGGTAATACCAGGCAATATCACTCAAATTACCGGCGGTAATGGAGTTACAATTCCTGGAACTACAAGTACAGATGCACTTGCTTCTGGTACTAAAGTTACAATTGTAAATCAAGTAAAATTTAGTTCAAATGCAAGTACTGTAGACGATATTTACAACGGTAAAAAAGTAGTTTTTACTCGAAAAACAACACAAGGAGTAAATATAGAAAGAACTATTGTAGATTATGATGGTAATACAAAAGTAGCTACTTTAGATAGTGATCCCTCTTCGGGTCTACTACAGGCTGGAGATATTGTAAATCTGACTGCACAAAGTTCTGATAGACCTCAACGAGTTTCTGGTGAAACTCTTGGAGCAGGAGATTTACGCCCTTCAAATAATTTTGCAATGATAGCTCTGGATTATATAAAGAGTGAGAGATATGGGTTAGATATTGCACAGACAGAAATCAGTCTCACAGATTTTCAATTAGCAGCGGTAGAGTGTGATACTCAGTCCGATGTTACAGTAACTTTTGGATCTTCGACAACTTTAGTTGCAGGAGATGTTTACCGATATTTTGAAAATTCACACGAAAAGTGGAGAGGAACCGTTGTAAGTAATGGAGACGGAGGAACAAGTGCTTCACTTAAATGGCTTTTTACAAGTGTAACAGGAAAACTTACAAATAAGCATAATACTTTTGTATCAAGAGAAGTAGGAGATTTAATACATACAGGTGGAGAAACT
>NZGL01000018.1 GCA_002690945.1 Gammaproteobacteria bacterium | reverse complement strand
CTAATAACATTTGAAATTAATTTTGATAAACTCTAACCTAGTCCAAATGAGATTCCAAGGAACAAAAAAATATATAGCATCAGATGACTTGAAGTTAGCAGTTGATGCTGCTCTAAATCTAGAGAAACCCCTGTTAATAAAAGGAGAACCTGGGACAGGCAAAACTATGCTTGCAGTTGAGGCTGCAGATGCATTAGGAATGCGTTTAATTGAGTGGCACATCAAATCAACTACAAAAGCTACACAAGGTTTATATGAATATGATGCAGTATCAAGACTAAGAGATTCACAATTGGGCGATGAGAAAGTTAAAGATGTTGCAAATTACATCGTAAAAGGCAAATTATGGGATGCATTTACTTCAGAAGAGCAAGTCGTCCTTTTAGTTGATGAAATAGACAAAGCTGATATTGAATTCCCAAATGACTTATTGCAAGAACTAGATAGAATGGAATTCTATTGCTATGAGCTAGACAAGACTATAAAAGCTAAAAAAAGACCATTAGTGATAATCACATCAAATAATGAAAAAGATTTACCAGACGCATTTCTAAGAAGATGTTTTTTTCACTATATAGCATTCCCTGACAGAGAGGGACTAGAAAAAATTATAAACGTACATATCCCCAAAATTAAAAAGAAACTTCTTAAAGACGCGTTTGATGTATTTTTTGATATAAGAAAAGTACCAGGACTTAAAAAGAAACCCTCAACTTCTGAATTAATCGATTGGTTAAAGCTAATAGTGTCGGATGATTTAGCTCAAGAGGTACTTGCTTCTGATCAAAGTAAATTAATCCCTCCATTATATGGAGCATTAATAAAAAATGAACAGGATGTTGAATTGTTGCAACGTCTTGCTTTTATGAGCAGAAGAGATCCAAGTGTTAATTAATCTTTTTAACACAGTAAGGGCATATGGAATACCAGCAAGTGTTAGGGAATTTCTAGATTTATTAAATGCACTTGAGAAAAAAATAGTCTTTGCTGATTGGAATGAATTTTATTACCTAGCAAGATCTATTTTAGTTAAAGATGAAAAATACTTTGACAAATTTGACAGAGCCTTTGATATCTATTTTAGGGGAATTGAAAATTTAGATGACATTTTTAAAACCATAATCCCAGATGAATGGTTAAGAGAGCAATTTAAAAAAAATCTATCCTCAGAAGATCTTAAAAAAATCAAGGATTTAGGTGGCTTAGAGAAATTAATGGAAGAATTTAAGAAGCGTCTTGAAGAGCAAAAGAAAGCTCATCATGGTGGCAGTAAATGGATAGGAACGGAAGGCACTTCCCCTTTTGGTAATTCTGGAAATCATCCCAATGGCATAAGGGTTGGAGGCAAATCTAATAAAGGTATGGCAACAAAAGTTTGGGAAGAGAGAGCGTATGAAAATCTTGATGATTCTGTTCAGCTTGGCACTAGAAATATAAAAATTGCTCTGAGAAGGCTCAGAAGAATGGCAAGAAAAGGTGAAGACTTCGAATTTAGTCTTAATGACACAATCAAAAGTACAGCCAAGAATGGAGGAATATTGGAGCTAGAGTACATTAGAGAAAAACTCAATGACATAAACCTAATAGTTTTCTTTGATGTTGGAGGCTCTATGGACCCTTTCGTTAAACTATGTGAAGAGCTCTTCTCAGCAGCAAAATCAGAATTTAAAAATTTAGAATATTATTACTTCCATAACTGTATTTATGAATCTGTTTGGACTGACAATTACAGAAGAAATGAAAATAGGGTTGAAACTCAAACCATTATCAACAAATTTACCAAAAATCATAAAGTTATAATAATTGGAGACGCTAGTATGGCTCCATATGAGCTCACCAATGCAGGTGGCAGTATTGAACATTGGAATAAAGAAGCTGGTGAACTTTGGCTTAATAAAATTAAGTCTAATTTTTATAAAACTGTTTGGCTTAATCCAGTTCATGAGGATCACTGGGATTACACATCAACAATAAGCATGATTTCAGGCTTGATGGAGCAAAAAATGTACCCATTAACTATAAGTGGCATCTCTAATGCAGTTGCACACTTATCACGAAGACACTAATGAAAGCACTAGAAATTAAAAACCTTAGTAAGACTTATAGTAATAATGTTCATGCATTGAAAGATATAAGCCTTTCTGTAGAAAAGGGAGATTTTTTTGCACTTTTAGGTCCAAATGGAGCAGGAAAATCAACTGCAATAGGAATAATTTCTTCTCTTGTAACAAAAAATGCTGGGCAAGTATCCATATGCGGCGTTGATATAGATGTAAATTTCCCACTGGCTAAATCTAAGCTAGGGGTTGTTAATCAAGAGTTTAACTTTTCACAATTTGAAAAAGTTCAAGATACGATTGTCACTCAAGCAGGTTACTACGGAGTAGATCACAAGACAGCCTTAGAAAAATCTGAAAAATATTTAAAGCAGATGGGCATCTGGGACAAAAGAAATGATACTCTGCGCGAACTATCTGGAGGGCAGAAGAGAAGGGTAATGATAATAAAATCACTAATTCATGACCCTGACCTTTTAATTCTTGATGAGCCGACGGCTGGTGTAGATATAGAGTTACGTAGAGGGCTTTGGGACTTCTTAATTGAAATTAATAATGCAGGAACGACCATTATTCTTACTACACACTATCTAGAAGAAGCAGAAAATTTATGTAAAAACATAGCAATTATTGATGAAGGCAAGATAATTGAAAATACTAGTATGAGCAAACTACTTAAACAGCTAGATAGCCAAATATTTATCATTGAAACAAGCTCTACTCTTCCGCAGAATTTCAACATATTAGGTTTTGATATTAAAGTAGAAAACGATAATAAATTCTCAGTAAAACTTTCCAAAGGATCTTCTATAAGCAGTCTTTTTGATAAACCTGAATTAGCTCAAGTAGAAGTTACTAATATTGCAAACCAAACCAATAGGCTAGAACAATTATTTTTAAACTTAACATCCAAATCATGAACCACTATCAATCCTTAAAAACTTTAACTTATGCACAGATCAGAAGGATTTTAAGGATATGGATCCAGACTATAGTGCCCCCAGCAATTACTACAGCATTATATTTTTTAATATTTGGCCAAATTATAGGAAGCAGAATAGGTGGAATGCCAGGTTATGATGGTTTTAGCTATGTAGAGTTTATAGTTCCGGGGTTAATAATGTTGTCTGTTATTACTAATTCTTATGCAAATGTAGCATCGGCTTTTTTTGGAGCTAAATTTCAAAAAGCGATTGAAGAAATTATCATTTCACCAATGCCAAATTGGACCATCTTAATTGGTTTTATAATGGGTGGCATAACGAGAGGTTTTGTAGTCGGGATAGTGGTAGTTCTGGTTAGTTTATTTTTCACTACATTTACTATTCATAACATTCCACTAACTTTATTTGCAATTATTATTACATCTATTCTTTTTTCTCTTTTAGGTCTGATTAATGGAGTCTATGCGAAATCTTTTGATGATGTAGCCATAATCCCAACATTTGTTTTGACGCCTTTAATTTATCTTGGAGGAATATTCTATTCAATAGAAATGTCTGAAATCCCTGAACAGTGGAAATTAATTTCAATGTTTAACCCGATACTCTACGTTGTCGATTTCTTTAGATATGCAATGCTAGGCCAATATCAAATTAATCCATTTTTAAGTTTTACCTTGATCTCTGCGTTTACTGCCTCCTTCTTTGCTATAGCATACTATCTTCTTCATAAAGGTATTGGCATAAAGGAATAAAGTTGGCTAACCTGCTTGGAAAAAAAACTCCCTATCCACAAAATTTTTCTCCAAATTTACTTTTTCCAATAGAAAGGAAGGAACAAAGAAAGTCTCTTAAAACTAAAATGTTTAATGGCGAAGATATTTGGAATATCCATGAATTGCTTTGGATTGACAACAATAATATCCACCATCACGATGAAATCTCCATTAGTGTGCCTTGTACATCTCCAAATATAGTGGAATCCAAATCACTTAAACTCTTTATAAACTCGCTTATACATGAAAGGTTTGAATCTATTTCAGGAGTGAAGAAAATAATAAAACATCATCTCGAATCCCTAATAAAAACAGATATTGAGTTAAGAGATGTTTACAAAAAACCAGATGCAAAAGTTTTGAATGTAAAAAAAAGCCAAGGCATTAAGCACGATCCAACAAATTTATCTCCTGCAGAGCTTTTTTGTTTTAGAGGATTTAGATCATTGTGTCCGGTTACACAACAACCAGATATCGCCGATATTTTTATAGATGGAGCCTTTAATAAGGCAGATCAAGACAATATTGCAGCTTATCTTGGAAGTTTTTTTGAAAAAGAGGCATTTCATGAGCTATGTATCGAACAAATAGTTGAAGATTTAAAATCTTATGATTACCAATTTTCTAGAATTGAAGGGTGCTTTGAGAGAAGAGGGGGCATAGCCATAATACCAAGACGCTACTCTTAAATAATTTCTAATATATAATTCTCATTTCGGAGAGATGGCAGAGTGGTCGATCGCGCTATCTTGGAAAGGTAGTGAACGTTTGTAGCGTTCCGAGGGTTCGAATCCCTCTCTCTCCGCCACAAAAATATAGGTTATGCTATTCTAATATTCAGATGATTAAAAAATATTTAATAATTTCCTTTTTCTTTTTTGCTCATTTAGCTTACACACAGTCATTAGACCCAAAAGTTTCCGGTGTGGCTACATGTGCTGGCGCTGTTAATGCAGGCCATGTATTTAATTATGAAAGTGATAATTTGAACAAAAATCAGCTTAAAGATGCTTATCATATTACATCTATTGCTTTGGAGTTAGCTATAGCATCTAAAGGACGAAATCATTATATAAGTAATATTGATGATTATAATTCATTGGTTGAAGCAGGATTTGATGAAATTTATACTGAGCTTTCAGAAAATACTTTTGATTGGGATAGTCAAGTTGGGTTAGATTATTGTCAAATAAAGCTTTTTGAATATGTAGCACAACCGCCAGAATCAGCTTTCTGGGCAGGAGATTTTGAATTTTTTAGAGAAATCTCAAGAGATAGTGCTGATGCAGCCGTAGACTTTATAGTTGAATATTTAGAAAACTTTTAACCTGCAATTTTCTTAAATAATTTTCCAGACCAAGCTAAATTGGCTTTTCTTGTGAAAAAGCGTGACAAAGTATATAGGATTTTATTACTTCTTCCGGTAATCACATATATTCCCCCCTTTAGATAAGCATCTAAAGCTTCTTTTGAGCAATCTTCAGCGTTTTGAACTTTGCTCAAGCCTTGACCATTTTTAGTTTTATTGCCTTTTTTAAACCTTTCTTTCAGTCTTTCAGACCTTTCAGTTGCTATATCTATAAATTTTGATTCAGTCGCTCCAGGACATACAGCCATTATATGTACTCCCTTTCTAGAATATTCGAAGTGTAAGGCTTCACTTATACTCAATACATAAGCCTTAGTAGCTGCATATACAGCGGAATAGGGAATCGGGAAGAAAGCAGCAGTAGATGCAACATTAATTATGCCACCAGCCCCTTTTTTAGCCATTTTTTTAACATATAAATAGCTCAATTCAGTTAAAGAAGTGATATTTAAATGGATCATATTTTCGTAGTCTTCCATTGGACATTCATCAAAATTGCCCATACGACCATATCCAGCGTTATTGACCAATAGATCTACATCTAGACCTGCTTCGTTTATTTCATTAAAAAGTTTAGTTGCTGAACCAGACAAACTTATATCTTCAACAAATACATGTACTTTAGTTCCTTCACCTTTAAGTTTATTGGCCAAATCAAGGAGCTTATCTCTTGATCTTGCAGTAAGAATTAAGTTAGCCCCTCTATTTGCAAAGTCTTTCGCCATAGCTAGACCAATTCCCGAAGACGCTCCTGTTATAAGCACATTTTTACCGCTAAAATCATTCATTTTTGACTCCTTTTTTAGATGTAATCTGATTATATAATTTAAATTTAAAAGTTGTCTTTTATTTAGCTTAAAAATTACCTTGTAAAAATTATGCTTAATCCTTGACTAAATGGGCTAATCGGGCGATAAATATAGGTTATATATTTATTATTGGGGAAAAATATGACTAAAAGATTACTTTTACTTTTACTTTCCTTGGGATTCTTTGGAGTTGTGTATGCTCAGGAAGATACTGGATCAACCGGTTCAACTGAAGTACAAACCGAAGATGACGAAGACGAAGCCGAACCAGAAGAGGTTGTCGTTACAGGTTCTAGAATTGCTAGAAGTGAGTACGAAGTTGCTCAGCCAGTAACCATCATCTATGGTGAGGAATATGAAAATAGAGGCTATACCAATGCAGCCGACGCACTATTTGATGTGCCGGGTATTGGTGTAACAAACTCTTTGACAAGCGGCTCAGGCGGAAACTTTGGTAACCAAAGTTCCTTGAGTGTGGGACAATCCCTAGCAAATAACTTCGGTTTAGGATCAGGTAGAACACTTGTTCTTGTAAATGGAAGAAGGTTTGTAGGGTCTACATCACCATATGGATCTGGTGGATCAGGTAATGCTGTTGATATAAACAACATTCCATCCGTAATGATCGATAGAGTTGAGATTGTAAACGCTGGTGGTTCAGCAGTTTATGGTTCAGACGCTATTGCAGGTGTNATTAACTATGTTCTAAAAGATGACTATGAAGGTGCTGAAATGTCTATCGTTTATGATGACTATGCAGGACTTTCTTCAGACGTTTCATTGCAAGCTGTAATGGGCGGAAACTTTGCAGATGGCAAAGGTAACATGGTCATGAACTTCCAGTATGAAGATATTGGAACAGTTTTTACAGGCGATGTAGATAGATACTACAACAGAGACACAGGTGTTTGTGGTACAGGTTCATACAGAAATACGTATAGTTCTTCTGCACCATATCAAACAAGATGGATAGGAGCTGGCTCAAATGTAGACAGTGACTATGGCCCACAAGGTGTAACAGAAAGAGGTTGTGTAACACTTTCAGCTATTCCTGAATCAGGAAAAGCTTCTGTTTACAAATACTCATTCTCACCAGGATACTATGGTATATGGTATTACGATGGAGCATTCCCTGATGGTACTACATGGCACTTTGGTGCACCAGGAGACCTTCAACCATATGACGGAGGAATTTATTATGGTAATGGATTCTTCTCTTACGATGGTCAAGATGGTTATAGAGGAGATTTCAANACTTATAGAGCAGGTTTTGAGAGACTAAACTTCAGCATGTTTGCTAATTACGATCTTAGCGACAATGTAAGAATGTATTTTGATGTCTTCCAAAATGGCTTCTTCTCATTTGATTATGGTAACGATTCTGGTTACCCATATTCAACATATGCATTTGGTAGCGGACAAGATTTTCCTCCATTCATAGCTATTGACAACCCATTCTTAACACAGAATTCTGTCGATATTATGACCTCATACGGTCTAGATGGTGTTTATGTTTCTAAGTCACAGGTTGACTTATTGCAAAAAGGTGACGGTGGTTATACTGTCGAAAATCATAACTCAACATCTATGTATGCAGTTGGTTTAGAAGGTGAATTTGCTCTTGATGATCGTGATTTCCAATGGTCAATGGGCTATTCATTAGGTAATACTGAAATTTATTCAGACGCTCCAGGCGTTGTAGGTGGCCGATATTGGGCAGCATTAAACGTTGGTATTAACCCTGATACAGGTGAAATAGACTGTAAGATGAACTATGATCCAGCTTGGGATCCAATGAACTTCCAGCCTATATGGCAAGATCCATCATACTTTGGTGGCAGCTTAGGTTATGGACCAAGTCTTCTTGGCGAGCCAGGAGATTGTGCACCACTTAACATTATGGGTAGAGGCGCACCATCACAGGCTGCAAGAGACTATGTTGGAACAAGTCTTAGAACTTCTGCTTATATTGAACAAGAGCTAACTTACGTTAACTTTGCGGGNGACATTATGTCATTACCAGCTGGTGAACTTAAGATGGCTGTTGGTTATGAAGGTAGAGTAGAGCAAGGAGACTATAAGTCTTCACCAATTCAGGACATGGCGCTAACAAGATCAGCCTCAAGACCTTCACTAGGTGGTGGTTATGAAGTTGACGCAGAATACTGGGAGCTTAGTGTTCCTATTATAGGTGGCGATATATCCTTACCAGGCATGATGTCATTAATAGCAGACTTCTCTGGAAGAACTATTGATAGTTCTTCTTCAGGTAGTTTTGATGTTGAATCAACATCTTTAGCTTGGAGAGTAATGGATGACCTAACAATTAGATATTCTGAGCAGACAGCTATTAAAGCTCCTGACTTAGGAGATCTTTTCTTACCTCAGGTAACATCTTATAGCACAGGTAACGACCCATGTGACTATAGAAATAGAGGATTAGGTAGAAACCCAGATGTTAGAGAAGCTAACTGTTTGGCTGCAGGTCTAGCACCTGATTTCATCAGTATTGTAGTTAACGCAACTGCTACTGGTAAATTTGGTGGTAACCCAAATCTGTTTAACGAGACAGCTGAAACAGAAGCTTTAGGATTAGTTTACGTACCAACTTGGTTTAGTGATGCAGTGTTCGGCGATCTAAGATTTGCTGTTGACTACATTAAAATTAATTTGGAGGACTATGTAACATCCTTCTCTTTAACACAAAACATGGAAGCATGTTATGACTTCGAAGATTATCCAAACCAATACTGCGGAAAATTTGAAAGAGACGCAGATGGTCAGGTTATATACTTCGAATCAGGACTTGTTAACGCCGGTTTAATTAACTTTGCTACATACGTATGGAAAGCAGACTTTGCTTTCGATCTTGCTGAAATGGCATCATTCGTATCTAGAGATAACGTAGCAATGGACTTAGGTTCAATGGCTGTTAGATGGAGAGCTTATCAAGAAGTATATTATGAAAGTGCTGCATCTGGTAAACCAGAAGATCTTGAAAGTTACACTGGTGAATTCGGTAATGACGAGTGGTTCTATGACACAAGTATTGAGTACAGCAAAGACAAATGGTATGCCTACGTACAAGGTAACACCAGGTCTGGTGGTGTGATCAATAAATTCCAACAATATGACGATGAGTACTTAGATTACGAAGGTAATCCAATAAGTGAGTACAAAGGTTATACAGTATGGAATGGTGGTCTAGGCTACAGAGCTTCAGATGATCTTACAGTAAGACTAAACTTCACAAACCTCATGGACTATGATGGTACTGAAGATGACGTCTTCGATAGAGAGATCAACTTTATCTCAGTAGGTCGTCAGGTAACCGCAAGTGTTAACTGGAAATTTTAATTAAGTAATCTTTCGAATAAGAAAGGGGAAGGAAACTTCCCCTTTTTTTTATTCAGTAATACTGTATACTTATACAGTATGAGTGAAATGATTGATTACTTTTTAAAAGACCCAATAGATGATGCATATATTAAAAAAATTGCATTTCAATACTTCGATTCAGACTATTCTTCAGCACAGAACTTTTTAAACCATCTCAAAGAGATAAATAATGCTGAAAATGCTTTTAATAGGCTTTCTTAAGATTAATTTTTAAATTACTATTACTACGCTTTTATTACGACATTAGTAGTTAATCCAAAATAAATATGAACTTAAAAGACTTTACCACTTTATTGATCGTCTCAATACTTTGGGGCGGATCTTTTTTATTTTTAAGACTTCTAGTAAGGGATGGTTTGGAACCATTACAAATTGTATCCCTAAGAATGCTTCTTGCAGCAATATTTATTGCACCATTCTTTATATTAAAGATGAAGAAATATTCTTTTTATGACCATGGATTTCCCTTTTTATTAATAGGTATACTGAATACAGCTTTACCATTTACTCTTTTTTCCTATGCAGCATTAAGTCTGGGACCAGGTTCTTTATCTATATTACAGGCTACTGTACCGATTTTAACGGCTTTAATATTATTTTCTTTGTATCGTGGAGAGTTCTCTTATTTTAAGCTTACAGGAGTTTTAATCGGTCTCTTAGGTTTATTTTCACTTGTTGGTCCATCTGGAAACTTAGATTTATTTTCTTCAATGTTGTGTGTAATAGCCTCTTTATCTTATGCAATAGCTGGTGTTTATTTATCAAAAACTCCAGCAAGAATGAGCAATTCATTTATAGGTATGGGATCGATTATCGTAGGAGCCATTGTATTATTGCCATTCGTATTTTTTTACTCTGATAGAATGGCGACAATAACCTCTACATCATGGGTTTATTTAGCTTTACTTGGCATAATCAATACATCATTGGCCTATGTTTTGTTCATTAAATTAATTAAGAGAATAGGACCAATAAATGCTTCTTTTGTAACCTACCTAGTGCCTGTATCTAGCATTTTTTTAGGAATAGCATACGATGGCGAACAGTTCCCTGCTGATAAGATAATTGGCACATTGCTTATATTCTTGGGAGTCTTTTTTGCTAACAAGCAGAAAGCAGCTGATAAATAACTATTTTCTAACCACTTCTTTAGGCCCGATATGATTTCGGTTTCTTGATTTCGCTAAATCTATTTGTTTCTGTCTATTTTTATAGCGTTCAACCTGTTTAGATGTTTTGCTGTCAAAACAGTTTGGGCAGGAAACTCCACGAACATATTGTTCTGATTCTTTATCGTTCTCTGTGATTGGCATTCTACAACCATGGCACATGTCATAGGTGCCTTCTGATAGATCATGTTGCACAGACACTCTATCATCAAAAACAAAGCATTCACCACCCCAAAGGCTTTCATTTGAAGGCGTTTCTTCTAAATACTTTAAAATTCCACCTTTAAGATGAAAAACATTATCAAAACCCTCTAATTTCATAAAAGAAGATGCTTTCTCACACCTAATCCCCCCTGTACAAAACATAGCAATATTTTTATTCTTCTTGTCTTGCTTAGAAAATTTCTGTTTCTTTACCCATTGCGGAAATTCTCTAAATGTTTCAGTCTCTGGATTCATAGCATCTTTGAATGTGCCTATTGAATACTCGTAATCGTTTCTAGTGTCTATAAGTATAGTATTTGGATCATTTATTAGTGCATTCCATTCAGAAGGATTAACGTATTTACCAGCTTGATTTACTGGATCGATAGATCTATCACCGATGGTGACGATTTCTTCTTTTAATTTAACTTTTAGACGCATAAAAGGCTTGGCTATAGATGCAGAATGCTTGATATCTAAGTCAGAGAAACCAGGAATTTTTTTAATGAAATCTAAAGCTTTTATTAAGTCGTTTTCTTTTCCAGAGATTGTGCCATTTAAACCTTCATTACCAATTAAAATTGTTCCATAGATATTGAGCTCCTTTAACTTAGCCTTGATTTTCTTTTGCAGATCTTCAGGCTTTGCAACTTGAGCAAATTTATAGAGTGCCGCTACTTTAAACATAATGTAATTTTATATAAAAAATGGTGCGCCCGGGAAGATTCGAACTCCCGACTTTCTGGTTCGAAGCCAGACGCTCTATCCAGCTGAGCTACAGGCGCAGACCTTTTAAAAGCTGTTAATTATATATGATTTTGCTCAGGTGGTCGTGGTGCGCCTGGGAAGATTCGAACTCCCGACCTCTTGGTCCGTAGCCAAGCGCTCTATCCAGCTGAGCTACAAGCGCACATTTAAATTATAATATAAACCTAATTACGGTTGGTTATTCAACAGCAAATATGAAGCTTAGTATAAATTTAAATAAAATTGCTTTACTCAGAAACTCCAGAGGAGGGCATCAGCCAGATCTTGAATATTTTGCTAAGAAAGCACTAGATGAAGACATAATTGGCCTTACAGCCCATCCTAGACCGGATGAAAGACATATGAAACATAGCGACTTAGAGCTAATTAAGAACATAACAGATCAATATACAAAAGAATTCAATATTGAAGGTAACCCACTAGAAGGAGAGAGCAAACAATATATTGGCTTTATGGAGATAGTTAGAAAATACAAGCCAACACAAACAACTCTAGTGCCTGACTCAACTTCTCAAATTACTTCTGACCATGGTTGGGAAATCACAAAAGTAAATAGCCTAAATTTAACAAACGACGTCAGATCAAATAGTGCAAGATGTAGTATCTTTGTGGATGCAGATTCAGACTTAGATTTACTTACCAATAAAGATATAAATGCCATAGAAATCTATACAGGTCCATATGCTCAAGCAGTACTAGAGGATGATAGTCATCAAACTGAACTAGAAGTAGAGAAAATTAAAAATTTATCATACAAAGCAAAAGAACTTGGTCTAAGGGTAAATGCTGGTCATGATTTAAATCTTAAGAACTTGCCAGAGTTAAGAAAATTAGATTTAATAGACGAGGTTTCAATCGGGCATGCAATAATAACTGAATCATTGATTGATGGATTTAACAACACAATAAAAAAATATTTAGAGGTAACAAATGGATAAAGTTATAAACGATATAAAAGATCAGATTTCAGAAAATAAGGTTCTATTATTTATGAAGGGATCACCTTATCAACCTCAATGTGGCTTTTCAGCTAAAGTTACTCAAATACTATTCTCTTATGATGTTGAATTTAGTTATATTGATGTGCTTGAGTTCCCTGAGGTTAGAGCTAACCTACCAAAAATTTCTGATTGGCCAACATTTCCACAGTTGTTTGTCGACGGTGATTTAATCGGCGGCTGTGATATTGTCACAGAAATGCATGAAAACGATGAGCTGTCTTCTGTACTAAGCTGAAGAAGCTGAAGAAATTTGAGTTTGTAGAAAATTTTCGTCTCCAACCTTTTCTACTAATGCAATTTGAGTGCTTAAATGGTCAGCATGCTCTTCTTCACTTTCTAAAATTTTGAGAAGCATATCTCTAGAGACAAAATCTTTTTCTTTTTCGCATGCCATTATGGCAGATTTTAGATCAGGAATTGCTTCATTTTCTAGCTTCAAATCACAATGAAGAACATCGATAGCATTTTTTGCAACATAAACATTACCCATGTATTCCATGCTAGGCAATCCTTCTAAAAATAATATTCTTTGGATCAATTTGTCAGCGTGTCTCATTTCATCCATTGATTCTTCATATTCTGTTTCAGCAAATCTATTTAAACCCCAATCTGAGAGCATTCTTGAATGTAAAAAATATTGGTGGATGGCCCTTAGTTCATTTGATAGAACTTTGTTTAGGTGGTCAATGATTTTACCGTTCCCTTGCATAATGAATTTATAGTGTCTTTGTTGTTAAAAATCAAGAAAAAATGAAATTTTGCTAATGATTCTCATTTAGAATCTTTATACCCAAGCTTCTCATGGAGATCTTTGCTAGAAGTGGTATAACCAAATGGTACTCTTTCACCAGGATGTAGTCTTTTAAACGCTTCTTGAACTGCTAAGGTTGTTTCATGAAAACCAGACAGTATTAAGTTAAGTTTTCCTGGGTAAGTGTTTATATCGCCAACTGCAAAAATTCCTTTTTGTTCTGTTTGGAAGGTTTCAGTATTTACTTTTATTTTGTTCCCAGATAATTCTAGACCCCATTTATTTATGGGGCCAAGTTTTTTATTTAAACCATAAAAGAAGAGTATGTAATCGACAGGTATAGTAGAGTCATCTTTTGTTTCTGAATTAAAAAGTACAACATCTTTTATATTATCTCCTTTATTGAAGTCTTTAATAATATATGGAGTTAATAGTTTTATTTTTTTCTCCTCAGCAAGTTTTCTTACTTGCATTTCTGAATCAGGAGCACCTCTAAAAGCATCTCGTCTATGGATTAATGAGATATCCGCTCCTATTTTCTCTAATTCTATTGTCCAATCAAGCGCACTATCGCCACCACCAAATATCGCCACCTTTTTACCTTTAAAAATATTCTTATCTTTGATGGAATAAAAGATTTGTTTATCTTCAAATACAGAGAAATCTTTCTCAAGAGTAGGTTTTATTGGTTCAAATGATCCAGCACCAGCAGCTATAAAAATATTTTTAGATTCAATTTCTGTTTTGCTGTTTGTTTTTACAATCCAATGCTCTTTATTCTTAGTTATCTCTTCAACTCTTTCTTCTAGTAACAAGTCGTATTCAAATGGCTCTATTTGTTTTAAAAGAGCATCAACATGCTCTTGCCCAGTTTGATAAGGTACTCCAGGAATATCGAAGATTGGTTTATCTGGATATAATTCAGCGCATTGGCCGCCTGGTTTATCGAGATTATCTATCAGAGTACACCTCATTCCTAATAATCCAGCTTCAAAGACTGTAAAAAGACCAACAGGTCCTGCACCAATGACTACTATGTCTGTTTTCATTTGACTCTCATTCCTGCTTTTGCACCAGCATCTGGCCCAACCATAAATATATCTTCTCCTCCCGGGCCTGCTGCTAATATCATCCCCTCTGATAATCCAAATTTCATTTGTCGTGGTTTTAAGTTATTTACTAGAACAACATATTTATCTATTAATTCCTCTAATTTATATGCAGCTTTTATGCCTGCAAAAACTGTTTTTTCACCTAATTCACCAACATCTAAAATTAATTTAACAAGCTTATCTGCTTCAGGAACTTCAACAGCTTGTTTTACCCTTGCTATACGAAGATCCACTTTCATAAAATCTTCTATATTAATTTCGTCCATAATTAGTTAAGTATTCCCTCAAATTCAGATTTTTCAAGTCTTGTTATGATTGCCTTAAAAGGTCTTACTTCCTTTAGACTATCTTTGCTTATTTGGTCATAATCTGTTTGTTTTAGGTTTAACATCTCAAATAAACTCTCGGTTATATTAGGGATAAATGGATTTAAAAGGATAGTGAGATCCTTAAAGAGGTTCAAGGATTCTGAACATATTTCTATACAAGCATCTATTTGGCCTTCTTTTGCTTTACTCCAGGGCTCGGCAGATGAAATATATGCATTTGCTTCATCAGCAATTGACATAATATTCTTTAGTGCTTTTGAGTATTCTCTATCGTTAGTTTGGCTGACAATTTCAGCATATAAATCTTTATATTTATTTGTTTCATTTTGACAGTTTTGCTTAACTTCGGAATTGTTATGTTTTGTAAGAAAGTTTTGAGTTCTGCTCGCTATATTTATATATTTGCCAATTAAATCACTATTAATCTTTTGTACAAAATCATCAACTGAGAAATTTATATCAGAAATATCAGTATTGAGTTTTGAAGATAGATAATATCTATAAAAATCTGCATTGGCATATTCAAGCGCTTTGTCAGCAAGTATAAAATTTCCGCGTGATTTTGACATCTTCATTCCCTCTATAGTCAGAAATCCATGAACAAAAACTTCTTCTATATTCTCTATGTCTGCTGCATGAAGCATTGCTGGCCAAAATAACAAATGAAAATAAACAATATCTTTTCCTATAAAGTGTACTAGTTTGGTGTCTTTATCTGATAATAGTTTTTCATAATTGTATTTATTTATATCGCACCAATTCTTTATGGACGATAGATAACCTACTGGAGCATCCATCCATACATAAATGTACTTATTTTCTTCTCCAGGCACTTTAAAACCAAAGTAAGGCTCATCTCTAGAAACATCCCAGTCTTTTAAATCTCCATCAAGCCATTCCTTGAGCTTATGTTTTATTGGGCTTTGGTTAGAAAGCTCATCTACTTTGGAACTAAGGTAATCAGACAATTCATTCAGTTTAAAAAAATAATGTTCAGATTCTTTTATTGATGGTTTTGAGTCAGAAAGTGTAGATATAGGATCAGATAGATCTAATGCATCATAAGTTGAACCACATACTTCACATGCATCTCCATATTGATCTGCTGCTCCACAGGCAGGGCAAGCACCTCTTACAAATCTATCGGACAAAAACATATTTTCCTTATCATCAAATAGCTGCTTTATTTTTTTTGTATACACAAAGCCCTTATTTAGTGCTTTTTTAAATATCTCAGTTGTGAGTTTTTCATTTTCATCACTATGTGTGGAATGGAAATTAGCTAGGTTAACGTTGTATTTTTTAAAAGTACTTTTATGAATATCATAAATATTTTTTATTAGTTCTTCTGGAGTGATATTTTTTTCCTTTGACTTTAGCATTACAGGAGTTCCATGAGTATCGCTTGCACAAAAATAATGAGCCTCTATGCCTTTTAAATTTAGATGTCTTACCCAAACATCTGTTTGAATTATTTCTAAAATATGTCCAAGATGTAATGGCGCATTTGCATAGGGAAGAGCACTTGTTATTAAATACTTCATGTTTAGAGCAATTATATATTAAACTTTTCTTTGTATGAAAAAGATACTTCTAATTCTACTTCTGAGTTTTGTGATATTTCCAGAAGAAGATACTGAAATAGATGACGATCCATTCAAGGATATCAATAGAGTTGTTTTTGTGGTCTTTGATGAAATTGATGGCGCTGTTCTTAAACCCACGGCTGAAATTTATAGAGACTACACTCCAAAATTCATAAAAAGATCAATCTCTAATTTTTTTAACAATTTATCCGAAATTGATACTATTGCTAACCAGATTCTTCAAGCTAAGTTTAATTTAGCCTTTCAGGATACGGTGAGATTTTTAATTAATACAACTCTTGGTATAGGAGGTATATTCGATGTGGCAACTAATGCTGGTTTAGAGAGGCATGATGAAGATTTTGGTCAAACACTTGGCTACTGGGGAGTAGATAATGGACCTTATGTTTTTGTGCCTTTCGTAGGACCATCAACTTTAAGGGATTTGATGGGTTATCCTGCTAGTTGGTATCTTTCAGGTAACTTTGCAATTGACGAGACAGATATGAAAGTAATATTTACAACTCTCGATGTCATTGAAACAAGAGAGCGTCTCTTAGCCGCTGAAAATTTAATAGTCGGCGATAAATATGAATTTGTTAAAGCTGTTTATATGCAATCTAGAAATGATCTTGTTCTAGATGGTGAAGTCGAAGATGAATTTCTTATAGATTTTGAATCTGAACTTTTTGAAGAAGATCTTCCTGAAAATCAATAAAGACATCTTCCAGTGCCATATTTTCATTATTAAGACCAGAAAGTAACTTTCTTCTTATATCTTTTGTATGTGAGACTCTTCTTATTATCTGTAATAAGTGGTTGAGGGATCGGTTTACGTCCTTTGGATTAGATAAATTTAGTATATAAGTCATAAAAGCTCTTATTCCCGCATTAAATTCTAAGTTTGTATTTTGTGAATATATTTCTTTATCAATATTTAGTAGAAAGGTTGGGTCAGAGTATATTTTTCTCCCCAACATTACACCATCAAACCTCTCTAGCAGCATTTTTACATTCTCCATATCTTCTATACCACCATTAACAATTATTTTTAATTCAGGGAATGCATTTTTAATTTTATAAACTAAGTCGTAATCAAGCGGAGGAATTGATCTATTTCTTTTTGTATCTAATCCACTAATAGCTTTTCTAGCATGAATGATAAATAGTGATATTCCTGCTTCAGCTATTTTTTCAATAAAACTTTTTAAGTAATCCTCACCCTCAAACTGGTCAACACCTATTCGACACTTTATGGTTAACGGAATTGTAGTATTTTTCTTCATTGCTTTTATGCATGAACATAAGAGCTCAGTATCTTTCATTAAGAAAACACCAAAATTTCCAGATTTTACTTTTTTTGAAGGACAACCAACATTTAAATTTATTTCATCATAACCAAAAGTCTCACCAATATTGGCTGCTTCTGCTAGTGCTTCAGGATCTGAACCACCAAGTTGTAAGCCGACTGGATGTTCAATACCACTAAATGAAAGGAGTTTTTCTTTATCTCCCTTTAATATCGCATTTGAGTGAATCATCTCAGTGTATAACATAGATTTTTTAGTGAATTGACGAGCTAAAAAACGAAAATGACGATCGGTCTTTTTCATCATTGGAGCGATGCAAAATTTATGATCGTTTAATCTCATATGAGGTAAATGACAGCGATAAGACCCACAGAAGTAAGTACGATTGTATAAGGGAGAGCCTTATAGACCATCCTTAAATATGAGAGCCCAATAAGAGGAGCAAGAGATGAAGTTAAAAGGAATAAAAATGCAGCCTGTCCATTTGGGGTAGCAACACTAGGCAAATTTGTTCCAGTATTAATGGCCACTGCTAAATTATTAAATTGTTCTCTAGTAATGAGTTCTTTTGTAAGAAAATCCTCAATTTCAGTCATGTAAACGGTAGCAACAAAGACATTATCACTTATGGCAGACAAGGCACCATTAGCAAGGAAGAAAAGCGTAACTTGCAAATCCTGTGATACACCATCATTCAGGATGCTGCTTGTAACAGGATCAAATAAGTCTTGTGATTTGATAGCTGCAACTATTACGAAGAAAACTACCAATAAAGCGGTAAACGGAAGAGACTCTTTGAAAGCACCACCCAATTGATGTTCTTGTGTAATGCCTTTCAATGAAGTTAGAAGAACCATTAAGAATAATCCTATTATTCCAACTTCAGCCAAGTGAAATGCCAATGCAAATATTAAACTTACACCCAATAATGCTTCAATATTAAGATGTAATTTTTGTAAAGCAGTCCTTTTTTCTTCTTCCGTTTTTGCATTATCAATGATTTTATTTCTTAAAGTGTCAGATAATTGCGCTCCGTAACCAAAAATTTTCAGTTTTTCAATAATTACACAGCTAAGTAAACCAAACAAAAGTACTGGCATTGTAACTGGAGCCATTCTCCAAAAGAATTCCATGAACTCCCATCCTGCTTTTTGAGCTATTAATAAATTTTGTGGTTCACCTACTATTGTGCAGACACCACCTAAAGCAGTGCCAACTACACCATGCATGATGATGTCTCTTAAAAACGCTTTTCCTTGATCAAACTCTGATTCTGAAATTCTATTTTCTTTAAAATTCTTTTCAAATATTTTATAAAAACCTAGAGTCACACTTATTAATACAGCTGTTACCGTAAGTGCATCTAAAAAGGCAGATAAAAAAGCTGCTGAGATCACAAAAAATAAAGATAAGAGAGTTTTAGACCTTATTGTTTTAAGTAATTTTGTAAAAATTACCATTAACAAATCTTTCATAAAGAAAATTGCTGAAACCATATAGATAAGCAATAAGAGGACTCCAAGACTTTCTTCAATTTCATGCATTACATCATCTGGTCGAGTCAAGTCTAATAATAGAACCTGTAATGCTAACAAACCACCAGGTTGAAGAGGGTAACATTGTATTGAGAATATAAGGGTATATATAAATTGCAAAAGAAGTAGCCACCCTATGATAAAACCACTGTCATAACCTAAATCAGTAAGACCAAAGTAGAGGAAGGGGTTCAACAAAAGAAAACCAATGATGCTCCATTTATACCAATCTGGAGCATTCCCTAAGAAACTTTTAAATAATGTACTAACCAATTCTCTTTTAAACGTTTACATTATACTAACAATGAAAAGATTTACTTCTAGTTTTTCAACAAAACAAACACCTAAAGAAAATGATTTAATTGTAAGTATTAACGAGAGCAAGAAGATACTCTTTAATAAAAAAGAGAAAAGTTTCATACACAATAATCTAAATAGCCATATAGAAGATAAAGTATTTGAGATTTTTAAAGTCGAAAGTAATTCAGTTTTTCTTACAGGAGCATTAAATAATAATAATGAAGATCTAATTTACTTAAGTAAGAGAGAGTTATACCCATATCTAAATGAAGAGTCCTTAATGATCGTTAGTAGATCATTCCAGTTATTTGATTGGATTTATAAACAAAACTATTGTTCGAGAACAGGAAATAAGCTGAGTGAAATACGAGATGATCTGTCTAAATTTTGTGATAGTTGTCCCAGAGAATACTACCCAAAAATGTCACCATGTATCTTAGTTATATTGACGCATGGAACTGAAATCTTGCTAGTGAGGCACAATAGCGAAATAAGGACTTTGTATACTGCAATTGCTGGTTTTGTCGATCTAGGTGAAACTCTAGAAGAATGTGTTGAAAGAGAAGTATTTGAAGAAGTTGGCCTTAAAATAAATAACATCAATTATGTTGGCAGCCAATCCTGGCCTTTTCCAAATCAATTAATGATGGCCTTTCAAGCAGAAGCAATATCTAGAGATGTTCAAATAGACGAAAATGAAATTTTAGAGGCATCTTGGTTCAAACCTAATGATCTTCCCAAAATACCTCCAGAACCATCTCTATCAAATCAGCTAATCAAAAAAGCTATTAGCTCCCTGATCTAGGGTCATTTTTAGCTCTTGTAACTGGCTTTCTAGTTGGCTTTCTAGTTGGTTCTTCAATTCTGTTACCAATATTATCATCCACAACCTTTTCCTTAGTCTTTTTAACAATGTTCTTCACATTACCACTTTGTTTTTTAGGCACAGCCTTCACATTACTTTTTGATTTATGTGGGTTATTTGTAGATGGTTTGCGCGGTATATTTCTAGGCTTATTAGATTTCATATTCCTTCTAACATTTGGCCTTGATTTTGAAGAATTATATCTTCTATTTCTAGGCTTTTTAGTTTTAGGCTTCTCTTCTCCCTTGAAAAAATTAAATAATGAATCTAACAACCCCTTTTTATTAGAATTAGCTTTTGGCATATTTCTAAATTCAACATCTTCAACCATTGCCTTAGCACGTTTTTTAGGGACTTTTAAGTTATAGCTAGTTCTATTTTGGAAAGCTTTTGATGATTCTTCCATATTCTTTTCATAATCAAAGTATGCATTTTTCTTTATTTCAATTGTATAACTATCATTCTGTTTGTAAGGATCAATAAAAGTCATTATTTTATTAGAAAATTTTTGTTCTATTTGATCGAGATTCGATCTATAACGATTTAATAATTCATTTGCGATATTCGGTGAAACCTTAAGCAAAAGAATGCTAGATCTATTATTTATGGATTTCTCAGTTATAAGCCGAAAGATAGATTCACATACAGACGCCACAGATCTTACCCATACTGTCTTACCCATTAAGTCATTCAAGGCAGGCTTAATTCTTTGTCGTGACATTTCCATTAAACCAAATTTTGATATTTTGTCGAGTTGAATCCTTGCATGATCTTGTTTGGTTGAGGCATACATAGCTTTTTCTACTTTTTCGTTGCTTTTTGGATCCTCCATATCTATAAAATCAATCACTATCAAGCCACCCAGATCCCGTAACTTAACTTGTTTGCCTATTTCAGAAGCAGCTTCAAGATTAGTTTTAAGTGCAGTTTCTTCAATGTCTGAACCCTTAGTTGATTTTGCAGAGTTGATGTCAATTGAAGTTAACGCTTCTCCTGTATCGATTACTAAAGAGCCACCGGAACGTAGTTTTACTTCCCTAGAAAAAGCAGATTCAATTTTTGATTCAATCCCATAACTTGCAAAAAGTGGAACATCTTCATCATGAAGCTTAATCTTATCTACCAAATCAGGAATTATTTTATTTGCATAAGTTTTTGCGGACTCAAAATCATCGCTATTATCGACAATTAATTCGCCGATATCTTCTTTAAAATAATCTCGTATATTTTTTTGTATAAGACTCTGATCGGCATAAATTAATTGTGTTGCTTTAGCGGATTTGATCGCTGATTCAACTTCTACCCATAGTTTTTTTAGATACTCTAAATCCCAAGATAATTGTTCAATTGGTTTTTCTATGCCAGCAGTACGAATTATTAAGCTCATGCCAGCTGGAGTTTCTAGAGAATCTAGAAGGTTTTTTACCTTCTCCCTTTCTTCTCCATGAATTCTTCTTGAGATTCCACCACCACTAGGGTGATTAGTCATTAAAACTATAAACCTACTTGCTAAAGATATATAAGTTGATAAAGCTGCACCTTTATTAACTCTTTCTTCTTTCTCAATCTGGATGACAATATCGTCTCCTTCTTTAATCTTAAATCTTTCCATTCCAGATTTAGATTGGTCAAAGTATTCTGGAGACAGTTCTTTGAAAGGAAGAAAACCATGTCTTGATGAGCCTAGCTCAACAAATATTGCCTCTAAACTACCTTCAATTTTGGTAATTTTACCTTTATGTATGCTTCCTTTTTGGAAATTATTTCCTTCGAACTCAAGATCGAAATCTATGAGTTTTTCGCCGTCTATTAATGCGCTTCTTTTGCCATTAATAGAATTTGTATCAATTAGTATTTTTTTCATTGTATCCCTTATAAATAAAGGATAAGAACAATATTTAAATCAGAAGTTTTTCAGGAATTTTCCTATTTTTGAAACCCATTAATCTTTTGTTAATTGTTCTTATCATTTTGTTTTTTTTATCTTTCTATTGCTTACTTTGTATATTTTTTTCATTTCAGCTGTAAGCTTAGTGGGTATATTCTACAGCAAAATGATTAAAATTAGTTTTTTTCTTGTAAGTGATGATGATTGCGGGCGTCGGCTAGATAACTTTTTATTTAGTAAATTTAAGAAGAATCTTCCTAAATCAAAAATATATAGCTCTATTAGAAAGGCAAAGATTAAAGTAAATCAAAAGAAATCTAAACCTGATTATAAATTAATTGCGGGAGATAAAATTTCTTATCCAGAATTTACCATTAAAGCTCAATTATCAGAGTCTCCTAACCTTGAAAGCCATATGGAGATAATCAAGAAATCTATAATTTACGACTCAGATAGATTCGTTGTAATAAATAAACCACCTAATTATGCTGTTCATGGTGGATCTGGACTAAATTTTGGTGTCATTGAAATAGTCAGAAAACTTTATAAATACTCGGAAAACTTCAATTTAGCTCACAGAATCGACAAAAGCACCAGCGGATGTCTCATAATAGCAAAAAAAATGTCTGCTTTAAGAGACATACATAAACAATTCAGGCAAAGATCAGTAAAAAAAGTATATGAATGTGTAGTTCATGGTATTTGGCCAGAAAATTTAAAGGTCATTGAGAATGAGCTAGAAGTAAAGAAAACAAATCAATCTGAGAGAAAGGTCAAAAAAACAGAATCAGGTAAAAAATCTAAGACTAAATTTACCGTTAATAAGAAATATAAGGGTTTTACCAGTCTCATAGCTTTACCTTACACAGGAAGAACCCATCAGATCAGATTTCATTGTTTTGATGCTGGATATCCATTACTGGGAGATGAGAAGTATGCTCTGAAAGAAAATAAAACTACAGCAAAAAGATTAATGCTTCACGCAAAAGAGATAACTTTTATGGACGGAGAAAAAACTATCCATGTAAAATCATTAGAAAAATATAATTTTTTTGATGGTAGGGATGAACGGACTTGAACCGTTACGCCTTGCGGCACGTGAGTTTGAGTCACGCGTGTCTACCAATTCCACCACATCCCCGTAATTGCTATCATACATGCTATGCAAAAAGACATCTATAAATCAGATTATTATTACGATTTACCAGAAGATCTTATAGCTAAGTATCCTGTAGAAAATAGAACAAGCTCTAAATTATTGCATCTTGATGGAGGAGGTATTCATATAGATGAATTTATATCAATACGGGAACAGCTTAATGAAGACGATATATTAGTTTTAAATGAGACAAAAGTAATTCCAGCAAGATTAAAGCTAAAAAAACAAACTGGCGGCAATGTTGAGCTATTGATACTAGGCAAAATTAATAAAAATGTTGGAAGTTGTTTAACAAAAGGTCTAAATAAGAAGATTAAAGAACAAACCCTATACTCCGAAAATTTTCCTGTAAAAATTTCAATAATTAATGTCTATGAGGATTCTGTAGAAATTAAGTTCACTCAAGCCATAGATAGCTTATGTGATGCAATAGGTCATATTCCTATACCCCCATACTTAAATAGATCTGAAGAAGAGTTGGATAGAGACAGGTATCAAAGCGTTTTTGCAAACGATAAATATAAGAATTCTGTTGCTGCTCCAACTGCATCGTTACATTTTGATAATAAGCTCATGGAACAGCTAGAAGCCAAGTTAACAATCTGCAAAATTAATTTAGATATTGGCTTAGGAACATTTAAACCCCTAAAAGACGAGCCTATTACCAATAAATCAAAACTTCATAAAGAAGATTTCTATATATCAGAAAGTTCAGCTAAAGTTCTAAATGATGCAATATCAGCAAATAAAAGGTTAGTAGCTTTAGGCACAACAACATTAAGAGCACTTGAATCAGCTTACGATGTTAATGCTAAAAAGATAAAATCAGGCCCTCAGTCAACCGAGATATTTATACATACAGGCTATAAGTTTAATGTTGTAGATTCTCTGATAACAAACTTTCATTTACCAGAATCAAGTTTACTGATGCTTGTATCTGCCTTCGGAGGAAAAGAAAATATATTCAATGCTTATAAATATGCAATTAAACACAAAATGCGCTTCTTTAGCTATGGAGATGCAATGATAATAAAGAAATGTCTTTCAAAGTCTTAAATAAGTCTGGCTTCGCTAGAAGAGGGGAGCTTGTTACTAAAACCGGAAATATTCAGACCCCAGTTTTTATGCCTGTTGGTACATATGGCACTGTAAAAGGCCTAACCCCTGAACATCTCAAAGATATAGGTTTTGAGATAATTTTAGGTAACGCATTCCATTTATACCTAAGACCAGGACTAGAAGTAATAAAAGAGTTTGATGGATTACATAATTTCATGGCATGGGATAGATCAATACTCACAGATTCAGGAGGGTTTCAGGTATGGAGCCTACAAGAATTAAGAAAAATAACTGAAGAAGGCGTCAAATTTAAATCGCCACTAGATGGTTCAGAGATATTTCTTACTCCAGAAGATTCAATTCAAACGCAATTAACCTTAAATGCAGATATCATAATGACCTTTGATGAATGTACAACTTATCCTAGCACTCCCAGTCAAGCAAAAAAATCAATGGATCTAACACATAGATGGGCATCAAGATGCAAAGAATATTTCAATAAGCATAGGAAGGGCCACCTATTATTTGGCATCGTTCAAGGTGGAATGCATCATGAATTGAGAGAAGAGTCATTAAATTTTATGTCAGATCAAGATTTTGATGGAATTGCACTAGGAGGACTAAGTGTAGGAGAACCAAAAGAAGAAAAAACGAAAATTTTGAGGCATCTAGCTCCTTTAATGCCCGAAGATAAACCTCATTATGTAATGGGTGTAGGAACACCGGAAGAACTGGTAGAAGGTGTTAGATATGGAATAGATATGTTCGACTGCGTCATACCTACTAGAAACGCTAGAAATGGCTTTATATATACATCTACAGGCATCTTAAAAATAAGGAATTCAGTACACAAGAAATCAACAAAACCTATAGATGAACATTGTGAGTGTTATACCTGCAAAAACTTTTCTAGAGCATATATGCATCACCTAGATAAAGCCAATGAGATTTTAGCAAGCACTTTAATGAGTATCTGCAGTTTATACACGTTTAATAAGTTAATGCAGGACATGAGATCAGCAATAGAAGAAAATAAATTTGAAGAATTTGTTGATTCCTTTTACGATATGAGGGACTTGAAAAAGCCAAAATTATAAAAGTATGAAAATAAAAAATTTATCCGTATTAGTTACTTTAGTGCTAGTAAGTGCTTGTGTGCCACCAAATGATGGCTCAGGTGATGAAGGCGGAGCATCATTTTTGCCATTTTTGATGCTTTTAACCTTTTTCTTGTTTATATATTTTGTAACTATTAGACCTCAACAAAAAAGACAAAAAGAACATCAAACTCTTGTAGATTCGTTAGAAAAAGGAGATGAAGTTATGACATCATCCGGCCTAGTCGGCAGAGTTGAAAATGTAAAAGATAGATATATCAGCATTAAATTAAATGAAAATGTTTCAATTAATATGCAAAAAGAATTTGTTTCATCTAAGTTGCCAAAAGGCACTATTAACAGCATAGAATCACAGTGAATCAATTTAAAAATTGGCAGATAGGACTGATTTATTCAGTTTTAATTATTGGCATTATATTTGCTATGCCCAATTTCTACCCAACTAAACCTGCATTGCAAGTAGCTTTTGGTGCTTCATCATCAGTTCCTAATACAAACATTATTCAATCAGTAACCTCTGAATTAGAAAGCAAAAGTATTGAATTTGAAAAAATAGAGCTAGATGAGAATTCACTTAAAATCATATTTGATGATGTTGAAAATCAATTAGCAGCTAGAAGAACTTTAGCAGAATATTCTGATGGTGAATTTATTATAGCTCTGAATTCTGAACCATCTACGCCAGAGTGGCTCAGATCTCTTGGTGGCAAACCAGTTAATCTTGGTTTAGATCTTGCTGGAGGAATACATTTTTTGCTGGAAGTAGATACAGAACGGTATTCAGAGGAAAGATTATCTTCTGAAGGAGCATCACTAGTAGAAGAATTCTTAAGCAGAAATATTAATGCTTCATATGTAAGCACAGGAAGTGAAATGAAATTATCCTTTAGTAATACCAATAACCTTGTGCAAGCACGGGAATATTTAGATCAAAATAACTTCATAACGACTGGCAGTAAGTATGCAATCAGCCAAAATGGCAATACCATAAATCTTCAGTATACAAATGAATATCTTGATGAAATCATTGATTATGCTGTTGAACAAAACTTAGTCGCGTTAAGAAATAGAGTTAATGAACTAGGAGTCTCAGAACCAATAGTTCAAAGACAAGGAACAAGTCGAATAGTTGTTGAACTGCCTGGAGTTCAAGACTCAACATCAGCTAAAAAGATCATCGGAAAAACAGCTAATCTAGAATTTAGGTTACAAGCTAGACCAGACGAGATTTTCCTAAGAAAAGAGCAATTTTCGTTTAAAAGCGAACCAGGGAAAGTATTTCTTGAAAAGGTAATTATTTTAACCGGAGACAATGTTACTAATGCTCAAAGTGGTTTTGATGAAAACGGCAGACCACAGGTAAATATAAACCTTGACATAGATGGTGGAAAAGCCATGCAAAATGCTACTAAAGATAATATTGGCAGAAATCTAGGTGTCTTGCTCATTGAAGAAAAAACTAAAACCTATTTCGATGAAAACGATAATGTCATTCAAGCGAAAGAACCAGTAAAACAGGTTATTAGTAATGCCAATATTAAAGATACTTTAGGTACAAGCTTCAGAATTACTGGATTGGGCAGCAGCCAAGAAGCAAGTGAATTAGCATTGCTATTACGAGCAGGAGCATTAGCTGCTCCAATGACTTTTGTTGAAGAACAAACTATAGGACCATCACTAGGAGAAGAAAACATAGAAAAAGGTATAAATTCAGTAATCATTGGTTTCATATTGGTATTTATTTTCATGTTAATTAGATACAGATTGTTCGGGCTATCAGCAAATATCGCATTAATGTCTAATCTAATATTAGTTACTGCCATCATGTCTGCAGTTGGAGCAACACTTACACTTCCAGGCATAGCAGGTATTGTTTTAACAGTTGGTATGGCTGTAGATGCAAATGTATTAATTTTTGCAAGGATATCTGAAGAATTAAAAGCTAATGTAGATCCTCAAAATGCAATAAGAAATGGATTCTCAAAAGCATTTAGCACTATTATGGATGCAAATATTACAACCCTGTTAGTAGCTTTAATTTTGTATGCAATTGGAACAGGACCAATCAAAGGTTTTGCTGTTACATTGAGTATTGGAATTGTCACTTCAATATTTACGGCTATTTTAGTTACTAGATCTTTAGTTAATTTTATTTATGGATATAGAAGAGTAGAGGAGCTCAAAATTTAATGAATATCCCATTTGTCCGATACAATAATTTAGGGTTTATCACCTCATCAGCTCTTATTCTCATTGCTTGTATCTCATTATTATTCAAAGGGCTTAATTTAGGGCAAGAATTTACAGGTGGAATTGCCTTGCAATTAAAATACGAGCAAAAAGCAGAATTACCTAAAATCAGATCAAGTCTTTCAAAGATTGAAAATGTTGACTTTAAAGTGAACATTTTTGGTAGTGACAATGAAGTTAAAATTACATTTCAAAGCGATTCTGAGCTTAATATAACGGTTGATACTGTAAAGAATCAGTTAGAAGAAGATAACTACCTTGGAGAAGTAGTCATGGAAGCTACAATCTTCCCTCAAATAGGTGAAGAATTAAGAGATAAGGGCGGTATAGCAATATTGGTAGCTATGTTGGTTATATTGGTTTATATAATTTTTCGTTTTCAAATTAAATTTGGCTATGGTGCTATTACAGCATTATTTCATGATGTTCTTATAATTCTTGGTATTTTCTCTGTATTTGGTTTAGATTTCGATCTATCCGTATTGGCAGCCATACTTGCTATTGTTGGATATTCATTGAATGACTCTATTGTGGTCTCCGATAGAATTAGAGAAAATTTTCTTGATGAAAATAAGAAAGGCAGCTCGGAAGTATTAATTAATGATTCACTTAATCAGGTATTTGCAAGAACAATTATAACTTCCTTCACAACTTTATTGGTTCTAATATCGCTTTTAGTTGCTGGAGGAGAAGATTTAAGGAACTTTAGTCTTGCATTAGCAATAGGCGTTGTTATTGGTTCTTACTCATCAATATTCATAGTTGTAAAAGTTCTTCTTGCAACTAACTTATCAAAAAAAGATATGGAGAAACCTAAAAATGAACCTGAAGAATCTTACTCTTTAGACTGATAACCTGAAGCAACACATCTTGTTAGTTCTTTAAAACATTTAGGTCCAGCAACAATCATATGATCAGATTTATAAGTGTCTGGTTCCCCAGTAAAATCACCTATTAGAGCACCAGCACTTTGAGCTATATACAGACCTGCAAGCCTATCCCAAAGATTAAGACCATGACCCCAAAAACCATCGAGTCTACCAGCAGCACAATATGCTAAGTCAAGCGTTGTACAACCAGATCTTCTAATTGTTACATTGTATTTCTCAAGTTCTTTAAAAGTATCAAGAACTTTGTAGACATATTTCTGTTCGGGATTTGAGTGTCCAACAGAAGACAAGAAAGCATTTTTTAAAGTATTTTTTTTATTGGCTCTAATACGCTTATTATTTAACAGAGATCCTGTACCATCGCCTGCACAGAACACTTCATCTCTCAAAGGATCAATTATTACCGCACAGATAACCTTGCCTTCACTATAACAAGCGAGCGATAAAGCATAATGTGGATATCCATGAACAAAATTTCTCGTTCCATCAATAGGGTCCAAGACCCAAGATGACTCTTTTTCATCTATGCCGTCTAAACCTGACTCTTCTCCAAAATACCCAAAATCAGGATAGTGTTGTTTTAAGTTATCAAAAACAATATTCTCAACGTACTTATCAACATTAGTGGTAACATCATTTTCGCCTTTTTTGATGACCTCTAGATTATCAATTCTCTTGCTAAAGTGTATTATTTCATTTGCACCTTCATAAGCTGCTTTTAACGCTCTGTTGAGTATTGGTGGTAATGACATAGTGAATATATTATGGGTTTAAATAAGCAAGTCAAAATTATTCTTATAGAAACATCTAATTCAGGCAATATTGGGTCGACATTAAGGGCTATGAAAACTATGGGTTTTGGTAACTTATGTTTAGTAAGTCCAAAAAAATTCCCATCTGAAGAAGTCACTGCTTTAGCAGCTAATGCAGGCGATCTAATTGATACAGTTCAAGTAGTCAATACTCTTGAAGAAGCTCTAGATGGCTGTAATTTAATTGTTGGCACATCATCGCGAGACAGAAAAGTTCCATGGCCTAATGAATCTATTATTTCCGCTTCACCAAAAATAATTGCAGAAGCAAACAAAAATAATACTGTTGCAATACTTTTTGGTAGAGAAGACAGAGGTTTAACTAACGATGAGTTACAGAGGTGCAATCTACATGTGCACATACCAGCTAATGAAGATTATCCAGTACTTAATGTAGCAATGTCAGTGCAAGTTGTATGTTATGAGTTATTAGTTAGTCGAGCTATAGATTCTGAAATTAAAAATAACCAACACTGGGACGTTCCATTAGCAGAGGCAAATCATGTCAATCGACTAGTTGAACATTTTACTGATGTTGCTGAAAAATTAGAGGTTTTCAATAAGGGAAATCCTAGACAAATTGGTGCAAGAATCAAAAGACTTTTTACACGAATCGGTTTAGACGAAATGGAAGTAAATTTTATGAGAGGGTTTCTTGCTGCAGTTGAAAAAAAACTAAAAGATAAATAGCTTTAAAAGATATAATTAATTACTATAATTAGCGAATGTGTCCCCATCGTCTAGAGGCCTAGGACACCGGGTTTTCATCCCGGCAACAGGGGTTCGAATCCCCTTGGGGATGCCATTTTATCTTAATGGCATAGAGACACTATCGACTTTTATCTATACTTGAGACCAAAGGCAGTAGTCTAATAATGTTACCAGAAGGACAAATTTCTGAGATTTTTAGATTAGATTATTAGGTAATTATATTTCAATCTAGATTAATTAATGCTGTAATTAATCTATGAAATATTTTTATTTATTAATTACGTTATTAACTCTTGCTGCATGTGGACCTTCTGAAGAAGAGCCTGCATCAGAACCTGTACCAGATCCAGTGAATGTTTTTGAGGGTGCTTATCAAGGTGAAGTTTTCGGTTTTGACACACCTGTTTCTGTAGAAGGTGATTTGATTTCCTTTGATGGCGATGAGCCATGTGTGATAGAAGATCCATTTTCAACAACTTCTGTCTATGTTTGCATTAGCGATGATGGAACTGAAGATAGGGCAACAGTAAAAGTTGAAGGTGACACTCTAACAGTAACTCCTGAAGGTTTTGATATGGAGATTGTTTTTGAAAGGGTCTCAGAGTAAAAAATAGTCATGAAGTATTTATATTTATTAATTGCGTTATTAATTCTTGCTGCATGTGGACCTAAAAATCTTTTTGATGGATCCTATGAAGGTACGGTAGAAGGCATGGATATAACAGTAGTAGTTGATGCTGAATCTTTATCTTTAACTACACCAGGTGAAACCCCAATTAATTGTATTATCGATGACTACACAGAAAACCCAACTACAGCTGGTTGCACTGGAGGTTGGAATGCCTCAATTGAGATCAAAGGTAAGAGTTTAATAATCATACCTGAAGACCAAGATCCAGGTGTTTTTAAAAGAATTGAATAAACAGTAGTTAATATATCTTATTATCAATCAGTACTGCTATAAGCAGTGCTGGTTCAGTTCCTTTATTAACCCATGCATGGTTTGTTCCTCTTTGTATAACAACATCATGAGGGTGTAAATCAACCTCATCATTATCAACTAAGAGTGTTACATCACCTTTTAATAGAATTATGTAATCAATAGTTTCAGTTTTATGCATAGCCGGATGTCTTTCAGTATCGACTCTAGTATCAGCAGCACCGACTTGTGAAAAATTATCATGCGCTATTTGATCCATTACTTCTTTAGGAACTCCTTCAGGTAATGGGTTAATTTGAAAATATCTAAATTTTGTCCCATTTTTAGGTGGGCATAGCAGGATTTCTGAATCTGCTCTATCTGTATTGTCTGTAGATATAACTGATTCTCCATCGGTATTCCATAATTCATATAAGCCTCCTACTTCTTCTCCTATGCTTCGAGCTGGAGGGCCATCTAAAGTTAAAATGGATTTACCATTTTTGTCATGCCCAGTAACTATTCTTCTCATAAAAATCTCCTTATAATGAGTTTATGAAAGCTAACAGAATTTTTCTATTACTTTTAGTTTCTTTTTTTTCATTCACACAAGAAGATAATCCAGAAGAGCAAGCTACAAATACAGACTTCGTATCAAGTAATGTTGGATTACCTAGTGTTGATGTTAATTCTAGTTCATTCATGATTACCCGAACAGAGGTACCATGGGATATACAGACTGAAAAGGCTTTTATAAATTCAGATTTAGACGCTCAATCAAAGCGAGTTGCTTTATTTGGTGATACACATGTGCATACGACCTATTCATTTGATGCTTATTCATTTGGGACAACAGCAACCCCTGATGATGCATATGGATTTGCTAAGGGAGGTATGGTCCTTCACCCTGCAGGCTTTGAGACGAAGTTAAAAAAACCATTAGATTTTTATGTTGTGAGTGATCATGGATTATTTTTAGGCATAGTTAAAGAAGCAGCAACCAAGGGGACGCCTTTATATGAAAATGAATCCAGTGCTACTGTGAGAGATCTAAATATCCCAGAAAACTTAACTCTAGAATCATTAGACCATAGATCTGGCACATTTCTTGGTTATGTTTTCGCTGCCAATGCAGCAGTCATGCAAGGCAAACTTGACCCTAATTATTTAGTACAAATATCTAGAGATGCATGGCAAGACATTATAGAGGCGGCTGACCGGCACAACGATCCAGGAAATTTTACAACTTTTGTTGGTTACGAATATACAAGCTCGACAGATTTGATGGATAATTTACATCGAAATGTAATCTTTAGAGGTGATGGAAACAGATACCCAGAGCTACCTTTCTCAAGGATGAATTCACTTGACCCAGAAGATTTGTGGGACTGGATGGATGACTTGAGAGATCAAGGAATAGAAAGCATGGCTATACCACATAATTCCAATGGTTCTGGCGCTCAAATGTTTAAATTGGAGGATTTTGATGGAAATCCATTTGATTCTGAGTACGTATCTAAAAGACTTAGAAATGAGCCAATAGTAGAAATAACACAAGTAAAAGGAACATCAGATACGCATCCAGCCCTCTCAAAAAATGATGAATGGGCAGATTTTGAAATTATGCCTTGGAAAGTTGCGACAATGACAATATCAAAAGTTGAGGGTGGTTCTTATGTTCGAGAAGCTCTATTAAATGGACTAAAGCTTGAATCAGAAGACAAAGATAATCCATTTAAATTTGGTTTTATTGGATCGACAGATGGACATACAGCAGCATCATCCTTTAATGAAGAAGATTATTTTGCAAAAGTTGGGCTTCTTGATAGTACGCCAGAATTAAGAGGTTCAATCCCTATGACTACTCAAGCACTATTGGATAGGGAGACAAGTCAGCTTACGGGTGGTGATTTCATTACAGAAGTTGATGGAAAAAAATATGTTAATGCATCATCAATCTCTTATGGTGCTTCAGGTTTAGCTGCTGTTTGGGCTGAAGAAAATACTAGAGAAAGCATCTACTCTGCATTAAGAAGAAAAGAAGCATTTGCAACTACTGGCCCTAGAATTAAAGTTCGTTTCTTTGCTGGCTATGATTTTAATGAGGGAATGATAGACAATGAAGGACTCGTAAAACATCTTTACGAAAAAGGGCACTCTATGGGATCAGATGTACTAAATACTAGCTCTAAACCTGATCCTAAATTTTTCATATGGGCTGTTCAAGACAGCGATAGTGCACCGCTTCAAAGATTACAAATTATTAAAGGTTTTGTTGAAGATGGAGATTTGAAGGAAATTGTCTTTGATGTAGCTTGTTCAGATGATCTGAAAGTGAACCAAGACAGTTACAGATGTCCTGATAATGGAGCGATGGTTAATATTGAGGACTGCAGCTATGATAATTCAGTTGGAGCTTCAGAATTGAAAACATTTTGGAAGGATCCTACTTACAAAACAGGACAAAGAGCTTTTTACTATGTGAGGGTTCTAGAAAATCCTACATGTCGATGGTCAACATGGGATGCTATAAGAAATAATGTAGAACCAAGATCAGACTATCCAACAACCATTCAAGAAAGAGCTTGGTCGTCACCGATTCATTTATTGCCTTGATAAATGAAAGGAATAAAAGAAATTCTTATTTTTTTAGTTATAGGAGTTGTTTTAGTAATTATTGATAACTTATCTAAAGATAATAGAAATGAAATTCCTGTAGATGATCAGCTATTAACACAACTAAACCAAGCCTTCGAATTACAGTTTGATAGAGAACCAAATGATACAGAATTAACTAACCTTTTAGTAAGTTGGTACGAAGACGAAATTCTATATCAGGAAGCTTTATCAAAGGGTTTTGACTTAGATGATGAGATTGTACGAAGACGTTTAATACAAAAATATAACGATTTTTTAAAAACACAAGCTTTTAATTATGTTCCAGCAGAAGATGAGCTAAAAAGTTTTTACGAAGATAATCTCGTTAAATATATAAAGCCTTTCAATATTTCTTTTTCTCATAGGTTCTATAAAAGAAAAGATAGCAACCAGACTGATGTTTTCTTCTCTGGAATTACCTTTACTGAGGTATCTGAATTAAAAGTTAATAGTAATTTTGGCCCAGGCTTTTTTCAAAAAGTATTAGAAAGTACAGACAAAAGAATAAGCTCAACTTATGGATGGCATGAAATTTATGATTTAGAAATATACCCAGAAAAAATAATTACTTATGAAGATATAAAAGAGAATGTTCTAAACGATTTTATGCTCGCACATAATACAGAAATGTATGAAGAGAATATTCTAAAAATAAGAGATAAATATGAGCTTATTTATAACGACTAAAAGATATTTATTTTTTCTTATATTTTTAGTTGGGCACGCATATACACATGAGATTGTTGTATCAAAAATTCAAATAGAAGAACATAACCAATCTAACTATAAGATTTCATGGATTAGACCTAAGCTATCAAATTTTAAAGACATAAAACTCTCAGTTAATAGTGAATGTAGTTCAATCTCGAACTACAAGTATCAGATCACAAATAAAAACTATATATCTAGTTGGGACGTGGGTTGTGGGACTGGACAATTATTTTTTATTGAAGCTGATGGGATAAATACCAATGTTGAAATTTTTGTTTCCACTATAGATCAGGAAGAAAGACTCATTGGCACCATAAGTTTGAATAATAATAAGATCTATGTTGATCAAATTAGTCCCTCAAATAACTTCTTTATGTTGGGAGTTTCTCATATGTTTGGTGGTCTAGATCATTTAGTTGTAGTTCTTTTGTTCACACTAATGGCTACAACTTCTATTGGTCTTATAAAGACAATTACCGCATTTACATTGGGCCATAGCTTGACATTAGCATTAGCTTATTTGGGAGTCTTCTCTATTAGTCAAAGACCTATTGAAGCATTAATAGCACTAACCATAATTGCCTTATCTTTAAAATTAATGAATTCATCAGAACCTAACAAGGGTTCTACATATATCGCAGCTTTTTTTGGTCTAATACATGGTTTTGGGTTTTATGGGGTCCTTGATGAGATAGCTGTTGATGAAAATATTATCGCCAACCTTTTCTTTTTTAATATTGGAATTGAAGTCGCTCAATTTTTATTCATAGGAGTTCTCTTGATATTAGCTTGGGGTGCAAAAGCCTTATTTCAACTAAATTTTTATAAAAGAAATGATTTTGTTGCTTATTCAACCGGTGGGATAGGAATGTATTGGCTAATTGATAGGCTTATAACAATTATCTAAAAATGCGCACATATAAATTAATAGTTTTAGTTTTAATAATTTTTATTACAGGGTTTGGGTTGTATGTAAAAACCTATTACAAATCTTTATTTAATACACTAGATCCAAAAGACAACGAAGTAATAAAATTTTATAAAATTAACGAAGACCTAACTAATAAAACAAACTATTTTACATGGCTTGGTCAAAGCACGGTTTTATTAAGTGTGGATGACAAAAATATTCTTTTTGATCCAATATTTTCAATGAGGGCTTCACCCTTTAGCTTTATAGGACCCAAAAGGAGAATACCATTAATGATTGAACTAGCTGATTTGCCTAGAATTGATCATGTCTTCATATCACATAATCATTATGATCATCTAGACATACCTACACTTAAGACATTACAGGAATACAATCCTGAAATTATTTTTAATGTACCGCAAGGTGATAAAAAGTTACTAACTTCAAATTATCTGAATAATGTCAAAGAGTTTAAGTGGTGGGAAAGTGATCAATCAGAGTCATTCTCCATGACATTTATTCCTGCAAAACATTGGTCTGCGCGTGGTTTTTTTGACAGAAACGCAAGTCTATGGGGAGGGTGGATTATAAGCTTTAATGAATTATCTTTTTTGCATCTTGGCGATTCAGCATACGATGAAAATTTTAAAACCTATAAAGAAAAAATAGGAGATATTGATATTGGATTTATAGCTACTGGGTCTTACTTTCCAGCTGAAATTGAAAGTGATGTTCATGCAAACCCACAAGAAGCTGTTCAGATAAGTTTAGATTTTGATATAAAAACTAGTTATGGCATTCATTGGGGAAATATTTACTTTTCACAAGAGCCCACTTATGAGCCAAGAGATATGATTGAAGCACTTTCTCTTGAAGATGAAAGAGTTAATTTTTTTACTCCTCTTCCAGGTGAAATAATTTCACTTAGTTTTAGATAATTTCTATTGTAAATGAGAATCATTCTCACTAATATATAGGCCATGAATGAATTTATAATTGTCTTTCGAGAAAGTTTAGAAGCGTGTTTAATAGTTGGGATCATTTATAGTTTTCTATCAAGATCTGGCTTAACCGACGCTATAAAAAAATTGTGGTTAGGCGTAGGCGCATCTGTTTTTGCAAGCATATTAGTTGCATTTCTAGTGGTTTATCTTAAAGGAATTGCAGGTGATACAAGATATGAAAAACTGTTTGAAGCTCTATTTATGTATGCAGCTGCAGGATTAATTTGGTATGTAGTCTTTTGGCTATCAAAACATGTATCAGATAAAAAAGATTTAGAATCAAAGACGGAAAAAGCATTGAAAATGTCTACATGGGGTGTTTTTTGGGTTGTCTTCTTTTCAATTTTAAGAGAAGGGTTCGAGACAGTCGTAATGCTCTTGGGCCAAGATAGAGGAGATGGTTTCTCCTATACCGGTTTTGCTCTAGGAGCAATATTAGCAATTATTATTGGTTATTTAGTTGTTATAGGCGGGAAAAGAATTAACCTAAGACCGTTTTTTAAAGGAACGACTTTGTTATTAGTATTTCTTGCTTCAGGCATGATTGCCTATGGTACACATGAAGGAGAGGAGTATCTTGAAAAGTCTGGTTATATTGAGAAAGAGAATATTGCTAGGCCATGGGATATCTTGACACCAACACCTGAAATACCTGAAGGTGGATTTCTTTATAGATATGATTCATCTAAGGATCTTTATTATCACCCTATGTACGATAAGGGTTATATAGGTGAATTTCTTAAAGGTTTTTTTGGTTACAATTCAAATCCGAATTATGTTGAACTATTTGCGTGGATCTTTTCATTAGCATTTGGCATTAGAATGTGGCGAAGGTTTTATTACTGATTGATATAACCTCTTATTAAATTTATTAGTTCTGATGGCATTAATCCAGATTTAAGGTTTAGTTTTTCAGCACAATGACCATGTAGTGCAACACCTAATTTACAGCTTTTCATTGGGTTCAACCCCTGTGCTAGGAAGCTGGCAATAAGACCAGCTAGAACATCTCCAGTTCCAGCTGTACTTAATGCAGTAGACCCATTCATACAACAGAAAGTTTCATTTCCATTAGATATTAATGTACCAGGGCCTTTAAGTACTGTAACTGCATTATATTTTATGCTGATTTCAATAACTGATCGTAGGCGGTCCTCTTTAACATGAGATGAAGGCACGTTAAGTAATTTTGCTGCTTCTCCTTCATGAGGCAAGAGTATTTGTGTTGTGAATAAGTTAATAGACTTTATTTCTTGTATATAAGCAGCATCTAGAATGGTGGTGATTGGTTTATCCTTAATAAGATCATATGTTTCTCGAGTCCACTTATTATTGAGTGTTCCAGGACCCGCCAATATAGGAATATTATCTGAAAGTATTTCAGCTAATCTATCATGATTATCAAATACTATTATTTCTGGAAATTCTTTAAGAACTTTTATTACATTTTGGCTTTTAGTGTATAAGTATGTCAGCCCAACACCTGACTTAATTGCCATTTGAGCAGCTAAAATTATTGCACCTGGGTATTTTTCATCGCCACCAATAATAAGTAATTGTCCAGAGTCATATTTATTAGAATTAATAGCCCTTTTTGGTAAAAACTTTTTAACGTCCTCAAATTCAAAATCAATTATCATTAATTAATAGTATAAAATATTCATAGTTTTTTGATTATGGGCAAAATAAAATATTTATTAATAATTCTCTTTACCTCATTCGTTTATGCAGAAAGTGATGGATACGCACAAAATGATGATATAGAAATTTACTATATTGATTATGGTCCAGAAGAGGGCACTCCAATTTTATTAGTTCAAGGTTTAGGAGGACAACTGACCTTCTGGCCAGATGAATTAATTGATATGTTTAGAGATAATGGTTTTAGACCTATTGTTTATGACAATAGAGATGTAGGGCTATCTCATAGTTTTGAAGAATATGGAAAACCAAATTTTATTTGGAACTACATAAAATTCTATTTAGGTTTACCAATTTACTCAGTTTATTCGTTAACAGATATGTCTAATGATGGCATTGCGGTATTAGATGAGCTTGAAATTGAAAAATCTCATGTTTTAGCTCAATCAATGGGTGGGATGATTACTCAGAGAATGGTTGCAGATAATAATGATAGGTTTATATCCTACGTTCTTATCGCCTCGATGGCTGAAACACCTAATGTTAGTAATGCTCCTAAAGGAGAATTAAGAGCTCTTATTGAAAATAGATCATTTAAAGAACAGTCGATTGAAGAAAGAGTAGATAGATCATTACGAATTTTTCAAATACTGAGTTCTGAGGGTGTAGTGATTGATGAAGATAAGTTCAGAGTAGAAGCAATAAAAAATATAGAAAGAAGCCCAAATGATAGTGGCTTTTCTAGACAACTAATAGCAATACTAGCTGATAAGAATAGATTTAATGAACTGAAGAGAATATCAGTTCCAACCTTAGTTATACACGGAAAGCTTGATCCTTTAGTTCCCTTTAATGAAGGTAAAAAAACCGCTCAATCAATTCCAAATAGTAAATTTATTGCCGTAGAAAAGATGCGACATTTAATAGATGAGCCAGTACTAGAAGTTATAGCAGATCCGTTAATAGAGCATCTAAGAAGTTCTGAAGCTAACTAGTTAAGACTTTCGTAAGATCCTATTATTCTTATTTCTTCGGACATTCCCTCAAGTGTATCTAGAAGTTCTAGTATGTTCTCATCCTCATAGAATCCTTCAAAGTCGATAAAAAATGTATGTAAAAAAATATTATTTCTTGATGGTCTTGTTTCAATCCTAGTCATATTGACATCTAACTCTGCAAAAGGCTTAAGAATTTTCATTAATGATCCTGGTTGATCTTTTATGTTTATCATCACTGAAGTTTTATTAGTCTTACCTTTATCTTCGATCATCTTACCAATGACAAGAAATCTTGTTTTATTATCAGACCTATCTTGTATATCTGCTACATGTGCATGTAACCCAAAGATCTTGACTGCATGTGAATTTGCAATACAAAACATAGAAGAGTCATCTTTTGCGTTCGCAGCAGCTTCTGCAGTACTAGTTGAGACTATTTTTTCAGCATTAGGATAATTTTTTCTGATCCAATTATTACATTGACCAAAAACTTGAGGATGAGAGGTGATCTTTTTTACATCATTGGGATTAAGTTCATTATTAGAAGAGCAGAATATATGGGAAACATTAAAGTTATATTCTTTTGTAATCTTAAGATCATAGTCAATTAAACAATTGAGAGACGAATTGATAACTCCTTGATAAGAGTTTTCAAACGGTATCACTCCATAGTAAGAATGGCTCAAAGCAACTTTCTCGAAAATATCTTCTATAGAAGCTACAGCAACAAAGTCATCATTATTTGTAAATATTTTGCGTGCAGCTAAGTCTGAGTTAGTGCCTTCTGGACCTAAATAGAAAATTTTCATTCAAGGATTGTAAGGTTTTTTAGACGAAAAAAAAACTGAGCAAGCTCAGTTCTTTTTAATTCGAGATCAGTAGGTGTCAAAAGTGAGATTACCTTCTGCATCCTTGAGTAAGATCTCTTTTACTCTCGGTGGTCAAGTTTGGTCGTTTGCATGCTGACCTTCCTTGAACTTTCACCTTTCTGGTCTCTTCCTATGATAACTTTCTCATTCTTGGTTCTGCAGTTCCTTTCCTGATCTTGTTATCTTTAGGTAAGATCTAATTTAAAATGTGTTACGACTTAATGCAATACTTTTAGTGAAATAAATACTACTTTTTTTTATCTTTTTTTTAAACCCGCTTTTAATGGGACCTACAGACGATAAAAAAATTCAATTTTTTTTTGTTTTTTAATTTAATAATTTAGCATTTGTATAAAAAATGATCAATCTGTATATTATTTAATCAAAGTTATTTCTAAAAATATATGAAATCTTCATTTATACTAGACTCAACAAAGGAGTTTTTAATGAGTACAGTATTAATTACAGGACCAACTGCAGGTATTGGTAAATCTTTAGCAGTTCAAATGGCAGAGAAAGGCCATGATTTACTACTAGTAGCTAGAAGAGAACATAGGTTAAGAGAAATTTCTGAAGAAATTAATGAAAAATATAATGTCAAAGTAAACTATTTTGTTGCTGACTTAAAAGATAAAAATGCTCCTCAAGCAATCTACAATTTTACAAAGTCATTAAATCTGGATATATCGATATTAATGTTAAATGCAGGCTATCAAATAAACACAAGACTTGAAGAAGCATCACTTGATGATGAGGAAGATTGCTTAAGAGTTTTAGGTATTTCGGTAATCATGTTAACTAAATTATTCTTAAATGATTTAAAACAACGTGGAGGCGGACATATTATGGTTGTATCTTCAATGGCTGCATTCGCACCACCTTCTGGTGAGTTTGCAGTGCTTTATGGTCCAGTTAAAACTTTCATGAATAGATTTGTAGAAGCTTTAAATGGTGCATACAACAAACATAATATTTTTGCTACCTCCGCATGCCCTGGATTTACTATTACTGAATTTCATGAAGTAAGTGGTGTTCAGGAAAGAATGGATAAAGTTCCAAATTATATGAAGATGAGCGCTGATGATGTAGCAAAGGAAAGTATTAATGGCATGCTTAAAAGAAAAGAAGTAATTATAACTGGCGGATTAAATAGATTTTTAGTTGCCACTCTTAAGTGGTTTCCTAAATCTCTTATAAAGACAATAGGAAATGCTTTGGCTGGAGGAAGATATAAGTAAGCTTTCTTCATGTATTATATTGCACAGTTCTAAAAACGTAGATATTCTACTAAGCGTATGGAGAATAGACTGCACCCAGTAGATGCTTGGCATCTTTCATTAGAAAAGAATGATCCTAACATTCTCTATGATGTATTAGATGATAGCTTTGAATTTTTCTCTCCAGCTGTTTTTAGAAGTAAAGAGAAATATATGGGCTTTATTTATTTAATGGCAGCATCAGAAACCTTTCTAGGAAAAAATTTTAGCTATAAAAGACAAATCATAGATGAGCACAATGCTGTACTAGAATTTGAGTGCACTATAGATGATGTAGCAGTTAATGGAGTTGATCTGTTTAAATGGAATGAGGACAATAAATTTACTGAGATGAAAGTAATGATTAGAACTGAAAAAGCATTGGAAGCAGTGAAGTCAGTGATGACAAAGCATCTGATGAGACCAGAAATTTGGAGGTAGTATGGCAAAGAAATATGTAAATTATAGAGTTGGTGGAACACCAGAAAAAAAAGACGAAAATTATACTGTTTGGTCAAATGATTTACTAACTAAATTAATAGCTAGTAAAACGGTAATTGAGCCTAATAAATCGACAGTAGGACATAGGCTAATGGAAAGTGAAGTGGTTTATGTAATTCTTTCCGGTCGAGGGCTTATGGAAGTGATTGAATACACAAATACCGAAGATGGTCATGGACATGATCCATCAGCAGGAATCATGCATAAAGATGAGTACTCATTATCTACTGGTGATGTAATTCTCGCTGAAGAGGGCGATTACATAAAAGTTGCAAATGAAAGTGATCATGATCAGTTAGTTTATTTAAGAATTTTTGATAAGCCTGGTTGGAGAGATAGAGCATCTAAGTCCGAGGAATAATTGAAAAAAATATTATTAGTTTTTTTAATTTCAGGCTTGGCAAATTCTAATCCTGAAGTTTATTTCATTGAACCAAAAAGCGGTGACATTGTATCTAGTACATTTACAGTTAAATTTGGTCTCTCAAATTTTGGCGTTGCTCCTGCAGGTTATGATATTCCGAAGACGGGACATCATCATTTGTTAGTTAATGCAGGCCTTCCAGAAGATTTGTCTTTACCAATTAAAGCTGATCAAAACCATATTCATTTTGGTCTTGGCCAAACAGAAACAGAAATTACACTCGAAAAAGGAGCTCATAGATTAAGACTTCTATTGGGAAATTATTTACATATACCTCATAACGAACCTATATTTTCTGAAGAAATAATTGTTATCGTTAATTAATCATGACTGAACTTACGGTTACGCAAGTGTATGCAGTAGGTGCTCCAATAATATTAGCTTTAATATTTATTGAAGTTCTTATTTCAAACTTACAAAATGCATCTTATTACAAGAAGGAAGACACTCTTTGTACTATTGGTCTTCTAACTGGCAATATTTTGATGGTTTTTGCTATTAAAGGATTAACACTTGCCCTACATTTCTATTTATATCAATTCAGGCTATTTGATTTAGCTTCAATAATTCCTTTATGGGCAATGTGGATATTAACTTTTATTCTCATTGATCTTGTCTTTTATATATATCATCGTATTTCTCATAAAAGTAGATTTCTTTGGGCTATACATATGAGCCATCATTCAAGTGAAGAAATGAATTTTGCTGTTTCGTTTAGACAGGCTTGGCTAGGTCCATTATCAAAAATACCATTTTTTATTATTTTGCCTTTAATAGGCCTTGATCCAACTATTATTGCAGTAGCAGGTGTAATTAGTACTCTCTGGGGAATTTTTGGCCATACACAAGTTATTAAAAAGCTTGGCCCATTAGAGTGGATCTTTAATACACCCTCACATCACAGAGTTCATCATGGCGCAAACGAGCAATATATAGATAAGAATTACGGCAACCTATTTATCATTTGGGATCGCATGTTTGGAACATTTGAGCTTGAAAAAGAACGTGTTAGATATGGGCTGGTAAAGAATGTTAATACATTTAATCCTATAAAAATAACTTTAATGGAATGGAATTCTATCCTTAAGGATCTAAATAAGGCATCTAATATAAAAGAATCATTTAATATATTTTTTGGACCTCCTAAAACTAAAGGCAGATGAAATTTAATCCAATGTTCACACCAAAGGAGATGCTTGAAAAAGGTATCTTTGGTGGCACTTATTTTGCAGAATTAATTGATCATAAAGATTTTCCTGAAGAGTGGTTTGAAAATATAGATGAAAGTTTTTATAAGTCTGATAAATATCAAACAAAAGTTAATTTTTTTAAAATTAAGTCCGGTCAATCACAAGAAGAATGGGAGGCTGCTGGATGGATGCATAAAGACGATCCTAGGGGATGGTTTGAATGGTATTGCAAATATTTTTTAGGCAGAAGACATGAAGATGATGAAAGACAGATTAAGAGATGGGCAGCATTTTGTGGTCCTAATGGAAGGTGGAAAAATATTATTTACGCAAAAATCCATGCATCAGAATTCGGTTTAAAAAATTGCCAAGATGTAAGTAGAAGAATTCAGCAATCTCTACTGCATTGGTCCTATATGGTAAACAAAAAAGATTATGCTACTTGGAAAGAAGAAAAAGGCATAACTATAGAATTTTAGTCTTGGTCTAATTTGCTTTTGTCAGTTTCATCTCTATGTTTTTTGAGATATTTCATAAAAGGTGTTCCACCAGTACCTCTAACTTTTGATCCACCAGAACCAAATAAAGTACTTTTTGTATTCTGACTATGAATATAGTCAGCTGCATATTGAAGATGTTGTGTTCGAAAAATCGAAATCTCTTTAAGACAGTCGTCATATATATGTTTTAAATCTTCATTATCATTAATGAAAACTTTAAGTTTGCTATGATTCTCAACGTATTCTATGAGTTCTCTATGACCTGGAGGCATGTAAAGACGCATTTCATCGAGATACTCTCTAAGCTCATCTCTTTCATGCACTACATTAAATAAAGCATCTAAAGTTGGCACTATTGAGCTTTGAGCACCAGTTTCTCCCCTATAAAGTTGCGGTTCATTACCAAAGCAATCTTCATAAATTAAACCATCAGGCAAATCGGGATTGTTTTTCCAGCCAAAAATATAAGGCCTTACTCTATGGTAATAAATGTATGGATCACATTTTTCAGGCATCTTTCTAAAAATATGATTAACCTCCATCATTGACTCTTTAATAGCTGTTAATTTTTGTGCAAGAAAATTTTTCTCGATAGAGTCATTTTCAAAAGCTACTGCAATATCAAGAGCAGAGGTAATTGCTAATTTGGCTTCACTCTCAATGCATACATGGATTGTGACAAACCAGTCCTCATCGATCCCTCCTAAGAAATTGTAGTTAAGAGCGACATTATCAAGAGACACAGGTTCACCAGCATCAATTTTATGCCAATTATCTAAACAATAACTTGCATAGCTNAGAACAGCTGGNCTTCCNAGNATTTCAGAAATTTTAACCCANGGTTTAGCTAAGCANGCTGGNAANACTTTNGAAGGANTTANNTCNCCCCATACATANGCATGNGCTAAAAAAGAAAACTGCACATTTAGNGACCTNAATTCTTCTTCCTTGTAGTTAGTTAAATNATGAGAAAAGAAAGAAGAGGGCAGTTTATCTACTNGATTTCTNATTTTGTTTGTAAGCANTAATTTTGGTATTGCTAAAGAAAGTTCCTTAAGTTTNAGCACATCTTNATTAGAATCATCAAGATGATATAAAGGNTCTGTATCAGGCAAAAAACCATTAAATGACGTTTTACTTAGGCTCAAATAAGATTGCATTCAACTATTCTATATTAGATCAGTTTTTTTACATTATTTACTTGCATATATTTTCTTTATTCATATAATTCTTGAATAAGAATGATTCTCATTTACATTATCATTTAGATCTAGAGGAAAAAAATATGAAAAATTTAATAAAAGTATTATTTTTGCTATCAGGCGTGTTATTTGCACAAACTGATGGAAACTCAGAGGATCAAGTAGAGGAAGTTATCATAAAAGGTAATGTACTTTACTCAGATCAAGTACATGCTCTTAAAACGCCGGTACCTGTTTTAGATGTACCACAGACGGTAACAATCGTTACAGACGATGAAATCCGTTCACAAGGTCTTAGAGAAATAGGAGATATTGTCCGTTACACGCCTGGTGTGAATACATCACAAGGTGAAGGACATAGAGATGCAGTTGTTTTTCGAGGTGTTAGATCAACAGCAGACTTCTATCTGGATGGCGTAAGAGACGATGTTCAATACTATCGATCTTTATACAACGTTGAACAAGTTGAAATTCTACGAGGTCCGAATGCACTTTTATTCGGTCGTGGTGGTACTGGCGGCATCATTAATAGAGTTACTAAAAAAGCTGTTTTAGGTGAAATGTTCGGTGGCTATGATCTAGGCACAGATTCATTTGGTGCTCTTGATTTTGCTGCTGACTATAACGTTCAAACTGGAGATAACTCAGCACTACGTTTTAACATCCACAGCGATGCTTTAGAGAATCATAGAGACCATTATGATGGTACAAGATTTGGCATGAACCCAACGGTGACAGTAGCACTAAGTGATGCAACCACACTAGATCTATCTTACGAATATGCAGATCATGAAAGATTTATTGATAGAGGTATTCCTACTATAAATAATGCACCAGACGAATCATTAAGCAATATCGTCTTTGGTGATGAAGACATAAATGTCACTACTTTAGAAGCTAGCATTATGCGTGCTAATGTAAGTCACAAATTCTCAGAAACTAGAAAAGGTAACCTAGCAGTTCAATCTAGTAGCTTTGAGAAAATGTACAGAAATTTATATGCTTCAGGCTATGACGGAACTCTAGTAACTATGGATGGTTACTTAGATCCAACTGAGAGAGATAACTTTATCGTCTCAGGTAATATAGTTAGCGAAGTTGTTACAGGATCTGTTACTCATACTATTCTAGTTGGGGCAGAATTAATTAACACAGAAAATAAAAACCATCGTTATGACACTAACTGGTCAACTACTGATGATGATAATGAAGTTTTTGATATTTCAAGACCTATGGATTTTTCAGTAAATTCAGCTGGAGTTGCTACTTCTGTTAACTTTACGAATTCTTTAAAGAGTAAGTCAGAGTCTGACATAACAGTAACGTCACTATTTGTTCAAGATCAAATGGATCTTACTGATAATGTAAAGGTTATGTTAGGTGGTCGATTAGATAGTTTTGACATAACAGTTGATGATATCAAGAACGGCACATCTGAATCACGAACAGACGATAGATTTTCACCAAGAGCAGGTCTTATATATAAGCCTCAAGAAAATATTTCTTTATACATGAGCTACAGTGAAAGTTTCTTACCAAGATCAGGAGAGCAATTTAAAGCACTAAGTGCTTCATCTGCTCGATTAGATCCTGATGTCTTTGAAAGTACTGAACTTGGTCTTAAGTGGGCTATGACTGATACTCTAAGTTTTACAGCTGCTATTTTTGATAGTGAGCAAACTAGAGCTGCATATGATAATGATACTGGTGAAAACTCTGAGATCAGAGGTTTACGTGTAGATGGAATAGAACTTGAGCTTAGAGGTCAAGTTAGCGATAAGCTACAACTAGCTGTTGGATATAGTTCTTTAGAGGGCACCACAAGCTCAGGTGGCGTTGCTAGGGAAGTTCCTGATCACACATTCTCATTATTTGCTAAATATCAAGTTGATGAGAACTTTGGCTGGGCATTAGGTATCACCCAACAAGGCGAATCACACATCAAAGATAATAGTGCTCTTGTATTACCTGAGTACACTAGATTTGATTTTGCGGCTTATTGGAATGTAGCAAATGATATGGTTCTTAGATTAAATGTCGAGAACTTAACTGATGAGCTTTATTTCCCACATTCACATAGTACTCACCAAGCTTCTGTTGGCGAGCCATTGAATGCTAGGGTCTCATTAAGTAAGAGTTTTTAATTAAGGACTCATAAGAAATTAAATGGGAGGCAAGCACATATTAAAGGGCTTAANTTGTCATATTCCACCCTTGCAACGTAATGACAATTCAAGAACTATAATGCTTGCCTATACCATTTTATTTGTGAAATAGACTTTCGATTCATATTTTTACCTTTCGTAGAATAGGAAGACAGTTTCACTTAGCTCCTCAGAAATGAGGGGCTTTTTTTTAGATAAAAACTGTTTAGACTTAAAGAATCATGAAACTTAGCTATCCACCACTAATTGTTTTAGGGTGTATTGCTATTCAGGTATTACTTAAAATAATAGTACCCTTAGAAGTTAACTTAAGTCTTCTATTAGGCCTTGTATTACTAATTTTATCTTTAGGAGTCATTACTTATGCATTTAAAGAGCTTAATAATAATGAAACAACCTATATACCTGATGGAGATCCTGAGAAATTAGTTACTTCTGGTCCATTTTCCATTAGCAGAAATCCTATCTACCTAGGTATGGCAGGCACACTTTTAGCAATTGCCTTCTTATTGCAATCACTTTCTGCCCTGTTAATACCTATATTGTTTATTTCAATAATACAAAATACCTGGATACCGCATGAGGAGAAAAAACTTGCTGAAGTATTTGGAGAGGAATGGGAAATTTATTCAGCAAAAACAAAACAATGGTTATGATGAGATATTCTCATTAATCAATTGTTTCCATAGACGATAATCACTATCCATAATCTTGCTGAGATTACTATCTGGATTGAATACGTTCTTTTCTTGTTTTTCTAACAAGTCGATATTCATTAATCCAGTTGTAATGCCAGCTAAGCAAGCTACACCTTTAGCAGTCGATTCAGTATTTTTAGGTACTTGTATAGGAATATTTAATATATTGGCAATATGGGAAACAAATGTTTTATTGGCCGCCATACCACCGTCAATACTCAAGGATTTAACACTTATATCAGCTTGTTCTAAACAATCAACAATATCTTTAGTTTGATACGATATTGAATTAAAAGCTGCATTAATAAGATCTTTCTTCGTTGTATCCCTAGTGATGCCATGAAAGCTTGCTCTAATATTAGAGTCCCAATATGGAGCGCCAAGACCAGTAAATGCTGGTATAAAATGAACTCCATTAGCATTAGCATCTGAATTTAAAAATTTCTCAGATTCAGAACTTTCCTTAAAGAATTTAAGATTATCTCTTAACCACTGAATGACTGTACCAGCAGAATATATACTACCTTCAACTGCATAATGAATCTGTTTATTGAAACTGAAACCTACAGTGGTTAAAAGACCTTTTTTAGGAGTTAATGGTTCAGACCCAACATTAGACATTAGAAAACAGCCTGTTCCATAGGTGCTTTTTAAATCACCAGCATTTAAACATCCTTGCCCAAATAGTGCAGCTTGTTGATCCCCTAGTACTGCGTTGACATTAATATTATTACACTCAGATAAAGGTCCAAATGACTCATCTGAATTAGAAACTTCAGGGAGCATTGATTCTGGAATTTCAAATAGGTCAAGTAGGTATCTATCCCAAGAAAGGGTATTAATGTTAAATAACATTGTTCTCGAAGCATTAGTTATATCAGTTTTATATATACTTCCTTTCGATAAAACATACATAAGGTATGTATCTACTGTGCCAAAACATAAACTTCCTTCTTTGGCTTTAACTTTTGCATCTTTAACATTTTCTAATATCCACTTTATTTTCGTTGCAGAAAAATAAGGATCTAATAATAGGCCAGTACGTTCAGATATTTCCTTTAGGGTTTCATTATCCTCAATAGAAGAACAAAAACTCTCAGTTCTTCTATCCTGCCAGACTATAGCGTTATAAATTGGCTTTCCTGATTTTCTATCCCAAACGAGAGTAGTTTCTCTTTGATTAGTGATGGCTGCTGAACTGATATCTTTAAGATCAATATTATTTAATGTATCAGTGACAGACTTGATTAATGCACTAGGATCAATCTCTACCCATCCATCATTAGGATAAATTAATGGATATTCCTTTTGAGATAGTTCAATAATTTCGGCATTAGAATCAAAAACAATAGATCTTGAACTTGTAGTCCCTTGGTCAATTGTTAAAATCTTAGTCATGTCTAAAATAAATATTTTAACTCTTATCGCTCTAACATTCCTCATTAGCGGATGCTCTTCTGTCGAAAATAATTCTTTTGGTAAAGAGCATGAAAAAAAGATTAATGAACTTAAGGAAGATTGTTCGTTTGCAACTATTGATTATGATAGAACTGGGAATCCACTTTATATTTGTTATAAAGATAGTTCATCCTTAAAAAGGTCGAAAAAAAATTCCGATAAAGAGACAGAAGAATCAGACACTGAAGAGACAACTACAGTTGATTAAATATACGATCTATTCTAAAAAAAATTGTTCTTATTGCGATAGAGCAGCTGCTCTATTAGACAATATGGATATGTCTTTTGAAATTAAAAAAATTGATGAAGATATAAATTTATATAAAGAAATGCAGGAAAAAGCCCCCTTGATGAAAACTCTTCCAGTCATTTTAAAAAATAATGAATTAATTGGCGGTTTTCACGATTTAGTAACCTCTCTAGACTCCTAATGGATCAGCTTATATTTTATGATACTGAAACATCATCCTTAAGAGAGTTGAATTTTGTTCAGGCTATTCAAATCGGTTCAATTTTAACAAACTCATCATTAGAGCAAATCGATTCATTTAGTACATTATGCTCGCCATTACCATGGACTTTAATTACACCTAAAGCACTATTAATAAATAAAAAGAAGGAAATTTTTGATACAGAAATCACTCACTATCAAATGATTAAATCTACATATGATAAATGGTCATCTTGGTCATCATCAGGTGAGGCAGTTTTTATTTCCTACAATGGTATGCGTTTTGATGAAGAGGTAATGAGAAGGCAGTTTTATTGGAATTTGTTTGATCCATACATTACAAATACGAATGGAAATTCACGCCTAGATCTCTATTTAAAAATGTATGTGGTTGGGTTCTTCTATAAGGATATATTTCCCATTCCGGAAAAGAATAATCAAATTTCATTGAAATTAGAACATTTTGCTGAGTTGTTTAAAATGAACACACAGAATGCTCATGACGCGCTTGAAGATTGCGAATATTTAAAGGAGCTTCTCAGTCAAATTAAATCCCGGTTACCGAATTTTTATAACGAGATGATTACAACGACTTCTAAACAGGACTTATTTGACCACTTACTTGTTAATGAAGTTAACTATCTCTCTTCTTACATACCGTCTAATAAGACTTTACGATCAATGCCTTTTACAATATTAGCAGGAGCAGAAGCCGTAAACCAAACAATAATATTTAATCTAACAAATGACCCCAATTTATATTTTGACTTAACTTTTCAAGAGTTAAGAGACTTAATCGATAATCGAGCCGAATCTCCATTTAGAACCATAGGTATAAACCGCACAATTCCAAGTATTTCAGCACAAACTTTAGAACAGGATAATATTTTACCCAGCGAGAATTACTTATACCTTCAAAGAGCAAAACAACTTAGAAATAATCCTGATTTTATTTTTAAAGTAAATGAGATTTTTATTGATAAAGAAAAGCCAATATATAAGAACTCATACAACGAAGAGCAAATTTACTCAGGTGGATTTCCAAATCAGATTAATAGAGATAGAATGAAAAACTTTCATAGCGCACACTCACTTACAGATAAACTTTCAATTGCAGATTCTTTTGATGATGATAGACATAGAGATTTTGCGATACGAATTTGTGCACAAGAACACCCATCGGAGATATCTAATAAATACCTTCAACATTGTAATGCTTTAGTTAAATCTAGATTCAGTGAAGATGGTCCATGGCCAGATGCAAAGAAATATTTAAAAGAAGGGGAGACCCTCCTTACACAACTAACAAATCCTGATGAAAAAAAACTAGTAAAATTAGCAATTAATTCGATTGAATCTAGTCGAAATTAATATATCTATTTGTATATAATAAGTACCCAAGTATCTCAGGGCATTATGAAAAGAGTTTTATATTTATTTTTTATCTCAAATTTATTTTTCGGAAATATTATTTTTGATGGGCATGTGAATGATGACGAATGGGCTAATACTGAAAAATACTTAATTTCATATGAAGTAGAACCCGGATACAACACTCCAGCTAAATTTAAAACTGAAGCATTTATTACTCATGATGAAAACTTCCTGTATGTAGGCTTTAAAGCATATGGCAATAAAGAAAATATCAGAGCTAGAATTCGAAGTAGAGATTCTATCTATTATTTAAACGATTTCGTCGATATTGGAATAGATACTTATGCAGATGGCAGATATACAGTTTCTTTCAGTGTTAATCCAAAAGGAAGTGTAGGAGATCGTAAATATTCCTCATTTTGGCCAGACGCATCTTATAACGTTGAATTTGAAGGAGACGGACACTACACAGAATATGGCTATGAAGCCGAATTAAGAATTCCCTTTACATCATTAGATTTTCCTGAAACTGAAAATCAAAAATGGAAGATTTATTTTTTACGTAAGCTATACGATAACGATAATGAAACTAGATATTTAAGTAGCAAGGATATTGAGGGAGCAGGTTGCCGTATCTGCCAGTCTGATATTTTTTATGAATTTTCAGGCGTAAAAAAGAAATCTAAAAAACGCCTAATACCATCAATAACAGCAAATTCATATGCAGAGAGAGATGAGACAGGAGAGATGAAAAGAAATTCACCTGACTCTGAAATTTCATTAGGAGGTGTATATGAACTAAATGGCAATAATCTTGAATTTACGATTAATCCAGATTTTTCTCAGATCGAGGCAGACGAAAGCAAGATAGATGTAAATTCCACTACAGCATTAAGATTCGAGGAAAGACGTATATTTTTCAATGAAGGAAGAGACTTTCTTCAATCAAGATTAAATACTGTTTATACAAGATCAATAAATAACCCTGAATATGCTATTAAATTATTTAATAGAGGAGATAAACATAGTTATTATTTTCTTGATGCAGAAGATAGGAATACTCCGATAATAATTCCTGGGAGTCAAAGATCTTATTCTGCTCTTCTAGGCAAAAGTCACGCTAATATCTTTAGCTATAAATATAATCTTGAAAGAGGCCAATATTTATCATTCTTAACTACAAACAGATCTTATGATGGAGGCGGATCTGGATTACTCTATTCTTCACGTGGATATATTATTCTAGATAAAAAATACTCAGCTTCATTTGAAATAGCTAAAAGTGAAACAGATGAACCAATTAGTGATGTTATTAGTACGACTAACGGCACTAAAAATCATACATATGCTTTAGACGGTGAATCATTTTCAGGATATGGTGGCCGATTTACATTTAGAAGTAATACAGAAAAGTGGGGCTGGAATTATGAATTTGAAACCAAGTCACCTGACTTCAGAACGGATCTTGGTTTTACAAATGAAAATAATTGGAAAAAGCATTCAGTTAGCGGTGATTATAAGTATAGGTCTGATGGTCTCTTTAAATTTGTAAAGCTTGATGCAGCTAGCGTAATCATGAAAAATTATCAAAACGATGTACTTGGACAAATGACAAGAGTAGGGTCAAGAATTGAATTTAATAATCCCTTTGAAATTGAATTAAGAGCAGAAACCTGGAATAAATTTCAATTCGAAAATTATGTCTTTAATGATACTTATGAATATGAAATTGATATCAATTACAGTACGCCGAGATTATTTTTTAAAATAAGAAATGATTGGGGGGATGCAATAGCTAGAAATATTGAAGTTCCAGAGTTGGGGGATAGACGTAATTTATCGATGAATGCTTGGTTTAATGTAAGCGATCAATTTTTCTTAGGAGCTAACATTAGACAAAGTGAATTAAAAAGTAAAATAACCGGCGAGGACTTTTTCTCAGGATATATTGGCTCGTTGAAGAGCACATACCAATTTAGTAAATACTCATTTGTAAAATTTACTTATGAATACAATAATTTTAATGAAGATTCATATCTTCAAGCACTTTTTCAATGGCAACCTGATTCAGCAACAATTTTCTATCTTGGTGGAACATTTAATCGTGAAGATATAGAAGGCACTTGGGAAAATGAAAGCTCTCAAATATACATGAAATTCCAATACCTCTTCAATTTTGATTAATCATTTAGTGTAGAATAAAGACATATGTCTAAAATTACTAAAGAACTTGCTGAACTAGCTCAGATGCTGATTAATATGCAGATAGATCTGGGACTGAAGGATTTAAATCCAACAGAAGCTCATGTTCTTCTTATGATTGTTAGAGAACATGAATTAAGAGGAAGATGTTCAATGCTTAAGGCAGTAGAGGTATCAAAAAAATCCCGTTCTACTGTTTATAAAGCTATAAGAAAATTAGTAAAGGCTAGAATCATGAGTATTCAAAATTCTAAAACTGACAAAAGATCATTTTTAGTAATACCTAATATTTAAAATCAAACATGCCAAAATTTTTTGAATTATCAATCTATACATGTTTTTTTTATTTTTTAGTATGGGTAATTTGGTTGTTTTTAATAATTCCTGTTGAAGCTAATGGCACCCTTGGTTTTGGAAGCTTAGCTTTTCTACCACATGCAGCCAGAGTATTGCCAGTGCTTTTTTTTGGGGGAAGAGCAATACCAGCTATTTATTTTTCTGAACTAGTAGCAAGCAACTATATAGGCGAGCTTGAATTTTCTACCTCATATGGTGCCCTTATAAGTAGTACAGCAATTCTTATATCTTGGGGAGCATTTAAATTATTAGATGTAGATCTTAAATCAAAGAGAGTGCTTCGGAATACAGATTGGAAGCATGTCACATTATTTATTTTAGTTTCAGCATTAGTTAATGGCATTGGAAATGGTGCTTATTATATCTACCAATATGAAGTATTTGATCCTTTAATAAGCATGCGTTTTGTGGTTGGAGATATTGTAGGAGCAACAATAGTGATATTATCACTTATGTTTTTAACAGGATTTATTAAGGTTCCAGAGATAAAAGATGATTGAAGTAAAAAACTTATCTAAACAATTCATGGTGCCTACTGATAAAAAGGGCCTATTTGGTAAAAAAAAGGAACCCTTTTGGGCTGTTGATTCATTAGACTTCTCTGTGAACAAAGGAAGTGTTGTCAGTATACTCGGGCCAAATGGATGCGGAAAAACTACTACACTTCGTATGCTCGCAGCAATGCTTACACCATCACGAGGCACTGCATTAATCGATACACTAGACGTAAGAAAACATAAGCACAAAATTAAGTCAAAGATCGGTTACATGACTAACAATACCTCTTTGTATGATCGGCTAAATGTAATCGAAACGATAACTTTCTTCGCTGAACTAAATCAAATACCAAAAGATATCTACAAAGAAAGAGCGCAAAAATTATTTGATCAACTTGATATGAACGACTATCTCTTAAAAAGAATTTCAGACCTTAGTACAGGAATGAAGCAAAAAACTTCAATTGTACGAACTCTAATTCATGATCCTGATCTTATTATCCTTGATGAGCCCACTACAGGTGTAGATGTTACAGGCCAATCAGTGATAGTTGATTTAATAAAATCTATAAAAGAATCTGGTAAGACATTAATTTTTTCCACACATCAATTAAATGAGGTAAGAGATATTGCTGACCATATAATTGTCATGAAGGCAGGAAAAAAAGTATTTGACGGGGATAATAAGCAATTTCAAAATCTTGATACCAATAAATCATTTACAGAAATTTTTATGGAGATGGTAGATGACTAAGTGGCAAACACTCTTAATTAAAGAGATCAGACATCTTTTTAGGGATACAAAAACAATTATTCAAACTGTTGTTGTGCCAACATTTTTAACTCCCTTGCTTATAACAGGCATAGTCTGGTATATAAGCTCAATAGCAATTGAAGAAAGCAAGAAGGATTATGAGGTTGCACTATACGATATAGGTAATAATGAACTGGTAAGTAAATTTGAAGAAGCAGAACGATTAAATATAACGATATATGATTCTATAGAAAAAATTGTTGATTCAGTAAAAAATGATAGCTCAGAAATAGGAATAGTTATTGAAGAGGCCTTCCAACAAAATCTAAATAACAATACAAATTCAGAAATAACCATTTACTCGAAAAACATTGATACTTTTTCACAGGCTAAAAGTCTAGCTGAAGATGTCATTGATAATTTTGAAAATGATGAAAGAGCAAGTCGTCTTTCAAGTCTGGATTTAGATGAAGAGTTTATTAATCCTATCGACATACTTGAAGAAGATCTAACTACTGAGAAAGAAGCTGCTGGTTCAATTTTTGGAGGCATTCTTGCCTTTTTCTTCGTTATGTATGTAATCACGGGGTCAATGTATCCTGCAATTGACTTAGGTGCAGGAGAAAAGGAAAGAGGGACAATGGAAACATTGGTTTCAACAAATATTTCATCATTAGAAATAATTGTAGGAAAAATGCTATCAGTAACAGCGTCAGCTGTCTTAACTGCAACATTCTCTTTATTAGGTTTCATTATTCCACTCTTAATAATTTTCTTTTTCTACGCTGATGCAATACCTGAGAGCTTATTTGATACTTTATCGTCTTTAGTAAATCCAATTGCGTTTCTTGGCATCTTTGGATTGATAATTCCACTAAGTATTCTAATGGGAGCGTTACTGCTTGCTGTATCTATCTATTCAAAAAATACTAAAGAAGCTGGTTTATTATTAGGAAATTTAGTTATAGTTTTCTTCTTGCCCGCATATATACCTTTATTTAACCCAGGACTAGAACTTGATTTTATAGGTTCAATTATTCCTTGNTATAACTTGGCCTTGCTTACAAATTCNTTAATTGCTGAAAATACCAATTGGATGCTTTATNTNAGNGCNCTAGGNTCAACANTCNTTTACTGTTGTATCGCAATATACATTACTTACATTATGTTCGATGATGAAAAAATCATCTTTAGAAGTTAATGGAAGTAATCAATACACCAGTTTCACCATATATTCAAAATGCACCCATAGCATATTGTGCAGCTACCCTTGAATCTATTTATGTAGATCCGGGAGACGAAATTGAAAAGCTTATGAACGTAAGCAGTGAACTTAATTTAAAGCCTCAGTACATATTTATTACGCATGGCCATATTGATCATGCTGGTGGTGCTACAGAACTTGCTAGAGAGCTTGATCTTGAAATTATAGGACCACATCTAGACGATAAATTTCTTCTTGATGCATTAGAAATACAAGGACAGATGTATGGAATGAAAGCTAAAAATTTTATTCCAGCTAAATGGTTAAATCATAAAGATAGTATTAGTTTTGGAAATCAAAAACTAGAAATATTATTGTGTCCAGGACATACACCCGGGCATATTGTTGCAGTCAATCATGAAGCTAAAAAAGTAATTGGTGGCGATGTTCTATTCAATGGTTCTATTGGTCGGACTGATCTGCCACAAGGCAATCATCAAGATTTAATTGATTCAATTAAAAGCAATATGTTAACTCTTGATGACGATTATGATGTTTATTGTGGTCATGGTCCAAATACGACGATAGGACATGAAAGGGCGACTAATCCATTTCTAGTTGATGCTTAAAAATAATACCAAAGATTTAATGGAGAGAATCCTCTATCTCTCAGAGAAGAATCTAAAAAATAATAAAATTCCTATCGCTGCTATAGTTGTTGACAGTAAAACAGATAAAATAATTTCAGAAGCAGTAAATGGTGATTCAGTTTTAGATCATGCTGAACTGCTAGCTTTAAATGAAGCCTTGTTAAAACTCTCTACTAATAGATTAGATAAATATGATATCTACGTAAGTATTGAACCATGCCCTATGTGCGCAACTGCAATTGCTAAGACTCATATTAGGCGCTTGTATTTTGGCGCAGAAGACAAGAAGGGGGGAGGAGTAATCAATGGACCAAAAATCTATAGCCATTCTAATCTAAAAATTCCAGAAGTTATTTCTCATTGTTACGCAGAAGAAACTGGCAATTTACTAAAAAAATTCTTTGAGAGTAAAAGAAATTAATAATCTACAGGTATAATCTACCTATGTCCGATTTTGATCTAATTCTTAAAAATGGCACAGTATTTTTACCGTCAGGAAGAGAGAATACCGATATTGGAATTAAAGAGGATAAAATTACCTTTATCGGAGATATAGGTGATTCAAATAATTGTTTGGATTGTACAGATCTTTTTATTTTTCCCGGTTTAATTGATACTCAATGTCATTTTAGAGAACCTGGCGGCGAACATAAAGAAACAATTCAAACAGGCACGATGTCGGCAGCATTAGGAGGGATAACAGGTATATTCGAGATGCCTAATACAAATCCACTTACAACAACACCTGAAGCCCTAGAACACAAAATAAAGCGTGGCGTAGACACTGCTTATACTGATTTTGCTTTTTATTTTGGAGGCACTNATGAAAACTCTTCAAATCTTCCTGAATGGGAGAAATTACCAGGAGTCTGTGGCATTAAGATTTTTATGGGATCAAGTACAGGAAATCTACTTTCTGCAACAGATAAAGAGGTTGAAGCGGTAGTAGCTAATGGTAGAAGAGTAATAGCAGTTCATGCTGAAGATGAATTCATAATGAATGAGAATAAGAAAACAATTCTAAAAGATAGCAATGATGTAGGAATGCATTGCAAATGGAGAAATATTGAAAGTGCATTAAATGCAACTAGAAGAGTAGTTACTTTAGGAAAAAAACATAATAGACATATACATGTTTTGCATATTACGACAGCAGATGAGATGGATTTTCTACGTGATAACAAGGACACTGCTACCGTAGAAGTATTGCCAAATCATTTAACAATGCATGCACCAGAATGTTATGAAGAATTAGGTACNTTGGCACAACAAAACCCTCCTATAAGAGAAAAAGAACATCAGGATGCGTTATGGCGTGCTATAGATGACGGTACTGTAGATATAGTTGCATCTGATCATGCTCCACATACACTTGAAGAGAAATCTGGCATATATCCAGCCACTCCCAGCGGCACTCCTGGGGTGCAGACTCTATTACCTGTCATGTTAGATCATGCTGCTAATGGCAAGTTAAGTTATGAACGCATTGTTGATCTAATGGCATATGGNCCAAAAAAAGTTCATAAAATTAAAAACAAATGTGCAATAACANAAGGGTATGATGCAGATTTTAGTATTGTAGACCCTAATCTTATTCACAAGATTACCAATGAAGAGCAAGCATCTAAGTCCGCTTGGACTCCATATAACAATAAAGAAGTCAAAGGTTATCCTGTCATGACCATAATTAGAGGTAAAGTGGTAATGAAGGATGGAGAACTTTTAGAGCGACAAGCTAAACCAATAGAGTTTNAAATTTAAGGGACTGGGTCATGTCCAGAACCACCCCAAGGGTGACATCTAGCTATTCTTTTTGATCCAAGCCAAATACCCTTAATTGGTCCATATTTTTCAATTGCTTCAATTGTATATTGAGAGCATGTTGGATGATATCTACAACTTTGACCAAGTAAAGGTGAAAGCAAAATTTGATATAACTTNATAGGAATNATAAATATGAAATTAANAATTTTTAACATTTATTNTTCTAGTGGNGTTTTTGCNTCTTNCATAACTAACTTAACAAAATCATCCNATGATACAGACTCAGTTTTTTCACTGCCTAGTCGTCTTACTGAAACCGATTTTTCTGCAACTTCTTTTTTNCCAACTGCGATAATATATGGGATTTTCTGTAGGCTATGTTCTCTTACTTTATAACTAATTTGTTCATTTCTGATATCAAGTTCTGATCTAATGCCGTTTTCTAGTAATTTCTCATTTAGAGATACAGCATAATTATTTGCTTCATCTGTTATTGCTGCTATTACTGTTTGAGTGGGCGCTAACCATACTGGCAATTTTCCACCATAGCTTTCTAATAAAATTCCTATAAATCTTTCAAAAGAGCCAAGAGCAGCTCTATGTAATAACACAGGTGTATGTTTGGTACCATCCTCACCTATAAATGNAGAATCAAATCTACCAGGTAAATTAAAATCGACCTGCAATGTTCCACACTGCCATTTTCTTGCAATTGCATCAGTAAGCACAAAATCAAGTTTGGGACCGTAAAATGCTCCATCACCTTCATCAATAGTGTATTCAAGTTTTAATTTTTCAATTCCATCTTGAAGAGCCTTCTCTGCTTTATCCCAACTTTCATCAGTACCAATTCTTTTATCAGGTCTTGTAGATAATTTAATCTTGAAATCAGTAAATCCAAGATCTTTATACATTTTTGATAGCAGGTCTATAAAGTTTTTTGTCTCGCTTTCTATCTGATCTTCNGTACAAAATATATGACCATCGTCCTGTGCAAAACCTCTTACTCTCATTAAACCATGCATAGTTCCTGATGCTTCATACCGATGACATTTACCAAATTCAGAAAGCCTAAATGGAAGATCTCTATATGATTTAATGCCCTGGTTATAGATCTGTACATGATTAGGGCAATTCATAGGTTTTAATGCATTGGTACGTTTTTCATTTGCATGTTCGTCATCTATTTCAGTAATAAACATATTTTCTCTATATTGTTCCCAATGGCCTGAAGTTTCCCAGAGCTTTCTATCTACCACTTCAGGAGTATTAACTTCTCTATAACCAGCTCTTTTTTGCATTTCTCTAACGTAATACTGAAGGTGAGTATATATAGTCCATCCTTTTGGATGCCAAAAAACCATTCCTGGAGCTTCATCTTGAAAATGAAAGAGATTCATTTCTTTTCCTAATTTTCTATGATCGACTTCCTCTGCTTTTTTTAGTTTCTCTAGATAAGAACTGAGTTCTTTTTTTGTTTGCCATGCAGTTCCATAAATTCTTGTAAGCATTGGTTTTGTTGAATCACCTCTCCAATATGCTCCTGCAACTTTGGTGAGCTTAAATTCACCACACATACCTATATTAGGTAGATGTGGACCTCTACAAAGATCAATAAATCCTGTTTCATCTTGTGTATATAGTTGGAAGTCATCTTTTTGATCAGAGTCATTTATTATTTCTGCTTTAAATCCTTCATCTAAATTATCAAAAACTTTCAAAGCTTCATTCTTTGAATGATAAGACTTACTAACTTTTGATTTTGATTTAATTAATTTATTCATTTCATCTTCGATCTTGGGTAAATCATCAGATGATAGAGGTTTATTCATAAAAAAATCATAATAAAAACCATCTTCTATAGTTGGGCCAATTGCTAACTTTGCATCTGGATAGAGATTTTTAACNGCTAAAGCTAATACCTGTGCAGATAAGGTNTGACGCATTATTTCTACACCTTCATCAGAATTTTTTGTAATTATCGAAACATCAGCATTATCTGGCAATATGTCACTTAGGTCTCTTTGTATGCCATTTACAACAACAGCAACTGAATCCTTAGCTAGTTTAGGACCAATGGAATTAGCTAAGTCTAAGCCATTACTATCAGCTGGTAGTTCTTTGCTAGAACCATCTGGAAGTGTAATTACAATATTTCCCATTCAGTTTTCCCATTAACATCCTTTATGGACACATTCATTTTACTCAATTTATCGCGGATTTTATCAGCTCTTTCATAATCACCTGAATTTCTAGCATCATCTCTTTCTTTAACAAGTTCATTGATTTGATTAACTTGTACATCAGATAAAGAAAGATCTTGATTTGACCCCTCAAAAATATATTTAAAGGTCGCTATTTCGTTTTCTATGTTTTCATCAGGATTGGCGACTAAGTCTTGCATTGTCCTAATAGCTAATGGAGTATTTAAGTCATCCAATAATATTTCAGCAACCTTTGAGTTCACATGGAATTTACCATCAACAACTCCATATTCCTTGAAGGCAGATTGCAACTTAACGTAAATATTGTGAGATTGATCAAGTAAATCTTCGCTCCAGGGGATAGGTTGTCTGTAATGCGTTGAGAGAAGGGCAAGTCTGACCTCATTTCCTTTATAGTTTTGTAGTAACTGATCTATATATACGACATTACCTAAAGATTTAGACATTTTCTCATCTTCAAGATTAAGGAAACCATTATGAACCCAATATTTAGCAAATGATGTTGGGTCATCATTGCCATGAAAAGCACAGGTCTGTGCAATTTCATTATCATGATGAGGAAACTTTAGGTCATTACCTCCTGAGTGAATATCAAAAGGAATATCAAGAGTTGATTCAGACATGACAGAGCACTCTAGATGCCAGCCAGGCCTACCTCGACCCCAAGGAGATTCCCAACCAGGATCTTCATTTAGTGAGGGCTTCCATAATGTAAAATCATTAGGATTTTCTTTAAAATCTTCAACTTTAACTCTTGAACCAGAGTCATGTTCTTCTAACTTTCTATCTGAAAGACAGCCGTAATTTGGAAATGATGAGACTCTAAAAAGTACATTACCATCCTTTTCATAGGCATTATCAGATGCAATGAGTTTTTCAATGTAAGTGATCATGTCATCTATATAATCAGTAGCAAAGGGCTGAATATCAGGTTTAGAAATACCTAAAAGCGCTGTATCATCTTGATATTGATTAAAGTACTTAGTTGAAATATCTTTGATAGATAAATTTTCTTCTTTAGCAGCATCAATTATTTTGTCATCAATATCGGTAATATTGCAGACATATGTGACTTTGCTATAAATACCTTTTAATACTTTTGCTAATAAATCAGCAGACATAAAAGCTCTAGCATTACCTATGTGAATCTTATTATATACAGTTGGACCACAAGCATAGAATTTTATATGACTGGGATCATTAGGAATGAATTCTTCCTTTTTCTTAGAAAGACTATTGTAAATTCTAAGCATTTATTCTCCGTAATATCCTGCAGTATTTCCTGGATGTTCAGAGACCTCTACAGATGATACTTTTACATTATAGTCATTTAACTTGAAATGATTATCTAAAAANTTAAAAGTCATTTCTGCAAACCTCTCACAACTTATTTCAGNNACTTCTACAATTTTTGCAATTTTGTTNTTTTCCAATGATTTTANTTCNTCAATATNAGGATCATTNANCGCAACTANAAGGGTNTGGTCAAAATGATCNCGTAACCAGTTTTCNAGAAAACTAAAATTACCAAAATCGTANACCCAATTTTTNTNATNTAGTTNATNNGCGCNTAAAGTNATGATAAATCCTAGACTATANCCATGAATATANCTGCAGTGAGAATCTGCTGACCACTGNCTGAAAGCNCAAGANAAACCCTTGTCATGGCCATATGTNTTCACTACTTTATAAGTACTCATTTATTTGATCTTTTAATTGTTTAAATGGTAAACCATTGATTGCCTCAAGGCTCCCAATAACTTCCTTATGAAGTTTATATCCATTTTCTTCAAACTTATAGGATGCACAAGAATTTAAGGGGTTATCAAGCTCTACATAATTAATTATTTCGATATCAGTTAAATTTCTCATAGTTAGAGNGCATATGGCCGTGTAGTTACTAATTACNTCCTTATTNCTGACAAAAACATAAGANCCTACTAGNTGATGTGTTTTACCTGACAGTATTTTTAAATTTTCAATTGCTTTAGCTTTTGTTAATGGTTTCTCAAAAATATCATTATTGAAGACGCATATCTGGTCACAACCTAAAATGATATTCTCCGGGTACTTAGTTGATAGGCTTTGTGCCTTAGCCTCGGCTAAAAAACAACTTAATTTTATTGGATCAGTTAAAGTAGAATTTTCTTTTACCTCAGCTTCATTTATAGAGGGGGTTTTACAGATAACAGGAACATCGTATTTTGAAATAATTTCTCTTCGAATCGTTGATGATGATGCAAGAACTAATGGCTTCAAGTGTCTTAGAATTTTGGCAAATTAATGAAACTTAAAAATTCATTTCTTGTTCTTGGATTGTCATTAAAAACACCACGCATAGCGCTAGTTACTGTTGAAGATTCAGGCTTGTTTACTCCGCGAGTTGTCATGCACTGATGCGATGCATCTATTACAACGGCTATGCCTTTTGGCTTAAGGACATTTTCAATGGAATTTGCAATTTGTGCAGTCATTTTTTCTTGTATCTGTAATCTCTTTGNAAATATATCAACAACTCTTGCTAATTTACTTATACCTACAACTCTATTATTTGGTATGTATGCTATATGTGCTCTTCCTATAATTGGCACCATGTGATGTTCNCAATGAGACTCTACACCAATATCCTTAACTAATACCATCTCATCGTAACCCTCTACTTCTTCAAATGTTGTTCTTAAGATTTCTTCAGGATCCTGTTCATAGCCGGCAAAGAATTCTTTATAAGCTCTAGCAACCCTATCAGGTGTGCCTATTAATCCTTCTCTATCAGGGTCATCTCCAGCCCATAAAAGTAGTTTTCTTACAGCTTCATGGACTTCTTTAACTGTTGGTTTACTCATAAAGGCTTATTATAACTACAAGAATGTCTTTTCTGTAACTATTTAAAAGGGATTTCTATAAATTCAAGAAGATTCTTCTCTTCATCTTTCAATACAACACTCATATTTGAGCTAGTAAATTCAATCAGACCATAATTATGGACTGTATGTGTTTCACCAAGTAACAGAGTATCTGTCTCTGGATAAGGAGGCAGACCACGATTTAGTGATGAAGCAGTAATCTCAATTAAATCTCCTTTTTTATAAATTCCTCCACGATGTCTATCTCCACTAACTATCAATACTGTTGAATCTAGTCTTTCCAACATAGAAATTAGCTTCGTTCTTTCATTTGGAAAATTCGACCACTTTTCAAACCTATGTTCAGTCGGCAACAATTGAATTGATGTCGCTAATATTAATACATCATGTGGTTGTGAAAGCTCATCTTGTAGCCAATTCCATTGCTCTGTGCCTAAGATTGTTGAAGTAGGGGTAGTATTTTTTTGATATGCTCCATCTTTTTTAACTAAGTCACTTCTAAAATATCTGGTATCGAGNCCCACAATGAGCACTGTTTTATCAGATATTGTTTTTACAGTACTAAAATATATACCTTCTCTTGATCTTCTAGTATCTGCAGCAGGGATGTTCCAAAAATCATTAAACAATTCTTGTGATTGAGCTCTATATTTATATGAAGCCCCTCCATCATTNAAACCAAAGTCATGATCATCCCAAATAACTAGAAGCTCAGTCTTCTTAAGCCAAGCTGGCATAACTGTGTCAAATAGCTCATAGGATTGCCTCAAATAGTCTAATTCTCCACTAGGAGTGTCACCATATACGTTATCGCCTAAAAAGAAGAATGTATCTAAGTTCTCTTCTTCAAGTGCATCCCATGCAGGTGTAGGGTAATTTTGGTTGTTACAGGAACCTAAACCTATTTTGTACTCAACCTCTGCANTAACTAAGTTAGAGAATATGAACAAAAAGAGAANATTTACTAGTTTCATTAANGATAAATTGTAACACTTANNNTGAATTAACTTAGACAAGAAAACTAAAAGATTGTATATTATTTAGCTCGTTTGCGACCATAGTATAACGGCTATTACGAGGCCTTGCCAAGGCTTAGATTCGAGTTCGATTCTCGATGGTCGCTCCATNTNANGGTANCCATTAAATATCTATCTCTTAGCATGTCTAAAATCAGTGTGGAGCAGAAT